>CABSLV010000007.1 GCA_902478645.1 uncultured Flavobacteriales bacterium | reverse complement strand
CCGCCTCCACAGGAGGGAAGGTTTCCCCGAATCACTCCGCGCGGAAAAGGACTTTCCCACGTCGTGAAACGGTCCATTTTCCTTGCTCGTCCCGGCGGACATTGTACGTATCGTCGTCTTCGATGTTCCAGGCATATCCTCCCGAAGGCAGCGTTCTCCGGTTCAGAACAGGGGATGTTTCCCCGTCGGGGAGAAGCACCTCGGCCCGGAGCGAATCGGTGCTGAAGATCACCGTCGCGGCCAGAACAGCCGAACTGTCCTGCGGATCCCCCACCGGGAGCAGCCGTATGCCTTCTTCAAAAGGACGGATGCAGCGTTGCTGTACCTGGCTCCAACGGTAACCCGCTGAAGCGATACAACCGTGTTCGTCCCGGTCTCCGCCCACAAGAGGAGTTGCCGTGCTTTTCGTCTCTCCGCTTCCTTTGCAAGCGGAAAACAGGCTCAAAACAGCGGCTGCACCACACAGCAGGGCTGTCCGTACCCAAGGATATTTTCCCTTTCCCATCTTTTTCCTTATATACGTTATATACGTTACCGGATGGCACCGAGTTCGCGGCCTACTTTTTCAAATGCAGCCACCGTCCGGTCGATCTGCTCGGGGGTATGGGCGGCCGAGATCTGTACCCGGATGCGGGCCTGTCCTTTGGGTACCACGGGATAGAAGAAACCGGTCACGTAGATACCTTCTTCCAGCAGGCGTTGTGCCATTTTCTGCGCCAGGGGAGCATCGTACAGCATTACCGGGATAATGCTCGAATCGCCCTGTTTGACATCCAGCCCGATGCGGCGGATGCCTTCCTTGAAGCGCAAGGTGTTGGCTTCCGTGCGGTCGCGCAGCGTGGTATCGGCCATGACCATTTCGAAGGCCTTCGTAGCCGCTCCGACGATGGACGGGCACAGCGAATTGGAGAATAGGTAGGGACGGGAGCGTTGGCGCAGGATCTCGATGATCTCTTTCGGGCCGGTGGTGTAGCCGCCCATGGCCCCGCCGAGGGCTTTGCCCAAGGTGCCGGTTACGATGTCCACCCGGCCTTCTACTCCGCAGTGTTCAATGGTTCCGCGTCCCGTGCGGCCGATGAAGCCTGCCGCATGCGATTCGTCCACCATCACCAGTGCATCGTATTTCTCGGCCAAGGTGCAAATGCCCTGCAGATTGGCCACTACGCCGTCCATGGAGAATACTCCGTCGGTAACCACGATCTTGAAACGGCTTCCGGCGCGGTCGGCCTCCTGAAGCTGTTTTTCCAGGTCGTCCATGTCGTTGTTGGCATAGCGGTACCGGGCGGCTTTGCACAGGCGCACCCCGTCGATGATCGAGGCGTGGTTCAGGGCGTCGGAGATGATGGCGTCCTGCTGGTCGAACAAGGGTTCGAAAACTCCACCGTTGGCATCGAAGCAGGCGGCGTAGAGGATGGCGTCCTCCATGCCGTAAAATTCGGCGATCTTTTTCTCGAGGTTCTTGTGGATGTCCTGCGTTCCGCAGATGAACCGTACGGAAGACATGCCGTATCCCCGGGCGTCCATGGCGGCTTTGGCGGCTGCGATCAACTCGGGGTTGTCAGCCAGGCCCAGGTAGTTGTTGGCGCAGAAGTTGATGACTTTCCGTCCGTCGGCCAGGGTGATTTCGGCTCCCTGCGGCGAAGCGATGATGCGTTCTTCCTTGAACAGGCCGGCTTCCCGGATGTCGTCCAATTCCTTCTGAAGGTGTTTTTTGAGTTTGTCGTACATGTTTTCGTGTTTTTGAATCGTTTTGTACAGTGTGAGGATGGCACTGCAGAACAAATGTACAAAACGCTTTGGTACGATCTTTCCCGGGTGTGAAGAAAAAAATGAGCGAATAAAATAGGGTTTTAACAAAAATATATGTTAAAAGTGCTAACTTTGCGGTGTCGAAACAAGAAGGAATAAACACAAGTATTTTGCCAACATCCTGTTTGTTAGCGTATAAAGCTTTTTTTGAAGGAGGGTGTGGACAGGATTTGGATTTAACGTTTTGGTAAAGGAAAGAGGGAAATAAGGTAAAAGGACCAGGATACCTTTACGCGGCTGAAAAAATAGATACCAACACAATAACACCAACTTTATGAAAACATTCTTGAGAAGTTTTGCATTTATTGTCGCTTTCGTGGCGGTTGCCCTCGGTGCAACGGCACAGGTGACAACTGCGAGCATCAGCGGATTGGTAACCGATTCGCAGAAGGAAACGATGCCCGGAGCGACCGTAAAAGCTACGCATCTTCCTTCGGGAACCGTTTACATGGTCGCTACACAGACCAATGGCCGTTTCAACATCAACGGTATGCGTGTGGGCGGACCTTACACGATCGAGATTTCTTTTGTGGGCTTTGTTCCGGAAAAGATCGAAGGTGTATCCTTGGTCTTGGGGGAAGACAGAAACTTCAATGTCGTTCTCAAAGAAAATACCCAGGATTTGGGTGAAGTCGTTGTGGTAGGAACCAGAAATCCTATCATCAGCGCCAACCGTACGGGAGCACAGGAGGTTATCACGCGCGACAAGATCGACCGCATGCCGGCGATCAACCGCTCGATCGAAGACTTTACCCGCCTGACCCCGATGTCCAACGGCAACAGTTTTGCCGGAGCCAGCTACCGTTTCAACAACGTAACGGTGGACGGTGCTTCGTTCAACAACTCTTACGGTTTGTCCAGCAAACTGGGTGCCGGTGATCTTCAGCCGATCTCGTTGGAGGCTATCGACCAGATCCAGGTGATGATCGCTCCTTATGACGTGCGCAACGGTGCCTTTGTCGGAGCCGGTATCAACACGGTAACCAAGTCCGGTACCAACCAGTGGGTGGGTTCGGTATATTGGTACACCAAGAGCCCTTCGTTGGAGGGCCGCCGTCAGAAAGACGTTACGGTAGAGAAAGGTGATTTCCAGGAAAACCACTACGGTTTGAGCATCGGTGGACCGATCATCAAGAACAAACTCTTCTTCTTCCTTAACGGCGAACTCGACCGCCTGTCCACACCGGTAAGCTATCGTCCCCGTCCGGACAAGAATACTCCGGTGGAAGGTGACTATTCGTTTGCCGACCAGCAGACCCTGCAGGAGTTGGCTGACTTCCTGATGGAGAACTTCAACTACAATCCGGGAAGCTACAATGTAGAAAATACTCCGGTCGAAGCCGACCGTCTGACCGCTCGTTTGGACTGGAATATCAACACCAAGAACACGCTGAGTGTTAAATATTTCTACCTGAAATCCTTTGTTACCAACAACCCGAGTACTTCGGGTGCCCTGCCCGGCGGCCGCGGACCGAACGCCAATGCTATTCCGTTCTCCTCGTCCTACTACCGGCAGAACAACAACTTCAACATCTTTATCGCCGATCTCAATACGACCATCAGCAGCAACATGTCCAATGCGCTGACGGTGGGTTACTCGGCTCTGCGCGACTTCCGCGATATGGACGGCGGTTTCTTCCCCGAGGTGAATATCGGACAAGGTGATGCCGCTTCTCCGGCCAAGAGTACGGCCTTTACCACTTTCGGAACGGAAGCCAACTCGTACAACAACCTGCTGTACTCCGATATTTACCAGATTCAGGACAACTTTACCTGGACCGTTGGCGATCACCAGTTGGTTTTCGGTACGCAGTCCGACTATCGTTCGTTCAAGAACGGTTTTGCCAACTCCTTCGCCGGTCAGTACCAGTACCAGTCGATCGAGGATTTCTACGCCGACGTACTGGCCCACAAACAGTGGATCGCTTCCGGAGCCAATCCGGCCGACCGTCCTCTGACCAACGCTATCTATTACAAGCAGATCTATAATGCTACCGATAGCGATGCCTTCCCGTATGCCAAGACCAGCGTGCTGACCTTGGGCTTCTACGTACAGGATCGTTGGACCATCACGCCTAACTTCAACCTCACGCTGGGTCTGCGCGCCGATATTCCTATCTTTACCAGCAAGCTGGATCACAACCCGGTGTTCGACGGAGTAATCTTCCGTGACGGTCGTACCATCGATACGGCCAAACTGCCCAGCACCAATGTGATGCTCTCTCCCCGTGTAGGTTTCAACTGGGATGTAATGGGTGACCATACGCTCCAGATCCGCGGTGGTTCGGGACTGTTCGCCGGCACGCCGCCTTACGTGTGGATCGGCAACCAGGCCGGTAACAACGGTCTGCTCTTCGGTCAGGTAGAGACCGGGTATGCTTTCAGCGGCGAGGTCAATGCGCCCAAGCCGGACAATGGGCAGCCCGCCAAGGCTTCCATTGCCATTACCGATCCCGAGTTGAAATACCCGCAGATCTGGAAGACCGACCTGGCTGTGGACTATCGCTTCGGAAAAGGCTGGATCGCTACCGTGGAACTTCTTTACAACAAGGATGTACACGCACTCTACCACACGGACATCAACCACCCGAACTACGACCGTAGCTGGGTAACCAACCTGGGTGGTGCCGACAATCGTCCGTACCTGATCAAGAACAAACTCAACTCCGAGGCTTACGACGTGATCATGCTCACCAATACGAACAAGGGTTACTCGTTCTACACCACCCTTCAGTTGCAGAAGGACTTCCTCACCGGCCCGCTGAAAGGATTGTACCTGAACGGTTCTTATACCTTCGGTGTATCCAAGAGCGTAACTGACGGTTCCAGCTCGGTGGCTTCCTCGGCTTACAAGTACCGTCCGGCTGTCAATCCGGATGCCGATGAACTGGGCTACTCGGCCGGTTCGTTCCCCGACCGTATCCTTCTGCAGGCATCCTACCGCATCGAATATGCCAAGAGCATGGCTACTTCTATCGGTGTGATCTATCAGCGCTACATGCCGTTCCGCTACTCCTATACGTACAACGGCGACGTGAACAACGACAGCTATTCGTACAACGACCTGATCTTTGTTCCGGAAAAGATGAGCGACATCCGCATCGTTCCGGCTGCCGGCGACAAGCGTTCCGAACTGGCTATCTGGCATGACATCTATTCGTTCATCAAGCAGGATCCGTACCTGCGTTACCACCGCGGCGAATATGCCGAGCGCAACGGCGGCCGTGCCCCGTATGTAAACCAGGTCGACCTGAACTTTGCACAGGACTTCTTCCTGGAGACGGCCAGCGGTCAGCGCAACACGATCCGCGTATCGCTCGATATCTCGAACTTCCTCAACCTGCTCAACAAGAACTGGGGTGTCCGTCAGTCCACGCCTTCGGGTTGGAACCAGCAGTACCAGTTCCTGCAGATGACCGAGAAGCCTTCGGCCGCCAACAACTACACTCCGGGCTTTACCATGCCGGAGAAGAACGGAGCCGTGCCCACCAGCACCTTCGAGGACTACATCAGCCCCTCGTCCCGTTGGGCTATGCAGATCGGCGTGAAGTACATGTTCAACTAAGATAATCTCCGGATTTCTCCGGGCAATTAACACGCTGCAGTGCGGCGCTTCCCTGAAAGGAAGCGCCGCATTTGTTTCCCGGCACATGGATATATTTCATACCTTTGCATCCGGTAAAAACAGCTAAAGACAAGCAAAATGACCGATCGAAAAGTACGGGTGCGTTTCGCCCCCAGTCCCACCGGCCCCCTGCACATGGGCGGGGTGCGTACGGCGCTTTACAACTATCTTTTTGCCAAACATGCCGGCGGGGACTTCCTGCTCCGTATCGAGGACACCGACCAGAACCGGTATGTTCCCGGCGCGGAGGAATACATCATCAAATCCCTGCTTTGGTGCGGACTGGTGCCCGACGAAGGTCCGGACGATCTCGGCGGTGCCTACGGCCCCTACCGTCAGAGTGAGCGCAAGGCCATGTACCGCGAATATGCCGAGCAGTTGGTGCGCAGCGGTCATGCGTATTATGCTTTCGACACCCCGGAGGAGCTCGACGCCCTTCGCAAGGCCGCCGAAGCCGAGAAAAAAGTATTCACCTACAATGCCGCCACGCGGGAAGGGTTGAACAACTCGCTCACCCTTTCTCCCGAGCAGGTGCAGCAGCGCCTCTCCGACCCCGGGCAGCATTACGTGGTGCGCTTCAAGATACCCGCCGAAGGGGAAATCACGGTGCACGACATGATCCGGGGCGACATCACCTTCCGGCTGTGTGAACTGGACGATAAGGTGCTGTACAAGTCCGACGGCATGCCGACCTACCACTTGGCCAACATCGTGGACGACCACACGATGGACATCTCCCATGTGATCCGCGGAGAGGAATGGCTTGCCTCGATGCCCTTGCACGTATTGTTGTACGAGGCTTTCGGTTGGCAGGCACCGCAGTTTGCCCACCTGCCCCTGATCCTCAAGCCTTCGGGCAAGGGAAAATTGAGCAAACGCGACGGCGACCAGGGAGGTTTCCCAGTGTTCCCTCTCGAATGGCACGCTCCCTCGGGCGAGGTCTTTTCCGGTTATCGGGAAAAAGGCTACTTGCCGCAAGCCTTCATCAACATGCTGGCTCTGCTGGGATGGAACGAAGGTACCGACCAGGAAATCTATACGATGGACGAGTTGATCCAGGCTTTTTCGCTGGAAAAGGTGGGCAAGTCCGGGTCCCGTTTCGATCCGGAAAAGGCGCGTTGGTTCAACCAGCAGTACGTTCACGCCCTTTCCGACGAGGACTTTTTCGAGTATGTCCGTCCGGTGCTCCAGGCCGAAGGTTTCCCCACGGACGACTATGCGCGCCGGGTGTGCGCTTTGGTCAAGGAGCGTTGTTCGTTTGCCAGCGACATCGTGGAGCATGCCGGATACTTTTTCCGTGCGCCGCAGCAGTACGACGAGGGCGATTTGAAGAAACGTTGGAAGGATGGTACTTCGGCCCATTTGCTGGAGATGGCGCAGATCATCCGTACGATGTTCCCGCAGGGCAAGCAGGCGATGCACGATGCGGTACTCGCTTATGCGGGTGGTACGGGGTTGCCTCTGGGGGCGATCATGAACTCGTTGCGCATTGCTCTGGTGGGCCGCGCTGTGGGGCCGGAGATCTTCGACATCATCGAGGTACTCGGTGCGGAACAGACTTGCGAGCGGATCGCCCGGGCGGTCGAGACAGTCCGGCGATAAGGCGGAGAACAAGATGTGAAAATAACAATAGCGGCCTCTGGAAAGAGGGCTTCGAACCCGAACGGTTTTTTGCCGATTCGGGTTTTTGTATTTCATTTATTTACGTACCTTTGCAGCGCCCTGCATCGTAGGCTGTTTTTCGCGCGGAGAAGAGGAAGGAAAATGGGGGTGGAGAGAAAAGAAGAGGGGGGATGAAGCGGGAAGAAGGCGCGTAAGGCCTGGCCGTGAAGTGTTTTGTGGGGCATGATGCTGTTTTCAGGGGAAAAACAAACGCTTTTATATATGAATTCTACGCTGCTTATTGTAGTATTTTTTACTGCATTGGTGTTGGTGAGCGCCGCATTGACCATTGCGTGGCTCATCGCTCCCCGCTCCTACAACCGGCAGAAGGGACTTCCGTACGAGTGCGGTGTGCCTACCCGGGGGACGTCCTGGATGCAGTTCAAGGTAGGTTACTATCTTTTCGCCATTTTGTTCCTGATGTTCGATGTGGAAGCTGTGTTCCTGTTCCCCTGGGCAGTGGCTGTGCAAGAACTCGGCGTAATGGCTCTGGTAAACGTATTGTTCTTTATGCTGGTACTGGTACTCGGTCTGGCATACGCATGGAGAAAAGGAGCATTGCAATGGAAATAAAAATCAAATCGATGGAATACGAGGATTTCAAGGACAATGAAAGCCTCGAGGAGCTCGTAAAGGAGATAAACAAGGACGGCAAGGCCAACGTATTCGTCGGTCTGGCCGACGATGTGATCAACTGGGGACGCTCCAATTCGCTTTGGCCCCTTACGTTCGCTACCAGCTGCTGCGGTATCGAATTCATGGCCGTCGGAGCCGCTCGCCACGATATGGCGCGTTTCGGTTTCGAGGTAGCACGTGCCAGTCCGCGTCAGGCCGATATGATGGTCGTGGCCGGTACCATCGTTCCCAAGATGGCCCCGGTGTTCCGCCGTCTGTACGACCAGTTGGCCGAACCGAAATACGTCATCGCCGTGGGCGGATGTACCATATCGGGAGGTCCGTTCAAGGGTTCGTACCACGTGGTGGAAGGCATCGACAAGATCGTTCCGGTGGATGTGTTCATTCCCGGCTGCCCGCCCCGTCCGGAGGCATTCCTCTATGGGATGATGCAGCTCCAGCGCAAGGTAAAAGCCGAGCGGTATTTCGGCAAGCACGGCGCCGGCGCCCATCAGGAAAAACCGGCCGATCTGGTCGAAGACAAGGACTGATGCCTGTAATCGTATAAAAGAAGACAGTTTTATGAGCGCAATACAAGAAAAAATAACAGCCCTTGCCCCCGATGCGGCATACAAGGAAGGGCAGTATCCCACCTTCACCGTCCCCTCGGACAAACTGCGCGAAGTAGCCCGTATGCTCAAGGACGACTCCGAGATGGCGTTCGACTATCTGGTGAGCCTCACCGGAGTGGACGAAGGTCCCGAGGTAGGATTGGGCGTGGTGTACCACCTTACTTCCTCGGTACACAACCACTGGGTGGTGCTCAAGACCTTTACTACCGACCGGGAAAACCCCATGCTGCCTACCGTGAGTGACATCTGGGGCACGGCGGAACTCAACGAACGCGAGGTGTACGACTATTTCGGCGTCAAATTTGCCGGACACCAGGACATGCGTCGTCTGTACCTGCGTCGGGACTTTGTCGGATATCCTTTGCGCAAGGACTACGACATGAACGCCAACAAGGAGTTGAACCTCCATGTGGAAGACGGCGTGGACGAAACCGTCGGATATCAGGTGCAAGCGGACGGTACACTCAAGGCCGTGCCCCACACTATTTTCTCCAAGGAAGAATACGTGGTCAATATCGGGCCTCAGCACCCGGCTACGCACGGGGTGTTGCATTTCCGCGTGTCGCTCGACGGTGAGATCATCCGCAAGATCGACCCGAACTGCGGGTACATCCACCGCGGGATCGAAAAACTGAGCGAGTCGAAGACCTATCCCCAGACTTTGGCCTTTACCGACCGTCTGGACTATCTTTCGGCGCACATGAACCGCCATGCCTTGTGCAACTGCATCGAAAAGGCGATGGGTATCGAGGTGTCGGATCGGGTGAAGTACATCCGCACCATCATGGACGAGTTGCAGCGCATCGATTCGCACTTGTTGTTCTATGCGACCTTCTGCATGGACTTCGGCGCACTGACGGCTTTCTTCTACGGTTTCCGCGACCGCGAAAAGATTCTCGATATCTTCGAGGCAACCACGGGCGGCCGTCTGATCCAGAACTACTACACCATCGGCGGCGTGCAGGCCGACCTGCATCCCGATTTTGTCAAGGAAGTCAAGAAGTTCCTCAAATACCTGCCGACCGTACTGCCGGACTATCACAATGTCTTTACCGGCAATATCATCGCTCAGAACCGTATGAAGGGCATCGGTGTCCTGCCCAAGGAGACGGCCATTTCGTACGGAGTATCCGGTCCTTCGGGCCGTGCTTCCGGTTGGGCGTGCGACGTGCGCAAGACCGATCCGTATGCGATGTACGACAAGGTGGATTTCAAACAGGTGATCTACCACGGTGGCGATGTGTTCGACCGCTACATGGCGCGTATGGACGAGATCTACGAGTCGCTCCATATCATCGAACAGCTCATCGACAACATTCCGGAGGGAGACATCCAGGTCAAGACCAAGCCGGTGATCAAGTTGCCGGAAGGCGAGTACTACTCCCATGTGGAGGCTGCACGCGGCGATTTCGGGGTGTATATCGAATCCCGCGGGGACAAGTATCCTTACCGCCTGAAGTTCCGCTCGACCGGTCTGCCGCAGATCTCGGTAGTCGATCAACTCTCCCGTGGACACAAGATCGCCGACCTGATCGCCATCGGAGCTTCGCTGGACTACATCGTCCCGGACATCGACCGCTAACGCAATAATCAAGGAAACAAAAACAAATAGAAAGCGATATGTTCGATTTTTCAATAGTCACTGGTTGGATAGACGAAACGCTGCGCGCTGCAATGCCTTCGTGGGCGGCGCTGGCCATCGAATTTATCCTGATCGGCGCGGCCATTCTGGCACTCTACGCGGTGATCGCCCTGATCCTGATCTACATGGAGCGCCGCGTGTGCGGAAAGTTCCAGTGCCGTATCGGGCCGAACCGGGTAGGACCCAAGGGAACGATCCAGAGTGTGGCCGATATGATCAAGATGCTTATCAAGGAACTGATCTTCATCGACCGTTCCGACCGCTTCCTGTTCATTCTGGCGCCCTTTATCGTTATCGTGGCCTCGGTGCTGGCCTTCAGCAACCTGCCTTTCGGACGCGGACTCCAGGTGTTGGATTTCAACATCGGTATCTTCTTCCTGCTGTCCGTTTCGGCCATCGGGGTGCTGGGTATCCTGCTGGCCGGTTGGTCGTCCAACAACAAGTTTTCCCTGATCGGCGCCATGCGAAGCGGTGCGCAGATGATCAGCTATGAGTTGTCCGTTACCTTGTCCATCCTGACGATGGTCATCCTGTGCGGCAGCATGCAGCTCTCGACCATCGTGGCCGAGCAGGCCGACGGCTGGTTCATCTTCAAGGGACATATTCCGGCGGTGATCGCTTTCATCATCTACCTGATCGCCGGCAATGCCGAGACCAACCGCGGACCGTTCGACTTGCCCGAAGCCGAGAGTGAGCTGACGGCCGGTTACCACACCGAATATTCCGGTATTCAGTTCGGTTTCTTCTACCTGGCCGAGTATCTCAACCTGTTTATCGTAGCGGCTGTGGCTGCGACGATCTTCCTGGGCGGATGGATGCCTTTGCACATCAGCGGGCTGGACGGTTTCAACGCCGTGATGGACTACATCCCTTCGGTGGTATGGTTCTTCGGCAAGACGTTCTTTTTGATCTTCGTGCTGATGTGGTTCAAGTGGACGTTCCCGCGTCTGCGTGTGGACCAGATCCTGGCTCTGGAGTGGAAATACCTTTTGCCCATCGGTTTGGTCAACCTGATGCTGATGGCCATCGTGGTGATATTCGGTTTGCATTTCTAAGTTTAAGATAAAGACAGAGAAGAAATGGGTTTCGTTAATTACATAGGTTCTATTTGCCGGGGGATCGGTTCGTTGTGCACCGGTCTGAAGACCACGATGAAGGTGTTCCTGCAAAAGAACACCACCGACCAGTATCCTGAAAACCGGGCTACGCTCCAGATCGCCAAACGTTTTCGCGGCGAATTGTACATGCCCCTGAACGAGGATGGCCCCAGCCGTTGTATCGGCTGCGGGATTTGCCAGAATGCCTGCCCCAACGGCACCATTACGGTCAAGACCCGCATGGAGGTAAATCCGGCTACCGGAAAACCCAAGAAAGTCCTCGACGAGTATATCTACGACCTGGGCAGTTGCACCTATTGCCAGCTTTGTGTGAACAGTTGTCCGCACAATGCCATCGAATTCCGCAATACGTTCGAGAATGCGGTGTTCAACCGCACCAAACTCGTGCTGCGCCTCGATCCGGTGGTCGCTCCCAAACCGGCTGAAGCAGCCCCCGAAAGCGCTGCGGCAAAGACAGAAGAAAAACAACAGGAAAATAACTGATGACAATGGAAATAACATCCGGATTGATCGTATTTGCCGTCCTGGCGCTGATCATAGTCGTGTTCTCCTTTCTGGCGGTTACTTCGCGGCGCATCCTGCGTGCGGTAACGTACCTGCTGTTCGTACTCTTTGCTACGGCAGGTCTGTACTTCCAGTTGGATTACCAGTTCCTCGGTGCGGTGCAGCTGACTATTTACGCTGGCGGTATCATCGTGTTGTACGTATTCTCGATCCTGCTTACCAGCGGGGTCGGCGAAAAGACCGAAAAACCGGAAACCAAAAAGGTGGTGCCGGCCCTGATCGGGGCGCTGGTGGGCCTGGTGGTTTGCGGATGGCTCATCTTTTCCGAGCGTTTCGCCCCGTCGGTGGTCTGGGGAACGGATCCCGATATGAATGTGGTGGGACAGATGCTGATGAGTCCTTACAAGTACGGTTATCTGCTGCCTTTCGAAGTGATCAGCGTCTTTTTGCTGGCTTGCATCATCGGCGGAATATTAATTGCAAGAAAACGATAGGACAATGGAAATACCAATGGAATTTTACCTGCTCGTAGGAGCCGTGATGTTCTTCGCGGGCGTTTACGGTTTCATCACACGCCGCAACCTGTTGGCCATGCTCGTTTCGCTGGAGCTGATCCTCAATGCGGTCAATGTGAACTTCGTGGTGTTCAACCGCTTTCTGTATCCCGAGGCGCTCGAAGGCTTTTTCTTTACCCTGTTCGTCATCGGGGTGGCCGCCGGGGAAACAGCCGTGGCGATCGCCATCATCATCAACGTGTACCGCAACCTCAAGAGCGTCCAGACGGACCGTATGGACTCGATGAAATATTAGTCTAAAACCGCGTCAAGAAAATGGAATACTCGATATACGTTTTGCTCATTCCCATGGTGATGTTCCTGTTTTTGGGACTCTTCCAGGGACAGCTCAAGGGACGCTCGGCCGGACTGATCGGTACGGCGGGACTGGCCGTTACCACAGTATTGGCATACTGGGCCGCATTTGATTACTTCTTCATAGATGGAAAAGGCGCCGACGGCGTTTACCAGAAGATCACCGAGTACAACTGGGTGTGGCTTCGTTTTACCGAAAACCTGCACATCGACCTGGGCGTATTGCTGGATCCCATCTCGTGCATGATGCTGGTGGTGATCACCACCGTGTCGCTGATGGTGCACCTCTACAGCCTGGGTTACATGAAGGGCGAGCGGGGTTTTGCGCGTTACTACGCCTTCCTCTCGTTGTTCTCCTTCTCGATGCTCGGGTTGGTGGTGGCTACCAACATTTTCCAGATGTACATCTTCTGGGAGTTGGTGGGTGTATCCTCGTACCTGCTCATCGGGTTTTACTACACCCGTCCGGCAGCCATCGCTGCTTCGAAGAAAGCCTTTATCGTTACCCGCTTTGCCGACCTGGGCTTCCTGCTGGGTATCCTGGTATTGTCCTTCTATGCCCAGTCGTTCAACTTCATCGACCTGACCGCTCCGGGCGGCACGGCACTTTCTTCGGCAGCCGGAGCCAGCTTCCTGGGTGTTTCGGCGGCAGCCTGGGGCTTGAGCCTGATCTTTATCGGCGGTGCCGGTAAGTCGGCAATGTTCCCCTTGCACATCTGGCTGCCCGACGCGATGGAAGGTCCGACCCCTGTTTCGGCCTTGATCCATGCCGCAACGATGGTGGTAGCCGGTGTGTTCCTGGTAGCGCGCATGTTCCCGCTGTACATCGAGGCAGCACCGGAGGTGTTGTCGTACATCGCCTACGTGGGTGCTTTCACTTCGCTCTTTGCCGCGGTGATCGCCTGCTTCCAGACGGATATCAAACGCGTGCTGGCCTTCTCGACCATTTCCCAGATCGGCTTTATGATCGTTGCTTTGGGCGTATCCGGCATGAACGGGCACGACGCTCTGGGTTATACGGCCGGTATGTGGCACTTGTTTACCCACGCCATGTTCAAGGCACTGCTCTTCCTGGGTGCCGGTTCGGTGATCCATGCGGTGCATTCCAACGAGATGGCGCAGATGGGTGGTTTGCGCAAGTACATGCCCGTTACGCACATCACGTTCGTGGTAGCGTGCTTGGCCATTGCGGGAATCCCTCCGTTCTCGGGCTTCTTCTCCAAAGATGAGATCCTGGTGGCTACCTACATGTTCAGCCCTTGGATGTTTGCCTGGATGTATGTCACGGCCGGTCTGACGGCGTTCTACATGTTCCGTCTGTACTTCCGTATCTTCTGGAGCACTCCGACCGACCTGTCTCACCATACGCCTCATGAATCCCCGGCGGTGATGACCGTTCCGCTGGCGATCCTGGCGCTGATCACGTGCGTGGCCGGCTTTATTCCCTTCGGCGATTTCGTTTCGGCCGACGGGCAGACGCTGCACATCCACACTACGTGGCCCATTGCTTTTGCCAGCATCGGCGTAGCGGTGGTGGGTATCGGCATCGCGGCGTTCAAGTACTTCAAGGAACACGAAAAACCGGCGGTGAACGAGGCGTCGATGACGGCTTTCGCCCGTGCGGCATACCATCGTTTCTATATCGACGAGGTGTACATGTTCATCACCAAGCGCATTATCTTCAACGGTGTGTCGAAGAGCATCGCTTGGTTCGACCGCCATGTGGTGGATGGCTTTATGAATTTCCTGGCTTGGGGAGCCAATCGCGTGTCGTACGACATCCGGGGGCTGCAGTCGGGACAGGTACAGCAGTACGCGTATGTGTTCGTCCTGGGTGCCCTGTTGCTGGTCATTATCGCCATACTGATCTAACGGAATTGAGAATCGGATAAAAAAGAAATACTATGAATTTCCTTTCCCTTTTTGTTGTCATACCGGTATTGATGCTCCTGGCGCTGTTGTTTTGCCGCAGCATCAAACAGGTGCATGCGGTGGCCGTAACGGGAGCCAGCGCCGTGCTGGCGACAGCCATTTACCTGACCGTATCGTTCCTCTCGGATCGGGCGGCGGGAGCCGATGCGCCGATGTTGTACACCGACAGCATCCTGTGGTTCGCTCCGTTGAATATCCATTACGCCATCGGAGTGGACGGCATTTCGGTAGCCATGCTGATGCTTTCGGCCATCATCCTTTTCACCGGTGTGTTTGCCTCGTGGACCATCAAGGACCAGACCAAGGAATACTACATGTGGCTGGTGCTCCTTTCGCTGGGCGTGTTCGGGTTCTTTATCTCGATCGACCTGTTCACGATGTTCATGTTCTACGAGATCGCGCTGATCCCGATGTACCTGCTGATCGGTCTGTGGGGTTCGGGCGGCAAGGAGTACGCGGCGATGAAACTTACCCTGATGCTCATGGGTGGTTCGGCGTTCCTGCTGGTGGGAATCCTGGGAATCTATTTCCACTCCGCACCCGAGGGAGGGCAATACACGATGAACATCCTCGAAATATCGCAATACACGATCCCGATGTCGGCTCAGCGCTTGTTCTTCCCGCTGACCTTCGTAGGATTCGGGGTGCTGGGAGCGATGTTCCCCTTCCATACATGGAGCCCTGACGGTCATGCTTCCGCGCCGACGGCCGTGTCGATGATGCACGCCGGGGTGCTGATGAAGCTGGGTGGTTACGGTTGCTTCCGTGTAGCGATGTTCCTGATGCCCGAGGCAGCCAACGAACTGGCGTGGATCTTTATCATCCTTACGGGTATCAGTGTGGTGTACGGGGCATTCGGTGCGATCATGCAGACCGACCTGAAGTACATCAACGCCTACTCTTCGGTGAGCCACTGCGGTTTGGTGCTCTTCGCCATCCTGATGATCAACCAGACGGCCATGACGGGTGCCGTGCTTCAGATGCTTTCGCACGGTCTGATGACGGCTCTCTTCTTTGCCCTGATCGGAATGATCTACGGACGTACCCATACGCGCGATATCCGGGAGATGAGCGGCCTGATGAAGGTGATGCCTTTCCTGGCGGTGTGCTACGTGATAGCGGGTCTGGCTTCGCTCGGACTTCCCGGCTTGTCGGGATTTGTGGCCGAGATGACCATCTTCGTAGGTTCGTGGGAACACACGGATATGTTCCACCGCGTATTTACGGCCATTGCGTGCTGCTCGATCGTCATTACGGCGGTGTACATCCTGCGCGTGGTGGGCAAGGTACTCTACGGGGAAGTGGAGAACAAACACCACCTCACCCTCACGGATGCCGTTTGGCACGAGCGTCTGCCGGTGATCACGCTCATCGTGGTGATCGCAGCCATCGGTATGGCTCCGTTGTGGATCTCGAACATGATAGACGGAGGTGTGGCTCCGATCATCGGACAGTTGGTAAAATAAAGGCGGATAATTAGACCGGAAAATACAAATGGATTTCAATAGCATACTTACGCTTCTCAGACCCGAGATTTCGCTGTTGGCGGTAACCCTCATCCTGTTGGTGTACGACTTGGTGGCCGGACCCGCCGGGCGGAAATATTTCCAGACGGTCGCTTTCGTGCTGGTAGCCCTGCACGTAGCGGGCAGCTTTTTCCCCGTGCCGGAAGGCGAACTTTTCGGTGGGATGTTCCAGACGACCCGCATGGGTACGCTGGTCAAGGCCATCCTGAGCCTGGGAACGCTGCTGGTGTTCCTGCAGGTGAGCGAGTCGCTCAAAAAGCAGGAGAGCGAGTACAAGATGGGCGAGTATTACGTGCTGACGCTCTTTACGCTTTTCGGCATGTACATCATGATCTCCTCGGGCAGCTTCCTGATGCTCTACCTGGGTCTGGAGACGGCATCCGTGCCGCTGGCCTGCCTGGTAGCGTTCGACAAGTACAAACATCATTCGGCCGAGGCCGGTGCCAAGTTCATCCTCACGGCGGCTCTTTCCTCCGGGGTGTTGCTCTACGGTATCTCGATGATCTACGGCACGTGCGGCACGCTTTACTTCGCCGATGTGCCTTACCTGCTCGACATGTCCGCCATGCAGATCGCCGGACTGGTCTTCTTCATGGCCGGGTTGGGATTCAAGATCTCTCTGGTGCCTTTCCACTTGTGGACGGCCGACGTTTACCAGGGTGCCCCGACGTCGACCACGGCTTATCTTTCGGTCGTATCGAAGGGCTCGGCTGCCTTTGTGCTGATGCTGGTGCTGTTCAAGGTGTTCGCTCCCTTGGCTTACATCTGGAAAGACCTGATGTACGGGCTGATCATCGTAACCATTACCGTGGCCAACCTGTTTGCCATCCGTCAGAATAACATCAAGCGTTTCTTTGCCTTCTCGTCCATCTCGCAGGCCGGTTACATCATGTTGGGTATCATGGGCGGCAATGCGGAAGGTATGGCTTCGCTGGTGTACTACGTGCTGATCTATGTCCTGTCCAACATGGCAGCCTTCGGTGTGATCTCGGCCATCGATACCCGCACGGGCAAGGTCAATATCTCGGACTACGACGGGTTGTACTCCACCAATCCGCGTCTGGCGGTGGTGATGATGCTGGCGTTGTTCTCCCTGGGTGGTATTCCGCCTTTTGCCGGGTTCTTCTCGAAGTTCTTTATCTTCGCAGCGGCCGCATCTCAAGGGTATTACGTGCTGGTGCTCATCGCTTTGATCAACACGGTGATCTCTCTGTACTACTATTTGCTGGTAGTCAAGGCGATGTTTATCAAGAAAAACGAAAATCCGATCCCTTATTTCCGTTCCGACAGCCCGATGGCTTTGAGCCTGGTGGTTTGTATAGCCGGTGTGCTGCTGGCGGGGATCGTTAGCTGCATCTATACGGGGATCAGTTCCCTGGGCTTCGGCATCCTGTAATTCGGGCATGCGCGCAAGCAAAAAGGGGTTGGCCCTGATGGGCCGACCCCTTTTTGCTTGCGCGCCCGAGAAGCTGTTTTTAGCCCGCAGAGTCCACGAAAAAGCAAAGGCGATAAATTTATCACCTTTGCTTTTTTTGTGCGCCAGCGGCCAAATAAAAGGGCAAAAAGCGTATTTTTGTCCTCGCAAACCAAACCATTCTGCAAAGAAACAGAACTATGTTGTCTTTTTGGCTTTTCCTTCTCGTTATTGCTTTGTATTTCATGTTTCGGGGGTCTTCGGCCGGTTCGTCGGGTTTTTCGTCCCGAGTGGGTGCCGGATTTACCTACGACCAGATAGACGTGCGTATCCTTGCCCTGGCAGCGGCGGTGATCCGTTCGGACGGCAAGATCAGCGACCAGGAGGTCCGTTTTGTGCGTACGCAGTTCATCGGCCAATTTGGACAGGCTCGGGCCGAGAAAGCCTTTTCCAACTACAAGACATTCACCTACAAGGATTCGTTGGAACACATTTGTCGGGAACTGATGTTTACTACCAGTTACCAATCCCGCCAGAGCATCCTGGTATTTCTCTTCCAGGTGGCAGCTTCCGACGGGCAGATCAGCGACGATGAGGTACGGCTGATGGCTCGGATTGCCGGTTGGATGGGGGTTGCGCAGCAGCATTTTCAATACATTTATTCGGCTTTTGCCCAAGGGGCGTATCAGCGTTCCGGTTCGCAGCAGAGAGTACCGAAAGGGGCTTCGGCCGGTCGCTCTCCGTACGAGGTATTGGGGGTCAGTCCGACAGCGAGCGTGGCTGAGATCAAGCAATCGTACCGCATTTTGGCTAAAAAATATCACCCCGACCGTCTGGTGAAATACCCGCCCGAGGAGCAGCAGATCGCCAAGGAGAAGTTCATCGAGATCCAGGATGCCTACGAGCGGATAAAGAAAGAGCGGGGCTTTTAACTCCCGAAAGAAAAAAGAGGGGGCGTATTTTTTGCGTGCGCGCGAAATAATTTTTACCTTTGCTCCTCGAATAGGAGAGATGGCAGAGTGGTCGATTGTGGCGGTCTCGAAAACCGTTGAGCCGCAAGGCTCCGGGGGTTCGAATCCCTCTCTCTCCGCCAGGAGAACCGATTGGTTCTGAAAAAAACGATCCCCGCAAATCCGACGATTTGCGGGGATTTTTTATGACCTTTTGCAGGCATTCCCCTTTCCAGGGTGTTTCATTGAGGGTTTTTCAGTACGTTTTCTTGACAAAAACAAACAGGCGCATCCCAAAAGGGATGCGCCTGCAAAGTATCATAAGATACGTGATGTTCTTTACTCTTCCGAGGAAGTTTCGTCGCGGCCTTCGCTGCGACGGCGGTCGCCACCGCGGGGAGCGTTGCGACGACGGTCGTCTCCACCACGAGGAGCATTGCGACGGCGGTCGTCTCCGCCACGAGGACCTCCGCGACGGTCATCGCGCGGACGTGCCGGACGATCGACCCAGTCGGCGGGTTTTTCCTTCAGGGCGCGAAGGGATACCTTCAGACGGCCTTTTTCCTTGTCTATTTCGATCAGGCGTACGTGGATGCGATCGCCTACGTGTACGTAGGCTTCGGCGTTGTCCACCCGTTTCCAGTCGAGTTCCGAGATGTGCAACATCGCATCCCGGTTGGGGCCCAGTTCGACGATGGCACCGAAGTCGCGCACTTCGGTTACCGTTACATCGAATTCGTCGCCGATCTGCGGGTCGTATGCGATGAGCTTGATCATATTGACGGCATCTTCCATGCCCTTGGACGAAGTGCCGAGGATCTGTACCTTGCCCACGTTGCCTTCCTCTTCGATGGTAACAGTCGTGCCGGTTTCGGCCTGGATGCGCTGGATAACCTTGCCGCCCGTGCCGATAATGCCTCCGATGGCATCTTTGGGTACTTCCATGGTGATGATCTTCGGTGCGTGTTCCTTGACCGTAGGACGGGGCTCGGCAATGGCTTCCTTGATCTTGCCCAGGATGTGCATGCGGCCTTCACGAGCCTGTGCCAGGGCTTTGGTGAGCACTTCGTACGAAAGTCCCTTGACCTTGATGTCCATCTGGCAAGCCGTGATACCGTCTTCGGTACCGGTTACCTTGAAGTCCATGTCGCCCAGGTGGTCTTCGTCGCCCAGGATATCCGACAGCACGGCGTACTGACCGGTCTGTTCGTCGGTGATCAGACCCATGGCGATACCCGAAACGGGTTTCGAGATCTGAATACCGGCATCCATCAGCGCGAGGGTTCCTGCGCATACGGTGGCCATCGACGAGGAGCCGTTGGACTCCAGTACGTTCGATACCACGCGTACCGTATAGGGGCAGTCGGCAGGGATGACCTGTTTCAGAGCCCGGTAGGCGAGGTTTCCGTGGCCGATCTCCCGGCGCGAAACGCCGCGCATGGGTTTGGTTTCACCCGTGGAATAGGGCGGGAAGTTGTAATGGAGGTAGAAATTCTGTTTGTAGCGGAACGATACTCCGTCCACTTCGTTCGAGTCGAGGCTCGTTCCCAGGGCGACCGTACCCAGTGCCTGGGTCTCGCCGCGGGTGAAGATGGACGATCCGTGCGGCATGGGCAGCACGTTGACTGCGCACCAGATGGGGCGGATTTCGGTGGTCTTGCGGCCATCCAGACGGATGCCTTCGTCCAGGATAAGACGGCGAACGGCGTCGCGCTCCACATCGTGGTAATACAGTTTGGCCAAGGCGACTTTCTGTGCCCGTTCGTCCTTGTCCATCCCTTCTTCGGGGAAATTCTCTGCGATGAATTCGTCGATCACTTCCGAGAATTTCTCGCTGCGTTCCTGTTTGCCCAGCCCCATTTTGGCTACGGCATATACCTTGTCGTAAGTGTCCTTGCGAACTTTCTCGCGCAATTCCTCGTCGTTGGTCTCGTGGCAGTAGACGCGTTTCTGAGCGGCTTTGGGCACTTGGGCGGCGAGGGCTTTCTGTGCCTCTACCTGATCCTTGATAGCTTCGTGGGCGGCCTTGAGGGCATCGATCATTTCGGCTTCGGAGACGAACTTCATCTCACCTTCCACCATCGCGATGGAATCGGCGGTGGCACCTACCATCAGTTCGATGTCGGCATCGGCCATCTGATCCAGCGTGGGGTTGATCACGAACTGTCCGTCGATGCGTGCTACGCGTACTTCGGAGATGGGCGCTTCGAACGGGATGTCCGAAACGGCGATGGCCGTCGAAGCGGCCAGTCCGGCCAGCGAATCGGGTTGGGTTTGTCCGTCGTAGGAGAGCAGCTGGACGATGACTTGCGTCTCGGCGTGGTAGTCCGAGGGGAACATGGGGCGCAGGATGCGGTCCACCAGACGGGCGACGAGGATCTCTTCGTCGTTGGGGCGCATTTCGCGTTTCATGAATCCGCCGGGGAAGCGGCCGGCTGCGGTGAACGATTCTTTGTACTCGACGGTCAGGGGAAGGAAATCGGCGCCTTCCTTGCCTTCATCGGCTGTGGTTACGGTGGCCAGCACGACCGTGCCGCCCATCCGTACGACAGCGGCTCCGGCGGCTTGTTTGGCCCATACACCGGTCTCGATGGTGATGGTGCGACCGTCCTTGAGGGTAACGGTCTGCGAAAGAGGTTGTGGAACCTGCATGGTGCGTTCTTGGTTTTTGTTCCCTTTCCCGCTTGGAAAGGGCGGCAGGTGTTCTGCCTTAATTATTTACTCCTTAAATGTTTTGCGTGCAAAGGTAGGCAAAAAATCCTCCACGAGAACGATTTGCCGCAATAAAAAAGCTCGCTCCCCAAGCATGCGCCGCGAAAGCGGCGCTGCGGCCCCAAGGGCCGCAAACTTCAGTTGCCCCACTTCCAGCGGCTCAGGTCCAAAAATTCCGCCGAGGACAACTGTTCCGCCCTGCGGTCCAGCAGCGGATGGTCCGCCAGTCCGGACGGGATTCCCAGCGGGCGCAGCGCATTGCGCAGCGTCTTGCGGCGCTGGTTGAAAGCGGCCTTGACCACCCGCAGCAGGGCTTCCGCTTTGAAGTCCTGCGGGATGTCTTCCCGGCGTTCCAGCCGAATGACGCCCGACTTCACTTTCGGGGGAGGGGAGAAGACGGTTTCCGGTACGGTGAACAGGTACTCCGGACGGTAATACACGTCCAGTAGCACCGACAGGATGCCGTACACTTTGCTCCCCGGAGGGGCGGTGAGCCGTTGGGCGACTTCCCGCTGGAACATCCCGCCGATGCGGTGGATGCGGTCGGTGTACTCCAAGGCCCGGAACATGATCTGCGAGGAGATGTTGTACGGGAAATTGCCGATCAGGGTGAAGTTTTCCCCTGCGAAAAGCCCCGAGAGGTCCATCTTGAGAAAGTCTCCCTGGACGATCCGTCCCTCCAGTGCGGGGAAGTGCCCCAGCAGATATTCCACCGATTCGGAGTCTATCTCGGCCGCCAGGACATTGCACCCTTTTTCCAGCAGGCATTCGGTCAGGATACCCATCCCGGGCCCTACTTCCAGCACATTGCCGTTGGGGGCGCCATCCACCGTATCGGCTATACGCCGCGCGATGGAGCGGTCGGTGAGGAAATGTTGCCCGAGGGCTTTTTTGGCTTTTACTTTTTCCACAGGGTTTCCTGTTTTTTTGTGCGGTCTGTCCCGAGGGTCTGTCGGCGGACGTCCGGGAGCGGTTATTCCTCGGCCGAGGCGATCTTGTGCAGGCTGTCGAGTTGCAGGCGGAAGGTGAGGTAACGCTGCCCGAAACGCTCGAAAAGCCGGCTTTCGGCCTCGCGTTCGAGGGCTCCCAGGAAGGCTTCGAGGGAGTCTTTCCCGGAAAAGCGCACTTGTACGGTGTACGAGCGGGTATCGGCCGGAGCGTCATCCGAGTGTACCTCGATGAGTTCTACCGCCGATACGCCCGGCGCTTTTGCCAGGGCCGGAAGGAACGATGCGCAGGCTTCCTCGACCCATTGCGCGGCAATGGCCGTATCGACGGCGGCGGTGATGTTGTAGATGTGTTCCATCGGTTTGTCAGAACAGGAGGAGGCTTACATCCTCTCGGGAACTTCGATGCCCAGGATGTACATGCCGGTGCGGATCACGCGTCCCACCAGGTCGGACAACTGCACGCGGAAGGTACGCACCGAGGCGTCTTCGGCCGAAAGCATCGGGACGTTCTGGTAGTACGAGTTGTACATTTTCACCAGTTCATAGACATAGTTGGCTACCAGTGCCGGCGAATGTGCGGCGGCGGCCTTCTGGATCAGGGCGGGGAATTCGGCGATGTTCTTGATTAGTTCCACTTCGCGATCCTGCAGACTGGAGGGTCTTTCCGGCTTTTCGGGCAACTGTCCCGCCCGGCGTTTGATGGATTGGATCCGGGCGTAGGTGTATTGGATGAACGGGCCGGTATTGCCGTTGAAGTCGATGGATTCCTGCGGGTTGAACATCATGCGCTTGCGGGGATCGACCTTCAGCAGGAAATACTTGAGCGCACCCATGCCGATGATGTGGTACAGGTGGTCTTTTTCCTGGTCGGAGAGGCCGTCCAGTTTGCCCAACTCCTCGGAGATTTCCTTGGCTGTGCGGTACATGTCGTCCATCAGGTCGTCGGCATCCACCACGGTGCCTTCCCGGGACTTCATTTTGCCCGAAGGCAGGTCCACCATGCCGTAGGAAAGGTGGTACAGTTTGTCGGCCCAGGGGTAGCCCAGTTTCTTGAGCGTGAGGAACAATACCTTGAAATGGTAGTCCTGCTCGTTGCCCACGGTGTAGATGAGCGAGTCGATGTCGAACTCCTCGAACCGACGAACGGCCGTACCCATGTCCTGGGTGATGTACACCGACGTTCCGTCCGCGCGCAGTACCAGTTTTTCGTCCAGTCCGTCGGCTGTCAGGTCGATCCAGACCGAGCCGTCGTCCCGGCGGTAGAACACGCCTTTGTTCAATCCTTCCTCCACGATGTCCTTTCCGAGCAGGTAGGTGTCGCTCTCGTAGTAGTTCTTGTCGAACTCCACACCCAGCCGACGGTACGTCTGGGCAAAACCTTCGAACACCCAGCCGTTCATCATTTCCCACAGGGCGCGCACTTCGGGGTCGCGGGCTTCCCAGCGGCGGAGCATGTCTTGGGCGGCGAGCATCAGCGGGGCTTTTTTCTTGGCCTCATCCTCGTCCATGCCCTGGTTTTTCAGCTCGGCCACTTCCTGTCGGTAAGCCTTGTCGAATTCTACGTAGTATTTTCCCACCAGATGGTCGCCTTTCATGCCGGAACTTTCGGGGGTCTCTCCGTGGCCGAACCGTTGCCAGGCGAGCATCGACTTGCAGATATGGATGCCTCGGTCGTTGACGATCTGGGTCTTGATCACCCGTTTTCCGGAAGCCTCCAGCAGGCGGGCGACGGAAAATCCCAGCAGGTTGTTGCGGATGTGGCCCAGGTGCAGGGGTTTGTTGGTATTGGGCGAGGAGTATTCCACCATCACCGCCGGCGCTTTCGGGTCGGCGGGGCGGCATCCGAAGTCCTTGGTGCTATATGCTGCAGCAAACTCGTCGGCGAAAATATCCTGCGAGAGTTCGATGTTCAGGAAACCTTTCACGACGTTGAATCCGCTCACCACGTGGGGGATCCGCTGCACCAGCGCTTCGCCGATCTCCCGGGCGGTCTCTTCGGGGGCTTTGTGCGAAGCCTTCGCGTAGGGGAATACCAGCAGGGTTACGTCGCCGGCAAATTCTTCGCGGGTAGCCTGGAGGTCGATCCGGGCATCGGAGAGGCCGTAGAGCGAATCCAACACCCCGGCTATGTTTTCTTTGAGTACCGAAAGAATGTCCATAAAACTGTCGTATCGTTTGTGTATGATGTGTTTTTTTTGTGGTGAGTGCGCTTTTTGTGCGCGGGGACAAAGGTAGTGATTTTTAGGGAATACTGCTTTATGTCCTCTTTCGGGTGGGGAGAGAGTGCGGGATGTCCGGTTGGAGCGTGGGATTTATTTTTCATCCGGGCGGTAGACGTACACCTGCTCGAAGTCTTTCCACCGGTTGTAAGCGTAAATGGCACCCCGATAGGCCAGAATGTCGCTGGCCGGATGGTCGAGTGCGTATTTCCTGAGCGGGGTTCCCTGGCGGGAATACACCAGAATGCAGGAGGTGAAGCGGATGTTCGACGGGTCGGGTTGGGGACCGGTGCAGCGGTAATCGTTGGCCAGTACGTAGAAATATTTTCCGTCCGAGACGATCGCGTCGTACTTGACCCCTTGGAAGTTCCGCCGGGTCAGGTCGGCTTCCATCAGTTCCTCTACCGGGGTGGAGTCGCCGGCGGCTTTTTTCAGGGAGAGTTTTCCGCGGGAGAGGTCGTAAAATTCCACTCGTCCGGTTTCGTAATAGACGAGTGCGAGGGTCTGCCCCGCGTAGGCAAAGTTGGGCCAGTTCATCCCCATGGAAAATCGTTCTCCCTCGTGGGTGAGGGTGGTGACGAACGAGCGGCAGGCGGCGGAATCGAGTGTCCGTCCGTAGAAGTCCTGCAGCAGCAGGCGCCCCGGAGCGGATCCTTGTTCACAAGGGGGGTAGTCCACCGCAGCGTACACCGAGTCGCCCGGGACGGGATCCCCGTCCCGGGCGGTCTTTTGCCGGGTGGAAGCCGTGCGCAACAGGGCAAAGTCTTTGTCTGCGGCGTGCAGGATCATGTTCCGCCGCCCGTAATCTTCCAGCACGAAGGTCCCGTCGGGATAGCTTCGCAGGAAGCTCCCGTAGATGTTCGACAGTTCGTCCGGTCCTCCTCCGGCGCGAAGTCCGCTGTAAAGGTATTCGAAGTCGGGCAGGCGGTACGCATAGAGTACCGAATCTTGGGACAAGGAGGCGACGATCGCCCGATCGTCGGCCACGGTCCACGTGCGGGGCGAGAGGACTTGTTCGATGCGGATGCTGTCCGCCTGCAAAAGTTGCGTCCGGGTAAAGGGGTCTTGCGGGGCGGAGGGTTGGCAGGCTGTGAATGACAATGCGGCGAGCAGGGAAGCTGCTGCGAGGGGAAGTACGGAAGATTTCATGGTTGGCGTGTTTTTTTAAGATGGTTACGCTTCATTAGACCTGAAAAAAGGGGAAAAAGTTTCAATTCCCTCCTGCGCTGGCTCGTGGGAGGGGGGATGCGGCTTTTTCAAAAAGCCTTCAGAGAAAGATAAGGGGGTAAGATGAGCATGTGCTTTGGAAAAACCTCCGAGGAAAAACTTCGTTTCCCCTCGCGGCTTTGCACTCGGCTTTCACTATCTTTGCATTTTGTATCAGAAGAAAGAAATGAAAAAGGAACAGGAAAAGGCGAAAATATGCCGCGATTGCCCTGCGGCTCCCGCCGAAGCAACCCCGCTGCGTCCCGATGCGTTCGAGATGAGCGAGGAGGACAAGATAGAAGCCATCGAGAAAGACTTCCGTCATATCATGCACACCCTGGGGCTGGACTTGACGGACGACTCGTTGCGCAATACCCCGCATCGGGTGGCCAAAATGTACGTCCGGGAGATTTTCTCCGGGCTGGACCCGCAGAAAAAACCGCGGATGTCTTCCTTTGAAAACAAATACCGCTACGGACAGATGCTGGTGGAAAAGAACATCACGTTGTACTCCACGTGCGAGCATCACTTTCTGCCCATCGTAGGCAAGGCGCACGTGGCTTATATCTCGCACGGGTCGGTGATCGGACTTTCGAAGTTGAACCGCATCGTGGACTATTATGCCCGCCGTCCGCAGGTGCAGGAACGCCTGACCATGCAGATCGTCCGGGAACTCCAGAAGGCCTTGGGCACCGAGGATGTAGCCTGTGTGATCGATGCCAAGCACTTGTGTGTCAATTCGCGCGGCATCCGCGATGTGGCTTCGGCTACCGTAACGGCCGAATACGGCGGCTCCTTCAAGGACGAGGCCGTCCGTCGGGAATTCCTCCGTTTTATCGAACTGGAGACCCGTTACCAGTAGCAAAGCGGCTCGATCCATTTTTCAGCAAACAAACAAAAAGAACGACAAGACGATGGCAACAGCTCTGTATCAGCAAAACGAACTCTGGGTGTACAATTCCCTCACGGGCAAAAAGGAACGTTTCGTCCCCACGGTCGAAGGCCGGGTGGGCATGTACGTATGCGGTCCGACGGTGTATTCCAATGTGCACTTGGGCAACTGTCGCACCTTCATGTCGTTCGATATGATATTCCGGTATTTCACCTTCCTGGGTTACAAGGTGCGCTATGTGCGCAACATCACCGATGCCGGACACCTGGAGAACGATGCCGACCAGGGCGAGGACAAGATCGCCAAGAAAGCCCGTCTGGAGGCACTCGAACCGATGGAGGTCGTCCAGCGCTACACCGAGGATTTCCACCGGGTGATGCGCCTTTTGGGCAACCTGCCCCCTTCCATCGAACCGACGGCCACCGGGCATATCCTCGAACAGATCGCCATCACGCAGGACATCCTGGACAAGGGTTATGCCTACGTGTCGAACGGATCGGTGTATTTCGACGTGGAAAAATACAACCGCGAGCATCCCTTCGGGGCCGGGCCTTACGGGGAACTCTCGGGACGCAACATCGACGAACTGATGGACGCTACACGCGAACTGGAAGGCCAGCACGAGAAGCGTTCTCCCCGCGATTTTGCCCTGTGGAAAAAAGCTTCCCCGCTGCACATCATGCATTGGCCCTCGCCGTGGAGCGAAGGCTTCCCCGGTTGGCATTTGGAATGCTCGGCCATGAGTACCAAGTATCTGGGAGAGACCTTCGACATACATGGCGGGGGGATGGATCTGAAGTTCCCGCATCACGAATGCGAAATCGCCCAAAACCAGGTACATAACCACAGCCGGGGTGCCCGCTATTGGCTGCATGCCAATATGCTGACCCTCAACGGGAGGAGAATGAGCAAGTCCACCGGCAATATCCTGAATCCCGACGAACTTTTCACCGGCGAGAACCACATCCTCACCAAAGCTTTCCCGCCGGCCGTGGTGCGCTTTTTCGTCATGCAGGCGCATTACCGCTCGGTGTTGGACTTCTCGTCGGATGCGCTGGAGGCGGCCGAGAAAGGCTACTACCGCTTGATGGAAGGCATCGACCGCATTTCGGCTCTCAAACCCTCTGCGGAAAGCACGTTCGACGTAGGGGCTTGGCGCGAGCGTTGCTTTGCTGCGATGAACGACGACTTCAACACTCCGGTACTCATCGCACACCTGTTCGAGGCGGTAGGCGAGATCAACAAGGCCTACGACGGCAAAGCGGGCTTTACGGCCGATGACATCGCTCTGCTGCGCCAGACCTTCGAGGGATTCGTCTATCAGGTGATGGGCATCGAAAACATCGACCGGGCCGGCGACCAGGGGCTCACCGATGCGTTGATCGGTCTGTTCATCGAAGAGCGCAATGCGGCCCGTGCGGCGCGCGATTGGGCACTTTCCGACCGGATACGCGACCGTCTGGCTGCCTTGGGCATCGCCCTGAAGGATGGCAAGGACGGTACGACCTATTCCATCGAACGATGAAGCGCGTACTGACCTATCCGCTGATCCTGCTGATCCGTTTTTACCAACAGGTTATTTCCCCGCATCTGGGGGCGAACTGCCGCTACACGCCCACTTGTTCGGCGTATGCGATCCAGGCGTTGCAAAAGCACGGGCTGCTCAAGGGTTCGTGGCTGGCGCTGCGGCGTATCCTGCGGTGCAATCCGTGGGGCGGGTCGGGTTACGATCCGGTACCGTAGCGTTTTTCCTTCTCTGTAAGGCGGTGGGGTATTTGGAGGGTTGTTTCTCGTGTTTCCCGAGGAGAAGGTTTGGTTTGCTTTCGGGACGGAAGGAGTGTATGGGTTTGGGGAAAAGAGAAGGAGAAGGATTTATCGGCAATATGCAAAAGCGGCGGCATTCCGGACCCGGAATGCCGCCGCTTTTGGGTGGGTGAAGGTCTGCTGGCTATTCCTTGCCTACCAGGGCGGCCAGTGCGCCGCCGATCAGGGGAGCTACGATAAAGAGCCAAAGCTGTTGGAGGGCAACTCCGCCTTCAAAAAGAGCCGGCCCTATCGAACGCGCCGGATTGACCGAAGTACCGGTAACGGGGATGCAGACGATGTGTACCAGGACCAGCATCAGGCCGATGGCCAAACCGGCAAAATTGCCGGCTCCGTTCTTTTGGGCGGTGGAGCGCAGCACCACGAATACGAAGATAAAGGTAAATACGATCTCGGCGATCAGAGCCGGAACGAGCTGCCCCTCGGCAAAACTGTTGGCTCCCGTCGCTTCGATGACCGTATTCCCACTGTGTGTGAGGGCATAGAGAATAGCCGAGCCAACGATCCCGCCGACGACTTGTGCCGCCATGTAACCCAATGCTTCGCCGGTTTTCATCCGGCCGGAAAGCCATACTCCGAGCGTAATGGCAGGGTTAATGTGGCATCCCGTCACAGGCCCGATGGCATAAGCCATGGCGACGACCGAAAGTCCGAAGGCAAAGGCAATGGTCAGTACCGCAGCTACAGTGGATGCACCACCGTTCATCACGGCAGCGCCGCAGCCCATCAGCACCAGTACCATGGTGCCGAGAGCCTCTAAAAAGTACTTGTTTTTCATGATGTCAATGATTGGTGTGAGGATTTGTTTCTGGTAGTTTTTCGGTGAAAGAGACGTGCCTCCTCCTGTTTCAGCCATTGAAGTCGGCCGGAGTAGGGCCGGGTGGCATATCGGTTTCTAATTTAGAGAAAAAATAAGGAAAGAGGCCAATATTTTATTCTGTTTTTTCATGGGTCTTCGGCATTTGTCAAATGCGAAAACGTTGTTTTCGATTTGCTGCTGCGCTCGCCTTTCACTATATTTGTACCCGAAAAACCAATCGGAATCCATCGGATGATCCTGCAACGGGTACAGGCACTTTATTTTCTGGCAGCAGCTCTGCTGGCGGCGGGGTCTGTCCTGTGGGGTTTCTCCCCCCGGTGGGTGGCCGACAACTCCCTGGCTGAGGTCTTGATATGGATTTCGGCCGCTGTGTCGCTGGTAACCATCTTTCTGTTCAAGCACCTTGCCCTCCAGCACGTGTTGGCACGGATGGTTATCCTGATCAATGCGATTGTTTTTGTCATCTTCGTTCTTCGCGGGCTGAATCTATCCGGAGGGGCTTCGTCCCCTGAGAAGGGTATTGAGACGTGGGGCCTTTTGCTGCTTTTCGCTTCTACGGTCGCTGCGCTGTGCGCTTCGCGTGCCGTAAAAAAGGACCTGCGGATCGTAAAATCGGCCGACCGATTGCGATGAGGACATAACGATACTTAGTTAAATGCGTTACCGCCCGGGTCTGCCTCGGGCGGTTTTCGTTTTTATCGGCATAGGGGAAAGCAAGAGGGCGAAAGAGCAAAAGCAATAAGAAGCCGAAGCAGCCGTTTCGTTCAAAAAGATCACCCGGCGCACAAGCAGGCCACCGCGACTTCCCGTGCTCCGGCGCGATACAAGGCATCGACGGCCGTGGCGGTAGTCATGCCGGTGGTGAAGACATCGTCCACCAGGATGTACCGTCCGTTTTGTACATGGGTGCCTTTCCGCACGGCAAAGACGTGCTGAAGATTCTGCAAGCGTGCCTGCCGCCCCAAGGAGGCTTGCTGGCGGGTGGCGTGGGTGCGCACCAGCAGTTCTTCGAGGGGGATTCCGCAGGTGTGCTGCATGCCCCGGCACAATTCGGCGGCCTGGTTGTATCCCCGGCTGCGCTGGCGGCGGGGGTGCAGAGGAACGGGGACGAGGGCGTGGTATCCTTCGAAGCGGCCCGAGGCCTGGAGCACTTCCCCGAGGAGCTCGCCGGCGTACACGGCCAGGGTGCGCGCCCCACCGTATTTGAAGGCGGCGACCATCCGGCCCGATACTTCTCCGTGGGTGTACACCGAGAGTGCCAGGGCGGGGACGTGTCTTCCGGTGAGGCGTTCCAGGCGTTGCTCCATGGGATTGCCGGGGACGGTGGCGTATCCGGTGTGTTCCAGGCGGGAGAGGCATCCGGCGCACAGGTGTTCCTCCCCTTGTACGAGCACCGCTCCGCATACCGGGCACACCGGGGGAGCTACTACGCTCATCATATCGGTGCAGAGCCGGGAGAGAGTCTTGCCGAGAGTTTGCAGGGGGTTCATGGCCGGGGCTTTTCGGGGGAGCGAAAAAAATGAGGCGAGGGTGTTTTTTTAAGAACAAATATAGCTTTTTTATGCTATTTTTAGTGCCAGAATACAAATACTACTGACCTTATGCCTTTGAAAACCATCCATCCGACGACCACCCGCGCTTGGGAGGAACTCGAAACACACATCGACGAACTGGACGATACTTCCCTCTCGGAACTCTTCGCAACCGATCCTTCCCGTTTCGACAAATACCATCTTCAGGCTTGCGATCTCCTGGTGGATTTTTCCAAAAACCTGGTTACCGACAAGACGATGCGCCTGCTCTACGACTTGGCTCGTGAGACGGAAGTGGGCGATGCCATCGAAAAGATGTTTACCGGCGATAAGATCAACCAGACGGAAAACCGTGCGGTGTTGCACACGGCCTTACGTAACCGGGCCAATACTCCGGTGTATGTCGATGGCCGCGATGTGATGCCCGACGTGAACCGCGTATTGGGACAGATGAAGGATGTTTCCCAAAAGGTCATCGACGGACAGTGGAAAGGCTATACCGGGCGGGAGATTACCGATGTGGTCAATATCGGCATCGGCGGGTCGGACCTGGGCCCCAACATGGTATGCGAGGCTTTGAAATATTACCGTACCAGGCTCAACATGCATTTCGTCTCCAATGTGGACGGGACGCATATCATGGAAACGCTGCGGGGATTGGATCCCGAGACCACGCTGTTCATCATCGCCTCCAAGACTTTCACCACGCAGGAGACGATGACTAACGCCCACACGGCCAAGGATTGGTTCCTCGCTTCCGGAGCCCGGCACCAGGATGTGGCGCGGCATTTTGTGGCGTTGTCCACCAATGCGGCGGAAGTGGAAAAGTTCGGCATCGATACGGCCAACATGTTCGAATTTTGGGACTGGGTCGGCGGCCGGTATTCGCTCTGGAGCGCGATCGGTTTGTCGATAGCACTGGCGGTGGGTTTCGAGCGTTTCGAGGAGTTGCTTGAGGGAGCTTTCGAGATGGACCGACATTTCCGCACGGCGCCTTTCGAAAAGAACATACCGGTTACCCTGGCACTCATCGGGATTTGGTACACGGACTTTTTCGGTGCCGAGACCGAGGCCATCCTGCCCTACGACCAGTACCTGCACCGTTTTGCCGCCTATTTCCAGCAGGGGAACATGGAGTCCAACGGCAAGTCGGTGAGCCGCGACGGTCAGCCGCTGGATTACCAGAGCGGTCCCATCGTCTGGGGAGAACCCGGCACCAACGGCCAGCATGCCTTCTACCAGCTGATCCATCAGGGGACAAAACTCATCCCGGCCGATTTTCTTGCACCGGCCCGTTCGCTCAACCCGGTAGGCGATCATCATCTCAAACTCCTGTCCAATTTCTTCGCCCAGACCGAGGCGCTGGCTTTCGGCAAATCCGAAGAAGTGGTGGTAGAGGAACTCCGTCAGGCTGGCAAGACACAGCAGGAGATCGACTTCCTGAAAGAATACAAGATATTCGACGGCAACCGCCCGACCAATTCCATTCTCTTCCCGATGCTCACTCCCCGTACCCTCGGGTCGCTGATCGCCATGTACGAGCACAAGATCTTCGTGCAGGGGGTCATCTGGAATATCTTCTCGTTCGACCAGTGGGGTGTGGAACTGGGTAAACAACTGGCCGGAAGGATCCTTCCCGAATTGCGCGACGATCGTCCTGTGGCTTCGCACGACAGTTCGACCAACGGGCTGATCAATGCCTACAAGTCCATGAGGGAATAGAACCACATAACTTTATCTCCGCTCAGATACGGAACGACAAAGTAATTGCCCGTGGCCGCCTCTGTCTTGATAAACTCAATCTTGTCCCGCCGAATGTTTTTTCGCATGTTTCTTTGCAGGGATGCAAGGAGATAGGCGAAAGGGCATTCGGCGGGATATTTTGTCAGGGACGGGGAGTCCGAAAGGGCACGTGGGATTCCGGAACATGCCTATCAGAGAAACAAAACATCATAACAACCACTAAAAAACAAAAAAAGATGACAAAACGACTGTTTTTGTACCTGTTGGGGTTAGTGTCCGCCATGGGGCTGCTGACCTCCTGCGCCAAGGAAGACAAGTTTACCCAGATTTCGTCCTTGTCGTTCTCCGGAGCCCCTTCCTCGATGGCGCCCGGCCAGACGCACAAACTGCAGGTGAAGACATTCCCGGCCGGGGCGGACGAGCCTTACACGCTGGTATTCACCAGTTCGAAGCCCACGGTAGCCTCCGTCGATGCCCAGGGGACGGTAACCGCTCTCCAGGATGGCCAGACCGTGATCACGGTGAGCCTGAAAGACCGTCCGGAGGTCAAGGCCGAGTTTACCCTGACGGTGGAGACCATCCGGATCACCGGGGTGGAGTTTACCGAAAAGGTAGCATCCCTCTTTATCGGGCAGACCTTCTCGGTTTCTACGCGAGTCCTGCCCGAGAATGCAACGGAAAGCGGGGCGGTGGAGTACACCAGTTCCCAGCCTGAGGTAGCTACGATCACCCAGACGGGATACATCACGGCTCTGGAAGCCGGAACGACCATCATCACGGTTACGGTCAAGGAGCATCCTGAGATCAAGGCCGAGTTTACCTTGGAAGTAAAACAGTTGTACAAAGCCCCGAAGAATACCAAGTTCCAGAAAGTGGGTTATTTCCCCTCGTACCGCAGCATAACGGCCATGTCGGACGAATATCTCCAGATGCTGGATGTGGCTTGTTATGCTTTTGCCGAGATGAACGACGACTATACGCTCACCATCCAGCAGCCGGCCAAGTTCCAGCAACTGGTCGATCGTTGCAAGTCGTTGGGTGTGAAGGTGGTGATCTGCTTCTATGGCGGCGGAAGTTCTCATGAGAAATACGTCAAGATGGTGGCCTCCCCGGAAAATCGGGCTAAGTTCATCGCTTCGCTCAAAACCATCGTGGAGACGTATGATCTCGATGGGGTGGACAACGACTGGGAATACCCCAAGACTTCGGACAACTCGCATACGGGCAATACGGCACTGATGCGCGAGTTGAGCTCCTGGCTGCACGACCCTGCAGTGAACAAACTGCTCACGATGGCCATCACCCCTGGAGTGTACGAGGGTGCGGTGTCCAACGGTATCGAAACCGAATGCTTCGACTATGTGGACTGGTTCAATATCATGTGCTACGACTCGTACCTGGGGTGGGCCGACAAGAAACCGGAGGATCTGCCGTTGGAGATGTTGACCATCTCGTACAATTACTGGGTGGTCAAACGATCGATGCCCAAATACAAGTTCGTCGGGGGTATTTCGGTCTATGGCCGTCCGTCTGACAGCCAAAACAACGGAAAGGCATTCACCTATGCCGGCATTCTCGCTCAGGGTGGCGATCCGGACGGCTACAAGGCGCATGTGAGCTCCTCGTCCTATACGGGCGACGTGTACTACAACGGACGTACCTTCGTTCAAAAGAAAACGCGCTACTGCATCGACCAGGGAGTAGGAGGCATCATGTTCTGGGAAGTCGGGCAGGATGTCCCGGACGACCGTTCGCTGGTCAAGGCGGCTTACGACGAACTGAACGGTTATACCGACTTGCCGTAAAGGACATTTTTCTTGACAAAAAAAGCCGGGAATGTGAATTCCCGGCTTTTTTTTTTACCGTTCTTTATTTTACTTTTGAACAGCACTAAAAAATTACGGACAATACCTATACGAGTCTTTCCTTCGATGGAAGGAAATCATGTTTTTTGAAGACAGCCATCTCCTGCCCCGGGCGGTTTTTCGACCGGCTGCAGACGGGTATTAGGGATCGGATATTACAACATCATAACAACCACTAAAAAACAAATGAAATGACAAAACGGCTATTTTTGTATCTGTTGGGTCTTGCGGCTTTTGTAGGACTGCTGACCTCCTGCGCCAAGGAAGACAAGTTCACGCAAGTATCTTCCCTCTCGTTCTCGAGTACGCCCTCTTCGCTGGCTCCCGGCCAGACGCACAAACTGCAGGTAAAGGCTTTTCCGGCCGATGCGGACGAGCCTTACACGCTGGTATTCACCAGTTCGAAGCCCACGGTAGCCTCCGTCGATGCCCAGGGGACGGTAACCGCTCTCCAGGATGGCCAGACCGTGATCACGGTGAGCCTGAAAGACCGTCCGGAGGTCAAGGCCGAGTTTACCCTGACGGTGGAGACCATCCGGATCACCGGGGTAGAATTTACCCAAAAGGTCGACGCCCTTTACATGGGGGAAACCACGACGATCACCGCGAAGGTTCTCCCCGAAAATGCGACCGAAGCCGGTACGCTGGAGTACGCCAGCTCCCAGACAGAGGTAGCGACGATCACCCAGACGGGATACATTACGGCCTTGGAAGCCGGAACGACCGTCATCACCGCTACGGTCAAGGAGCATCCTGATATCAAGGCCGAGTTTACCCTGACGGTAAAGCCGCTGTACAAGGCCCCGAAGAATACCCAGTTCCAGAAAGTAGGTTACTTCCCCTCGTACCGCGACCTGGCCGCCATGCCCGATGAATTCCTCCAGATGTACACCGTGGCTTGCTATTCTTTCGCCACCCTGAATGCCGATTATACCCTCACGGTAGAAAAACCCGACAAGCTCCGCGAATTTGTCACCCGTTGCAAGTCGCTGGGGATAAAGGTGCTGATATGCTTCGGAGGCGGAGGCAGCGGCGCGGATGGTTCGTATGCGGCCATGGCGGCTTCGCCGGAAAATCGAGCCAAGTTCATCGCTTCGCTTAAATCCATCGTGGAAACGTACGATCTCGATGGCGTGGACAATGACTGGGAATATCCCCGCACCACGGACGGATCGGACAAAGGCAATACGGCCCTGATGCGTGAATTGAGTACCTGGCTGCACGATCCGGCGGAGAACAAACTGCTCACGATGGCCATCACCTCCGGAAAATACACGGGAGCCGTAGCCAGCGCCATCGAAACGGAATGCTTCGACTATGTGGACTGGTTTAACGTGATGTGCTACGACAACTACCTGGGTTGGGCTGATATGGACCCCAAGAATCTGGCTCTGGACATGATGAGCATCGGGTACAACTACTGGGTAGGTACCCGGAAAATGCCCAAATACAAGTTTGTCGGCGGCATTTCCGCGTATGGCCGTCCCTCCGATGAGGAACACAACGGCACGCCGGTCTCCTATGCGGAGATTTTGCGCCAGGGAGGAAGTTCCGATGGTTACAAGGCAGAGGTGTCCACCACGAAGTACACCGGGACGGTTTACTACAACGGACAGCCTTTTGTCAAGACCAAAACACGCTACTGCATCGACCAGGGTGTCGGTGGGGTGATGTTCTGGGATGCCGGCCAGGATACGCAGGACGACCGTTCGCTTATCAAGGCTGCCTGCGACGAAGCGGGCGATTATACCGACTTGCCGTAAACGATATGTTTTCTTTACAAAAAGCCCCGGAAATGTGAATTCCGGGGTTTTTTTTCCCTTTGGTTTTGGTTACCTTTGGGCTGTTTCTGAAAAACTACAAACGATATGAAAAAATTAGGCCTTTTTCTGGCCGCATGCTGGATCGGGATTTCGAGCTGTGCGGCGCAGTCTCGTATGGAGTACGTAGCTCCGGAAAACACGCAGTTCCGCGTGGTGGGATATGTCCCCGGCTACCGCGACCTGGATGCGATCCCCGACCGGACACTCGCTCAGTTGGACATCGCCTGCTACGCTTTTGCTACGATCGACTCCACGGGCATTCCCCGGGTGGCCAACGAAAAACAACTGGCCCGTTTTGTCCGCCGGGCCCATCGTTTGGGCGTGAAAGTAATGCTCAGTTTCAACGGCAAACATACACGTTTTGCCCAGATGGCTTCCGACGATCGGCAACGCAAGGCTTTCGTGGACGAAATCTGGCGTTTGGTTCAGAAATACCGCATGGACGGGGTGGACAACGACTGGGAATTTCCCCGCACGACCGACGGCACGGCCGAATCCAACCTCGCGCTGATGAAAGACCTTGCGCGCCTGTGTCGGGGCGGGGAGAAACAATACCTGCTCACCATGGCTGTTACCTCGGGCTTGTACCCGGGCAACCGTTCGGATGCCATTTCCGACGAGTTGATCGCGCTGGTGGATTGGCTCAATGTGATGGTGTACGGCAATTTTTCCGAGACACGTCCTTATCAGCAGCATTCCACGTATTCGATGTTGGAAAAAAGCTACGACTACTGGATCGTCCGCCGGGGGATGGATCCCCGCAAGTTCGTTGCCGGGCTGCCGGTGTACGGTCTGGCGTCCGGGCTCCCCAAGAGGACCTCGTCGGCCTCCTATGCTACGATCCTGCGGCAAAACGGTCCGCAGGCCATGGTTTGCGACTCGGCCCTGGTGGTGAACAGCGTACATACCACGCCTTACTGGGTGTACTACAACGGCCTGCCCACCATCTATCGCAAGGTGGCTTTCAGTGTGGACAAAGGTCTGGGCGGGATCATGTTCTGGGAAGTGAGCCAGGACACGACCGAAGGGGCTTCGCTGGTCAAGGCGGCCTGCGATGCCGCCCGTTTCGAGTGGAAAAACAAGGAAGAATAATATCTCTGTCTCGACGATGAAAAAATGGATTTTCTCTCTCCTGTCCCTGGCGGTTTTCTCGCCCTTGCAGGCACAGCAGGAGTATAAGGCTCCGGAAAACACGCGCTTTCGGATCATCGGTTACGCTCCGTCCTACCGCAACCTGGACGCCATTCCCGACCGTTCACTCGCCCAACTGGACATCGCCTGCTACGCCTTCGCCACGATCGATTCTACGGAGATCCCCCGGGTGCGGGACGAAAAACACCTGCGCCGTTTCGTGCGCAAGGCGCGCCGGGCGGGGGTTGAGGTGATGCTCAGCTTCAACGGCCGCCATGCGTACTACGCCCGGATGGTCTCTTCGGCGCAGAGCCGGGAACGGTTCATCGACGCCCTTTGGCATCTGGTAAAGAAATACCGCTTGGCGGGTGTGGACAACGACTGGGAATACCCCTTGGGCAGCGACGGATCGGGACAGGGCAACCTGCTGCTGATGAAGGAACTGGCCAAGAAATGCCGCGAGGGACGTCGGCAGTACTACCTTACGGCCGCCATTACCCCCGGCAAGTATGTGGGCAATGCCACAGCGGGGCTCCCCGACGAGTTGTTCGACTACGTGGACTGGTTCAACGTGATGGTGTACGACGACTATTCCGAAACCCGGGAGGGGATGCACCACTCGACCTATGACCTGATGCTGGAGAGCGTCAACTACTGGGTCGGCCAGCGCGGGCTTCCCTTGTCCAAATTCGTGGTCGGGCTTCCTGCCTACGGGGTGCCGTCGGGCATCCGCCGCAGCGGCAACACGCGCGACTACAACGGTATCATCCGTGCGGGGGGCAGTTGCATGGGTGACGTGGCGATGATCACCAGTACGCAGCATCCCTCGCCTTACCCGGTGTACTACAACGGCATCCGGACCATCCGGGCCAAGACAGCCTATGCCTTGGGCAACGGCCTGGGCGGAGTGATGTTCTGGGAGATCGCCGGCGACCGCCACGACGACCTTTCGCTGGTAGCCGCGGCCTACGATCAGGTCCAGAGCCAAGAAGATGCTTCCCCGTCGAAGGAGGAAAAACACGGGAAAAAGAAATGAGCACCTGTGGTCTTTCCGCCTCCCCGGAAGAAACGAAGGGGACCTTGCTCGACACCGCTGACCGGCAGGCCGAGTGGATACGCCGCATGTTTATCGACCAGACGCGCCGCCTGGTGGAGCAGGGCTTTCCCGACATCGCTTTTCTGGTCATCGGACAAGGCATCGAGACGATGGGGGCCTTCCTCGACCGGAAACCTTTCCGGGCGAAAGGGCAGTCGCGCGAACGCTTTTCCCGTGCCTTGAGCGAACTCTTTCCGCCCCGCTATGCCCAACTCAACGGGCGCGACTTCCTCTACCGCAACCTGCGCTCCAGCCTCACGCATTTGGCTGTGGGCAGTCCGCACCTGTGGTTGGCAGCCGGGGACACTCCCGGGAAACACCTCTGGGTGGAGGATAAGAAGACGACCTTGGTGCTCGAAAGGCTCCTGGAGGATTATTGCGCCGGCTGGGAGACGATCATCGCCCGGCTGACGGAGGGGACGCTGCGGGTAAAGCCTTTGGCGGCCTCCGCCGGGGAGTGATGCGGTTACGGGGAGCGCTTTTCGGAGCGCCTGGATGCGGCTCTGGCCATGAGAAGGAATGAGAAGGAAAAAGACCCTAACAAAAAGATACGAACGATAAAATCATCAGAAGAAAAATGAGAACGATCAGACGTTTGTTGGCCGTGGAAGCCTTTCTGTGGCTCGCGCCCCTTGCCGGGCAGACGGCAACGGAGGATACCATCCGGTATGTGGATGCGGCCGATTTTCCCCGTTTGGGGCAGGTAACGACCGAAGGCCTGGAGAACCCCTATGACCGCCTCCCGGCTTACCTGAAGGATTCCATCCGGGCCGAACTTTGGGCGCTGGGCAAAAATTCGGCCGGGATCGCCGTGCGCTTCCGCACGGATTCCAAGAAGATAACCGCCCGCTGGGAAGTGCTGAACAATACCTGGATGAACCACATGACCCCTACCGGGATCAAAGGCCTGGACTTGTATGCCTGGGACGAAGGCCGCTGGATCTTCGTCGGCTCGGGGCGTCCGGGGTATTCCAAGGGAACGTTTACCAGCACGTTCATCTCCAACATGGATGGGCAGATGCGGGAATACATGCTGTACCTCCCGCTGTACGACTGCGCTACCAAGGTCGAGATCGGCGTACTGGGCCGTGCGCGGATCGAACGCCCGGAACTGCTGAGTCCGGTGGAGGAAAAACCGGTGGTGGTTTACGGGACCAGCATCACCCAGGGCGGATGTGCCAATCGTCCGGGGATGGCCTATACTTCGATCCTCTCGCGCCGAATGAACCGCGAGTTCATCAACCTGGGATTTTCCGGGAACGGGCGTCTGGACCCGGAGATTGCGCGGCTGATGGCTCAGGTGGACGCTTCGTGCTACGTGTTGGACAACATGGCCAACTGCACCACGCAGATGCTCGACCGCCTGGAGGAGTTCGTCGGTATCCTGTGGAAGGCGCATCCCGATACGCCGATCGTCCTGCTGGGAAATTCGCATTACACCTACGTGCGCTTCAATACGGTCAGCGCGGGAGAAGTGGCGGAAAAGGATGCCCGTCTGCGGGAATTGTTCCGCCAGATGAGCCGCGAGGATAAAAACCTGTATTACGTACCCGGAGAACGGCTCATCGGTCTGGACGACGAGGCGACGGTGGATGGTACGCACTTTACCGACCTGGGTTTTGTCCGGATGAGCGACAACCTGTATCCGGTGCTCGAACGCATTCTTCGTCGCCACGCGCGATAACCCCGGGGCGTTCGGTTCGGGAAAGAACAACTCCCTCCTTGACGGGTCCTTTCGCTTTTTAACTATCGGAAAGGCCTGGGAAAGGGGGAGTTTTTCGTATTTTTACTTTTCGTACACACGGGTTCGGGCAGAACCCTGCAAACAGGCCGGCGGTATGATAAAGAATATCCAACAACAAAAGCTCGCTCAACGCTTTTCCCCCTCGCAGATCCAGCTGATGAACATGCTGGCGATGCCTGCGTTGGTCTTTGAACAGTACCTGGCCAACGAGATCGAGTCCAACCCGGCTCTCGATGCCGACTATACCCCCGAAACGTCTTCCGAGGACACGCCTTCGGACGAGGCAGCGGGGGAAAACACCGCGGGGGCAGACGAGGCCTCCGGTGAGGATCGGGACGACTTCGACCTTGCGGACTACATGTACGAGGACGAAGCGCCGGATTACGTACCGACTTCCTCCCAGCGGGACGACCCGCCGCAGAGCGACCGCAATACTTTCATCGCAGCGCAAAGCGCACAGAACACCTTTGTCGAGCACCTGTTGGACCAGCTCCGGATGGAACCCCTCTCCGAAGACCAGATGACCATCGGGTGCTACATCATCGGCAATCTCGATGCCGACGGTTACTTGCGCCGCACGCCGGAGGCCATTGCGGACGATTTGGCATTCTCCGTCGGGGTGAACGCCTCCCCGCAGCAGGTGGAGCAAGTCCTGCAGGTGATCCGAGGCTTCGATCCGCCGGGAGTGGGGGCGCATTCGCTGCAGGACTGCCTGTCGCTTCAGTTGCGGCAGATGGAGGATACGCCCTCCGTACGGCTGGCCCGGCGCATCGTATCGGACTTTTTCCCGGCGTTGGGCAAAAAGAACTATGCGCAGATCCAGGAACGGACGGGATGTTCCCGGGAAGAATTGGCCGGGGCGGTGGAGGAAATCGCGCGGCTCAACCCCAAGCCGGGGGGCGCTTATTCGGGAGCGGAGGAAGAGTCCTCGCTGGATGTAACGCCGGATTTCATCATCCGTGTGGAAGACGACCAGGTGGAGGTCTCGCTTTGCGAAGCGGACAGTTTGCCTGCCCTGCGGGTGTCCCGCCAATATACGGATCTGCTCGACGGCTTGTCGAGGATCGCCAAACCGACCAGGAGCCAGCAGGAAACCGCCGCCTTCGTGCGCAGCAAGATCGATGCGGCGCGTTGGTTTATCGACGCGGTGGCCGGTCGGCGGGCTACCTTGCTTCGCATCATGCAGGCCATCGCCCGGCGGCAGAAGAAATATTTGCTTTCCGGAGATGTGGCCGACATGGTCCCCCTGGGCCTGAAAGACATTGCCTCCGATGTGTCGATGGATATTTCCACCGTGTCGCGGGTGGCTTCGCAGAAGTATGCCGATACGCCGTACGGGGTGATGCGGCTCAAGGATTTTTTCAGTGAAGGGTCGGTCAATCGGAACGGGGAGGATATTTCTACCCGGGAGATCAAGCAGAGCCTCGAGGCACTCGTGCAGGGCGAGGACAAACGCTCGCCCTATACCGACGAACAACTCACCGCTCTGCTTTCCGAAAAAGGATACAACGTGGCTCGCCGTACGGTGGCCAAATACCGGGAAGCGCTCGGGCTGCCCACCGCCCGTTTGCGCCGACAGGTATAACCGAAGAATGAAAAGATGAAAAAGAACCTCTTTTGGCGGATCGTATCGCGGGTGTTCCACCCGATGTCGATGCCTCTGTGGTGTGTGGTGCTGTACTACCTGCTCACTCCGCAGCCCTTTATCCCTTTGGAAGCGATATATACCGCGATCGTGGTAGCGGTGGCTACGGTTGTGATCCCCTTTCCGGTCTTGCTGGTGCTCAAGGTGAGCGGAAAGATCGAGAGCCTGTCCTTGCCCCAGACTTACGAACGGCGGTTGCCGCTGCTGCTGGTGCTGCTGTTGCTGGCAGCCGGCGACAGGATTTACCTTTCGGGGCGCGTTTCCCCGCCGGTTTCCCTGGCCATGTACGGGGCGGTGATCTCGCTGCTGCTGGCGTATGTGTCGCTGTTTTGGGACAAGGTGAGCCTGCATGCGATGGGCATATCCGCACTGCTGGTCTTTACGATGGTGCTGATGATCCGTTGGGGGGCTCCGCTCTCCTACGCGCTTCCGGTGGTGGCGGCGCTGTGGGTGGTGTACGATCTGGTGGTGATGGCGCGCCTGGAACTCGGCCGGCACAATGTCCGGCAGATTATCTTGGGGACGTTGTTCGGGGCGCTGCCTCAACTGGTGCTGTTGGGATGGGTGTGGTAAAAACGCCTGACGCAGAGGCGAAGGATCGTTTCGTTTATACGTTCATCGACAGAGCAAACGCCGCTGCCACCAGGAGCAAGTAAACCAAAACCCCTGCCGGTCGATGCCATCCGCGCGGGTTTTCCTGCTCGGCAATCCGGTGGTACAAAGCCCCTCCGACCCCACCGGCGATGCACATCAGCAGAAAAGGCAGGGTAAAGATGTCTCCGCTTTTCTGCTGCGAAGCGGACGAGGAAAAAAACGGAAGCAGGATAGCCAGCAGAGCTACAGAAAGGACAGCTCCCCAAAGGGTTGCAGTCATCCATCCGGGTGTTTTGTTTTCAGAGCGTGTCATGACAGGGAGTTCTTCGTTCGGGTTACAGGATATAGACCAGCAGACCCAGGCTGATGCTGCGCGTATCGCCCAGTCCCGGAATGTCGCCCGTGCGGGAGGAGCGGAACAAGGGGTTGAGCGTGTAGTCGGCCCGAAGGGTGAACTTTCCGTAGCCTACCTGAAGATTGGCTGTAAAGAGCCAGTTTTGCAGGTATGGAAGGTTGTAATACCGCACTTTGAAAGTGCCGTTGTTCAGGGTGGCGTAGTCCTTGATGACCCACGAGACGGTTACGCCGGCATACACCCGCCAGAAATCGTACCGCTCGGCCGTCGAACCCCGGAAACGCACCTGGATCGGGATGTCGAGCGTTTGCAGGGCAAAGCGGCTGGACTTGTATTCGTCGCTCTCCATCATGGCGATCTGGGGAACTCCGCTGGCATCCCGGGTCATGGCCAGGTTGGAATAGTACTGGTGGTACGAGAGTCCGATACCGGCTCCCAGACCGATGTTCCGGCGCGCGTTCAGCGGAATGTCGCGGATGTATCCCAATGACAGGGTATTGGGAAAGGAGTAGGTTTTCATATCCTTGGGCGTGGATACGAGGATGTTGTATGCCAGGGAGATGTACAACTGGTCGTCCAGGTAGTTGCCTCCCTTTCCGCTCACCAGGTTGCGCACCAGGCTTTCCGTATCCTGTGCGCAGGCCGGAAGCGCCGTCCCCGCCATCAGGGACAAGGCCAGAAGCCATGCGGTCTTTTTCCACATCCTTTTCATATCTGCCGGGTATTTTTCTTGTTCAAGGGTTGTTTTTCTTTCCGCCCCTTCTTTTCTTCCTGCTCCTTCTCCCTCCCCCTTCTTTCCGCCCTCTTGCGGGCTGCGATCAGAATTCGGCGTTCTGGGGATAGCGCGGGAACGGGATGACATCCCGGATGTTGCTCATGCCGGTAACGAACTGTACCAGGCGTTCGAAGCCCAGTCCGAATCCCGAGTGGGGAGCGGTGCCGAAGCGGCGGGTGTCGAGGTACCACCAGAGCTCCTTCTGGTTCATGCCGAGGGCTTCCATGCGCTGGGTGAGCACATCCAGACGCTCCTCACGCTGGCTTCCGCCGACGATCTCGCCGATTCCGGGGAACAGCACGTCCATGGCGCGGACGGTTTTCCCGTCGGGGTTCATCCGCATGTAGAAAGCCTTGATCTCGGCCGGGTAGTCGTACAGGATGACCGGACGACCGAAGTGTTTTTCCACCAGGTAGCGTTCGTGCTCGCTCTGCAGGTCCATGCCCCAACCGGTGATGGGGAATTTGAATTTGTTCTTTTTGGCTTGTTTGCTCGAAGCCAGGATGTCGATGGCCTCGGTGTAGCTTACCCGCTGGAAATCGTGTTGCAGTACGAAGTTCAATTTTTCGAGCAGCCCCATCTCCGAGCGTTCGGACGAGGGTTTCTGGCTTTCGGTCTTCAGGAAACGCTCGTCGAGGAAGGCCAGGTCGTCCTTGCAGTGTTCCATCACGTCGCGGATCACGCTCTTGATGAAGTCTTCGGCCAGGTCCATGTTTTCTTCCAGTTCAAGGAACGCCACTTCGGGTTCGATCATCCAGAACTCGGCCAGGTGGCGCGAAGTGTTGGAGTTTTCGGCGCGGAACGTCGGCCCGAAGGTGTACACCTTGCCCAGTGCCAGGGCATAGGTTTCGGCTTCGAGCTGACCGGACACCGTCAGGTTGGTCTGCCGCCCGAAGAAGTCTTTCGAGAAATCCGTCTTGCCGTCCTCGCGGCGCGGAGGGTTGTCGTGGGAGAGTACCGATACGCCGAACATCTCGCCGGCACCTTCGCAGTCCGAGCCGGTGATGATGGGGGCATTGAAGTAAAAGAAACCCTTCGAGGCGAAATACCGGTGGACGGCCTGCGCCGTAACGGAGCGCACGCGCATCACCGCTCCGAAGAGGTTGGTGCGTACACGCAGGTGGGCGATTTCGCGGAGGAATTCCATCGAATGGGCTTTGGGTTGCAGGGGATATTCGGCAGGATCGGCCTGGCCGAGGATCTCGACGCCGGTGGCTTGCACCTCGTACGCCTGGCCTTTTCCCTGGCTCTCGACTACCGTTCCTTCGACGGCCAGGCACGTGCCGGCATAGATCTTCTGCTGAGGGGTCAGCAGGCCTTCGGGCACGACGCATTGCAGGTTTTGAACGTTCGATCCGTCATTGAGGGCAATAAACCGGTCGTTGCGGAAGGTCCGTGCCCATCCCATTACCTTTACCTGCTTTCCTACGTATCCTCCCGCGAGGATGTCCTTTACCTCGGTGCGTTTCATGGTTTTTTTCGTTCTGCTCTTTGTTTTGTTGGCAATGTAAGTATAAAACGCGCAGTGTGCGCTGTTTTTCTTCCGCAAAATTGAGGATTTTTTCCCGGAAAACATACTCCCGGGCGGGGAAAATAGGGCGGAATCAGCCGGATAGGGATGAATTTTTTATGTTAAAAAACACAAAACAATGATTCGTTGTCGATTTTTTGTAAAAAATTTTCCTCGCATTCCAATATTTCCGTACATTTGTTGCCGGTTCAACAACGAAGGAAATGAAAACCTCCACAATGAATATTATGAACAACAATAATTCCACCAGGAAGTCCGTCCCGGACGCCCGGCCGTAAGTTGTGGTTCGTGTTCATTTGGAGAAAATGCCTGCCGCACTTGCGGCAGGCATTTTCTCTTTTCGGGGTTTTGCCTCCCGAGGGGAAAAACATCAATCTCAGAGTGTGTGGTTATAAAAGATTTTGAAGACATGAAACAGGAACAAACGCCGCAGGGACTTTACGATCCGGCCTATGAACGCGATGCATGCGGGGTCGGCATGTTGGTAAACATTCACGGACAAAAGAGCCACGACATCGTCGAGTCCGCTCTTTCCGTGCTGGAAAACATGCGCCACCGCGGCGCCGAAGGAGCCGACAACAAGACCGGCGACGGAGCCGGAATTTTGCTCCAGATCCCGCACGAATTCATTCTGTTGCAAGGCATTCCCGTTCCGGAAAAAGGCCGCTACGGTACCGGTCTGGTCTTTCTGCCCAAAGACCGCCAGCAGCAGCAGGAGATATTCTGCCTGTGGAAGGACCAGTGCGAGAAGCTGGGCCTGAACCTGATGCACGTGCGGGAAGTGCCGGTGGATTCCGACATCCTCGGCCAAGCGGCCCGCGCTACCGAACCGGACATCCGCCAGGTATTCATCACCGGCGGAGAAAGTCAGGACGACCTGGAGATCAAACTGTACCTTTTGCGCAAGCACGTGGAAAACGAAATCGCCCGCAGCGATATGGCCGGGCGGAAGGATTTCTACGTCTGCTCGCTTTCTACCCGCCGCATTGTTTACAAGGGCATGTTGGAAACGATGCAGCTGCGGCATTACTTCCCCGACCTTTCCGACCGCTACCTCACCAGCGCGCTGGCACTGGTGCACTCGCGTTTTTCGACCAATACCTTCCCCACGTGGAGCCTGGCGCAACCTTTTCGCCTGGTGGCGCACAACGGGGAGATCAATACCGTACGCGGCAACCGCGAATGGACGGCCGCCCGGGAGAGTGCGCTCACTTCGCCTACCCTGGGACCGGCTTCGGGCATCAGCCCCATTCTCCAGCCCGGGATGAGCGACAGCGCTTCGCTGGACAACCTGCTGGAATACCTCGTGCTGTCCGGGATGAGCCTGCCGCATGCCATGGCGATGCTCGTGCCGGAGAGTTTCAACGAGAAAAACCCCATATCGGATGACCTGAAGGCGTTCTATGAATACCATTCCATCTTGATGGAGCCCTGGGACGGCCCGGCGGCGCTCCTGTTTTCCGACGGGCGCTACGCCGGAGGAATGCTCGACCGCAACGGATTGCGCCCGGCGCGTTACCTCATCACCCGGGACGATACGATGGTGGTGGCTTCGGAAGTGGGCGTGGTGGATTTCCCGGCGGAAAACATCCGTGAGAAGGGACGCCTGCAGCCCGGGAAAATCATCCTGGTGGATACCGAACAGGGCCGGGTGTATTACGATGCCGAACTCAAGGAACAGCTCTCCAAGGCGCATCCCTACCGCACCTGGCTGGAGAACAACCGGGTGGAGTTGGACAAACTCAAATCCGGCCGGAAGGTCGATGACACCACATCCGATTTCCGCCGCCTGCTGCCGGCCTTCGGTTATACGCGGGAGGACGTGGAGCGCATCATTTCCCCGATGTGCAGCGCAGGAGCCGAGCCGGTTTCCTCGATGGGCAACGATACGCCCCTGGCCATCCTTTCGGAAAAGCCCCAGCCTTTCTACAACTATTTCCGCCAGCAGTTCGCCCAGGTAACCAATCCTCCCATCGACCCCTTGCGCGAGGAACTGGTGATGAGCCTGGCCGAATACATCGGTTCGGTGGGCGGACAGATCCTCTATCCGGACGAAAGCTATTGCAAGATGGTGCGCCTGAAGCACCCGGTGCTCACCAATACGCAGCTCGACCTGCTGTGCAATATCCGCTACAAAGGTTTCAAATCGGTCAAGCTTCCCATGCTCTTTGCCGTGGAAAAAGGCGAGCAGGGGCTTCGCGAGGCCATCGACGAACTCTGCCTCCAGGCGGAAAAGGCCGTCGATGAGGGAGCCAGCTACATCGTGTTGTCCGACCGGGGCGTAGATCCTTCGCATGCGGCGATCCCCTCGCTGTTGGCTGTCAGTGCCGTACACCACCATCTGGTGTCGGCTCACAAGCGGGTGCAGACCGCCCTGGTCGTCGAGTCGGGCGACATGCGCGAGGTGATGCATGCGGCGTTGCTGCTGGGTTACGGTGCCAGTGCGGTATGTCCGTACATGGCTTTTGCAGCAATCGGCCAACTGGTGCGCCAGCAGCGCATCCAGATGGATTACTCCACGGCGGAGAAAAATTACATCAAGGCTCTGCGCAAAGGACTCCTGAAGGTCATCAGCAAGATGGGTATCAGCACCCTGCGCAGTTACCGGGGGGCCAAACTGTTCGAGGCGGTGGGTTTGGGCCGTGAGTTTTCCGACCGCTACCTCGGCGGCACGGCCAGCGCCATCGGCGGGGCCGGTTTGAAGGAAATCGCCGAAGATGTGCTGAAAATGCACCACAAAGGCTTTGTCGATCCGCATCCCGAGGGGGACATCCTGCCGATGGAAGGTTTTTACAGTTACCGCCGCGACGGCGAACAGCATGCGTGGAATCCGCAGACCATCGCCACCCTGCAGCAGGCGACCCGCAGCGGCGACTATGCCCGCTTCAAGCAGTACACCGCTCTGGTGGACGAAAAGGAAAAACCCATCTTTATCCGCGATTTCTTCGCGTTCAAGAAAGGCGCGCCCATTCCGCTGGATGAGGTCGAAGACGAAGCTTCCATCCTGCGGCGTTTCGTTACCGGGGCCATGAGTTTCGGTTCGATCAGCCGCGAAGCGCACCAGGCGATGGCTCTGGCCATGAATACCATCCACGGGCGGAGCAATACCGGCGAGGGCGGCGAGGATCCGGAGCGTTTCACGGCGAAGGTCGACGGAGTGTCCCTGCGCTCGGCCATCAAGCAGGTAGCTTCCGGCCGTTTCGGAGTAACGGCCGAGTACCTGGTCAATGCGGATGAAATCCAGATCAAGATCGCCCAGGGCGCCAAGCCGGGTGAGGGAGGTCAGTTGCCCGGGTTCAAGGTGGACGAGGTCATTGCCAAGACGCGCCACTCCATTGCCGGGATTTCGCTTATCTCTCCCCCGCCGCACCACGATATTTATTCGATCGAGGACCTGGCCCAGTTGATCTTCGACCTGAAGAACGTCAATCCTCGGGCCGAGATCAGCGTCAAACTGGTTTCGGAGAGCGGGGTGGGCACCATTGCGGCCGGAGTAGCCAAGGCCAAGGCCGACCGGATCGTCATCTCGGGTGCCGAGGGCGGTACGGGAGCCTCGCCGGCCAGCTCCATCCGCTATGCGGGAATGCCCACCGAAGTGGGGCTTTCCGAGACGCAGCAGACCTTGGTGCGCAACGGCCTGCGCGGGCAGGTGCGCCTGCAGACCGACGGCCAGCTCAAGACCGGACGCGACATCGTGGCGATGGCCATGCTCGGAGCCGAGGAATTCGGCTTTGCCACCTCGGCCTTGATCGTGCTGGGTTGCGTGATGATGCGCAAGTGCCACATGAATACCTGCCCGATGGGAGTAGCCACCCAGAATGAAGAACTGCGCAAGCGTTTCCTGGGCCGCAGCGAATACCTGGTGAACTTTTTCACCTTCCTGGCTCGCGAGGTGCGCGAATACCTGGCGGAGTTGGGATTCCGCCATCTGGACGACATCGTAGGCCGGGCGGACCTGATTGAGCGCAAGCCTTCGGACGGCGTGGCCAAACACGACCTGATCGACCTTTCTCGCATCCTCTACGTTCCTTCGCAGGCGCAGCACACGGCGCGCCACCACCAGAGCGAGCAGCAGCACGACATCGGCCAGGTAAAAGACCGGGAGATCATCCGCGCTGCGGCTGCGGCGCTGGAACGCCGGCAGGAGACGTCGCTGGAATACCGCATCGTCAATACCGACCGTTCGGTGGGGGCGATGCTCTCCGGACGGATCGCGGCGCTGTACGGCGGGGAGGGCTTGCCTGAAAACACCCTCGAGGTGCGTTTCCGGGGATCGGCCGGACAGAGTTTCGGTGCATTCCTGGCGCGGGGCGTGCATTTCCGTCTGGAAGGTGAAGCCAACGACTACCTGGGCAAGGGACTTTCCGGCGGACGTATCAGCCTGATGCCGCCGGCGCACAGTCCTTTCGTCCCGCAGGACAACATCATCGCGGGCAATACGCTGCTCTACGGGGCTACCGACGGACAAGTGTTCATCAACGGCCGGGTGGGCGAGCGTTTCGCCGTGCGCAATTCGGGCGCGACCGCCGTGGTGGAAGGCGTGGGCGACCACTGCTGCGAGTACATGACCGGTGGACGCGTGGTGGTGCTCGGGCCTACCGGACGCAACTTTGCCGCCGGTATGAGCGGTGGAGTGGCCTATGTGTGGAACCGGGATGGGAATTTCGATTACTACTGCAACATGGACATGGTCGAACTCTCTCTGGTCGAGGATACCCCTGCCCGGCGCGAATTGCACGAGCTCATCCGCAAGCACTACCACTATACCGGCAGTCCGCTGGCCGGGGCGATGCTCGACAACTGGAACCGCTACGTCGAGGAGTTCATCGCGGTGGTGCCCATCGAGTACAAGCGGGTGCTCCAGCAGCAGCAAATGGAAGCGCTCTCTCGCCGCATCAGTCAGGTGGAGCGGGATTACTGATCCAGACAAATTAAAAGGGAAAAACGAATCTAGACAACATCATCCGAAAATATGGGAGATCCGAAAGCATTTCTGACCGTGCACCGTCTCGAAGCAGGTTACCGTCCGGTACACGACCGCATACACGATTACAGCGAAGTCGAACAGACCCTCAATACCTCCGACCGCCGTACGCAAGCTTCGCGCTGCATGGACTGTGGAGTTCCTTTTTGCCACTGGGCCTGCCCGGTGGGCAACCGTCAGCCCGAATGGCAGGATTTGCTCTACCGGGGGCGTATCGAGGAGGCTTACCGCATCCTGGAACAGACCTGCGATTTTCCGGAGTTCACCGGACGCATCTGTCCGGCGCTGTGCGAGAAGAGCTGCGTGCTCAAACTCTCGGCCGACGAACCGGTTACCATCCGCGAAAACGAAGCGGCCATTGCCGAGGCAGCTTTCCGCGAGGGCTATGTCAAGCCGGTCGAGCCGGTGCGCAACGGCCTGAAGGTAGCGGTGGTGGGCAGCGGACCGGCCGGACTGGCGGCTGCCAACCGCTTGAACCGCAAGGGATACACCGTTACGGTGTATGAAAAGGACGAACTGCCCGGAGGACTGCTGCGCTTCGGGATACCGAACTTCAAGTTGAGCAAGAAGATCATCGACCGCCGCATCCGCCTGATGGAGCAGGAAGGCATCGTGTTCAAGACCGGGGCGGCCGTGGGAAAAGATATCCCGATGGAGGCGCTCATCGACGAATACGATGCGGTATGCCTGGCCATCGGTGCCGAAGTGCCGCGTGACCTGCCGGTGCCGGGACGGGAACTTCCGGGTGTGCATTTCGCCTTGGAATTGCTCGGCATGCAGAACCGGGTACTGCAAGGCATCGACCTGCCATCCGAGAAACGGATCGACGCCCGGGGCAAGCACGTGGTGGTGATCGGCGGTGGGGATACCGGTTCGGATTGCGTGGGGACGGCTGTACGCCATGGTGCCAAGAGCATTACCCAGATCGAGATCATGCCGGCTCCCCCGCAGGGCTACAATCCGCAAACCCCCTGGCCCATGTATCCGCAGGTACTCAAGACCTCCAGCAGCCACGAGGAGGGATGTACCCGCCGTTGGAGTTTGGCTACCAACCGTTTTGTCGGGCAAGAAGGAAAACTCGTCGGAGTGGAGGTCGAACAGGTCGTCTGGGAAACCCCTGCGCAGGGCGGACGGCCGCAGATGAAAAAAACGGGAAAGACGGAAGTGATCCCTGCCGATCTGGTCTTTTTGGCCATGGGCTTCGTTTCGCCCCGTCAGGACGGTCCGGTTTCACAGCTCTCCCTGGCTACGGACGCCCGGGGCAACATTGCGGTGGATGCCTCGCTTTTCACCGGTACGGACAAGGTGTTCGCGGCGGGCGATGCCGTCAGCGGCGCTTCGCTGGTGGTGCGGGCGATGGCTTCGGGCCAAAAAGCGGCCCGGGAGATCGACCGTTATCTGAAAAAACAACACGAACGATAAGAATACGCAACGCAAAACACTCTTTCAAACACCATGTGCGGAATTACAGCCATTTTCAATATTCAGACAGGGCAAGCGGAATCCATGCGCAGCAAGGCCCTGCAGATGAGTAAAACCATCCGCCATCGCGGACCGGATTGGAGCGGTATCTACTGCGGCGGTTCGGCCGTATTGGCTCACGAGCGCCTTTCGATCGTGGACCCGGCTTCCGGCGGACAGCCCCTGATCAGCCCCGACGGGGCACAGGTGCTGTGCGTGAACGGAGAGATCTACAACCACCGCGAATTGCGCGAGCAGTTGAAGGGAAAATACGAGTTCCAGACCGGCTCGGACTGCGAGGTGATCCTGGCGCTCTACCGGGAAAAGGGCATCAACTTCCTGGAAGACCTCAACGGGATCTATGCTTTTGCCCTTTACGACAAGGAAAAGGACGAATACCTCATTGCCCGCGACCCCATCGGGGTGATCCCCCTGTACATCGGCCGCGACCGCGAAGGGCATGTGATGGTCTGCTCGGAACTCAAGGGTCTGGAAGGTTTTGCCGACGAGTACGAAGTCTTCCTCCCGGGACATTACTATTGGAGCCGGGAAGGGAAAATGACCCGCTGGTATCGCCGCGATTGGATGGAGTACGACAACGTGAAGGACAACCCGGCCGATGTGGCAAGCCTTCGCCACGCACTCGAAGAGGCGGTCCGCCGGCAACTGATGAGCGACGTGCCGTACGGAGTGCTGCTTTCGGGGGGACTGGACTCGTCCATCATTTCGGCGGTAGCCAAGAAATACGCCTCCAAGCGTATCGAAAACGAAGGCCGCACCGAGGCGTGGTGGCCGCAGCTCCACTCGTTTGCCGTGGGGCTGAAAGGGGCTCCGGATCTGGCCGCAGCCAGAAAGGTGGCCGAACACATCGGAACGGTGCATCATGAGATCCACTACACGGTGCAGGAGGGGCTCGATGCGATCCGCGATGTGATCTACTTCATCGAGACGTACGACGTAACCACCGTGCGCGCTTCGACCCCGATGTACCTCCTGGCCCGCGTGATCAAGAGCATGGGGATCAAGATGGTGCTCAGCGGCGAGGGTGCGGATGAGGTGTTCGGCGGTTATCTGTATTTCCACAAGGCGCCCGACGCCCGGGCTTTCCACGAGGAGACGGTGCGCAAGATCGGCAAGCTGTACCTCTACGACTGTCTGCGGGCCAACAAGAGCCTGGCGGCGTGGGGCGTGGAGGGGCGCGTGCCTTTCCTGGACAAGGAATTCCTGGACGTGGCCATGCGGTTGAACCCTGCGGCGAAGATGGCTCCCGGAAAGACGATCGAAAAGAAGATCCTCCGCGAGGCTTTCGAGGATATGCTGCCCCGCGAGGTGGTATGGCGGCAGAAGGAGCAGTTCTCCGACGGCGTGGGATACAACTGGATCGATTCGCTCAAGGCGATCGCTACGTCGCAGGTCTCCGACCAGCAGATGGCTTCGGCAGCCCGGCGTTTTCCGGTCAATCCGCCCCGCAACAAGGAGGAGTACTTCTACCGCAGCATTTTCGAGGAGCATTTCCCCAGCGGCAGTGCGGCATTGACCGTGCCTTCGGTGCCTTCGGTGGCTTGTTCCACGGCGGAAGCCTTGGCTTGGGACGAATCGTTCCGCAACCTGAACGACCCGAGCGGCCGTGCCGTGAAGGGGGTTCACGACAACGCGTATTGAGTCCGTCCGACTCTTTCTCTTTTCTATTGTGCGGGCAAGCGTCCGGCCTCCGGCCGAACGCTTGCCCGCACGTTTTTGAATGCACTCTGTTTCGCACATATAAGGAAAGGAGGGCTTCCCGGGGGGTAGGAAAGGCGTCCGCTGCAGGCAATATCCGCTAGAGACATCACCGAAAAATATTGCCCGGGGTGTACACGGTTTGCAAAAAATTCGGATATTTAACCAGCCGGTATTTCTTGTTATTTTCCGGGCGGCCGGAGCCGGCAGCAGGGGCGCCCGTGCTACTAAAAAACGCGACGAACTATGCAGAAATTACAGGCCAAGGATTCCCGTAAGCTGTTTGAAATAGCGTGGGAGGTGTGCAATCAGGTAGGAGGTATCTACACGGTTCTCCGTTCGAAGATGCCGTCGGTTTCCGAATACTTTACGGACAATTACCATGCCATCGGGCCTTTCTCGGAGAAAGCCCGCGCCGAATTCGAGTACAACGACCTGCCGGACGACGAAGTGGGGCAGACTATCCGGGAGATGTGGGATGAAGGTTTCGACGTGCATTACGGCACATGGCTGATCACCGGAAAACCCAAGACCATCCTGTTCAATACCGCCGGATTGGCCGAACGCAGCGGCGATTTCCGCTACTATCTGTGGAAGGATCATGGAGTCGATTCGGGCAGTGCTTCGCCTTTGGCATCGGACGTGATCTCGTTCGGGTATGCGGTTTATACGTTCTTCAAGAAATTGGCGGCGAAGAAATCGTACTTCAACAATCCGGTAATGCTCCAGTTCCACGAATGGATGGCCGGGGTGCCCTTGCCCTTTATCCGCAGCGAAAGGATGCCATACAAGACGGTGTTCACCACGCATGCCACCCTGCTGGGGCGTTATCTGGCGTTCAACGATCCCGATTACTACGCGCGTTTGCCCTATGTGGATTGGCACAAGGAAGCGGTGTATTTCAACATTCTCACCGAGGTCCAGTTGGAACGCGCAGCCGCCGGATCGGCCGATGCCTTCTCGACCGTCAGCCGGGTGATGGACCCCGAATGCGAATACCTGCTGGGGAGAAAACCCGGGCATATTACGCCAAATGGACTGAATATCAATAAGTTTTCCTCGTTCTACAAGGTCGAGATCCTCCATCAGGAGCTCAAGTCCAGGATCCACCAGTTCATCCGCGGGCATTTCTTCGGTTCGTATTCCTTCGATCTGTCCCGCACTCTGTATTTCTTTACTTCGGGGCGTTACGAATACAAGAACAAAGGTTTCGACTTGACCCTCGAAGCCCTCGCCCAGTTGAATTACAAACTCAAGATGATCGGTTCGGACATCACGGTAGTGATGTTCTTCATCACCAACCGGCCGGTGCACAGCATCAATCCCGACGTGCTCAATGCCCGTGGGGTGATGGAGGAGTTGCGCAAGACGACCCAGGGGCTCGGCGCGCAGATGGGCGAAGACCTGTTCAACTACCTGGCCTCCCATGCCCGGGGAACGGACCTTCCCGACATGAACGACTTTGTGAACGAGACGATCCGTTTCCGGATCAAACGCACCCTGCAGTCCTGGAAGACCAATACCCTTCCGCCGGTGGTTACGCACAATATCGTGGACGACTACAAGGACGACATCCTGAACTTCCTACGCTCCTCGGGGCTGGTGAACAAAAAGGAAGACCGGGTGAAGATCGTATATCATCCGGCGTTCATCTCGCCGGACAACCCGCTCTTCGGGATGGAGTACAGCGAGTTTGTCCGCGGATGCCACCTGGGCGTATTCCCCAGCTATTACGAACCCTGGGGTTATACTCCTTGCGAGAGCATAGCCAGCGGCGTACCGGCCGTTACCTCGGATCTGGCCGGGTTTGGCGATTATGTGGAAAATTTTACCTCGGGCGACGAATCCCGGGGCATCAAGGTCCTCCACCGCAAGAACCACTCGTTCGGTCAGGCAGCCGAAGACCTGGCCAACTACATGTTGCGTTTCGCCACCTCCATCCCGCGCGAACGCCTGCTTTTGCGCAGCGGAGCCGAGGATTTTTCGGTGGAATTCGACTGGAAAAACCTCATCCGTTACTACTTCGACATCTACGACCACATCTGCGGCGTGGAAAAAGGGAAAATAAAATAAATCCTTCCGCGCGGGGAGTTCGTATCCCCGCGTAATGGGAGAAAACGACTGAAAAAACGTATGAACATGGATTTACTTACCGAGCAGGATCTCGAACAGTTGCAGGAGAAGGGCATCACTCCCCAGGAGGTAGAACGCCAGGTGGAATGTTTCCGCCAAGGATTCCCTGCGTTGGACATCACCGCGCCGGCTACCGTCGGGGACGGTATCGTACGGATGGATGCCGCTCAAGCCGAGCATTACCGCAGTCTCTACGCCGAACGCTCGCCCCGCTTGGACGTATTGAAATTCGTTCCGGCCAGCGGAGCCGCCACCCGCATGTTCAAGGACCTTTTCGTCTTTCTGGAAGAGTACCCCGCCAGCGGGCTTTCGTTCGAGCAGTTCGTCGAGCAGCGCAAGCTGTCCGGGGTGGCCAAGTTCTTTGAAAACATCCGCCGGTTTGCATTCTTCGACGAGTTGGCCGCTGTCTATGCCGCTGGCGGGGACGACCTCGAAAAACGCCTGGCCCGGGGGGACTATGCCGACATCGTACGCAAGGTCCTCACCACCGAAGGGCTGGGTTACGGGCAGTTGCCCAAAGGACTGGTCTCCTTCCACCGGTATCCGCACAAAGTGCGCAAAGCCGCCGAGGAGCATCTGGCCGAAGGGGTGGAATACGCGGTGGGCGCTTCGCGGAAAGTACGCCTGCACTTTACCGTTTCGCCCGAGCACCAGCCGCTCTTCGAAGCCTTGTTGCGTTCCGTTTCGCCCGAAGCCGAACGCACGCACCATGTAAGTGTCGAGGCCGAATTTTCCGTACAGAGTCCCTCGACCGATACCATTGCCGTCGATGCGGACAATCGCCCGGTGCGCGACGCACAGGGACGGCTGGTCTTCCGTCCGGGCGGGCACGGTGCCCTGATCAAAAACCTGGGCGAGGTGGATGCCGACGTAGTCTTCATCAAGAACATCGACAACGTGGTGCCCGACCATCTGAAAGAGCCTACGGTGCTCTACAAACAGGCTTTGGGCGGATACCTGCTCGAACTCCAACAGCAGGTGCAGGAGTATCTCTCGGCCTTCGAGTTCGAGACCTCCGAGGAAAACCTGTCCCGTGCCGAGGATTTTGTTCAGGAAAAACTGTGCTACAAGCTGCCTCCGGCCTATTTCGACGGCACTTCCGACCAGAGAAAAGCCTGCCTGCTCCAGGTGCTCGATCGCCCGATCCGCGTATGCGGGATGGTGATCAACGAAGGCGAACCGGGGGGAGGCCCCTTCTGGGTGCGGGGATCCGGTGGCGAACAGACCTTGCAGGTGGTGGAAAGCGCGCAGATCGACCTGTCCGATCCTGAAAAACGCCGCATCTTCGAGGCTTCGACCCATTTCAATCCGGTCGATCTGGTCTGTGCCCTGAAGGACCGTCAAGGCTGTCGCTACGACTTGTCCCGCTACGTCGATCCGCAGACGGGCTTTATCTCCCACAAGAGCCTCGAAGGGCGGGAGATCAAGGCTTTGGAACGCCCGGGGCTGTGGAACGGCGCGATGAGCCGCTGGACGACCGTTTTCGTCGAGGTGCCTGTGGAGACCTTCAACCCGGTCAAGACGGTAAACGACCTGTTGCGCCCTGCGCATCAGCCCGAGGCGTGATCGCTCTGCCCTTGCCCCGTGAAACCCTGCCGTTTTTCCCTGCGCCAAAGGGGGGGGAGAAGAGAGAGGAAAAGGAGCAGGAGAGCGGTGAAAAAGTTTTGAAAAAAGAACGGGAAAAAGCAGGTTTCCGCCCGGGAAGGGATGATGATCCTTTCCCGGGCGGAAACCTGCTGTAAAGAGATAAAAACACGAAAAGACATGGACATTCTTTTTATTGACACGACCGATCCCTGGCTGTGGGAGCAGCTCACCGCCGACGGGCATCGTTGCACCCTGGACAATACTTCGCCCAAGGAAGCGGTACAAGCCACCCTGGGACGCTACCAGGGGATCATCATCCGCAGCCGTTTCAAGATAGACCGCGCGTTTATCGACGCCGGGACTTCCCTGCGCTTTATCGCCCGGGTAGGCGCCGGACTGGAAAACATCGACACCGAATACGCCGCCTCGAAAGGCATTCGGCTCATCGCCGCCCCCGAAGGCAACCGCCAGGCAGTGGGCGAACACGCCGTCGGGATGCTGCTTACCCTGATGCGCCGCATCGCCATCGCCGACGCCCAGGTGCGCAGCGGCCGCTGGATCCGCGAAGGCAACCGCGGGTACGAAATACAGGGACGCACCGTAGGCATCATCGGTTACGGAAACATGGGCGGATCGTTCGCCCGCTGCATTTCGGGCTTCGGCGTGGAGACCCTCGCGTACGACATCAAGGAAGGGGACTATTCCGATGCGTATGCCCGCCGCGCTTCGATGGACGAACTGTTCGAGCGGGCGGACATCGTCAGCCTCCATGTACCGCTCACCCCGCTCACCCGGGCGATGGCCGACCGGGCGTTTTTCGAAGGGTTCAAAAAACCGATCTATTTCATCAATACGGCACGGGGCGCCTGCTGCGTCACCCGCGATCTGGTCCGGGCCATGGAACAAGGCCGGGTAACGGGAGCGGCGCTCGATGTGCTGGAGTACGAAAAATCCTCGTTCGAGGACTTCTTTCAAGGGGAGCTGCCCGAGGAGTTCTCCTACCTGGTGCATTCGCCCCGGGTGGTGCTCACCCCCCACATCGCCGGGTGGACCCACGAATCCAACCGCAAGATGGCTCGCGCCATCCTGGAGAAGATCCGCGCGCTGGACTGATCCGCCGCCACCCCCTGGCCGCCGCCCGCAACGGGCTGTCCGGCACGCCGCAAAAATTCGTACCTTTACCGAAAGAAACCATCCTATGTTGCCGCAAAAGAAACGAACCCGGGCGCAGGAATCCAGCAGTGCCATCGAGCGACTGTACATCACCATGCGCCATTTGTTCAACCGGGGCTTTTACAAACCGGGAGGCGTTTCCGGGGAGTCCCTTCGGAGCAGCCTGTTGGAACTCTCCCCCGAGATCTACGGCTCGATCGCCGATCCGGACAAGGTGGAACTCAACGGACTGACCTACGTCGTGGATCGTTTGCCCCGAGGCATCGAGGAGTGCCGCTACATCCACTTCACTTCCGAGGAAGGCTTCGAGACCGCCTTCGAGCCCATCGTCCCTGCACGCCGCCGCCACTTGTGTTTCCGCATCGACGCCGACCAGATGAACATCCAGGTGACGCACGGCCGGTCCGAGATTTACGACGCGCTCACCCATCTTACTTTTTTGTACAACGAAGCGGACAAGATCATGCGCCATGCCCGCCTGCCCGAAGGAGGCACCTCCCGCGAGTGGCGCAAGATCGAGCAGCTCGTCTGCCAGCCAGCCGCTTTGGACGAGAACACCCGCGAGGTGTATCTCTCGTATCTGTCCATCCTCCTGGGACGCTCGTTCGAGGAGATCCGGGCGGTGTACGACAAGTTTGCCACCCCGGACGATCCGGACCGCATCTTCCGCCTGGTGTACCACATGGGGCGGCTGTCCCTGCAGGAAGCTGCCGAGGGCAAAGATCGTGAGATCGTCTTCTCCTCCCTGCTTCGTGAACGGATCGGGCACCATGTGCACGGAGAACGCTGGGCCGTCCAGGTCAAGAACCGCCTGGTGGAACTCGGGCTGGAAAAACGCCCCTTGCACATCATCAGTGCCAACATGCACAGCGTGATGAACATCCTCTATGCCCGGGATGCGTTGGAGCAGTCCGGAAAGAAAGTGCCGGAGGGGCTCTACCTCACCCTTTCCCGGGAAAAGAACCATGCGCTGCGCGAACTCGTTTCGCGCTATGCGGAATCCCACGGCATGACCTATGTGGCCGATGCCACCGGAGCCAGCGTCGATGTGCAGATCTTCGACATCCGGGTGGTCCCCTTGCTGGCAAAGCATTTTGAAGCACTGCCCGAGGACCAGGCCCCCGTGCTGTTCGTGCTGGACTACGCTTTCGGCGAGCAGGCGTTCGAGATCATGGACGAACTGCTCAAGCCCATCGACCGGCCGCAGGGCGGAAAGGAATACCTGGATGTACGTTCGGTATCCATCATGGGAAAAGCCGGCATTCTGGAAGGCGGCAAGGGCGACATCATGGTGCCTACCGCTTATATCTTCGAGGGGACGGCGGACAACTATCCGCTGGACAACGCGCTTTCCGAGGACGACTTTCAGGGGTGCGGCCTGCGCGTGTTCGAAGGGCCGCTGATCACCGTGCTGGGGACTTCGTTGCAGAACAAGGACGTGCTGGAGTTTTTCCACCGTTCCTCCTGGCGTGCCATCGGGCTGGAAATGGAAGGTGCACACTACCAGAAGGCCATCCAGGCCCATTCGCGCATCCGGGGCAACATCTCGCGGGACGTGCAGTTGAACTACGCGTATTACGCTTCGGACAATCCCCTGGACACTTCCCTCACCCTGGCTTCCGGGCCTTTGGGCGAGGCAGGGGTGCGGCCTACGTACCTGGTTACTGAAAAAATACTCGGGAAGATTCTCCCGCAAATCTCTTTCGCACGATGATCTCCCGCCAGACGATAGACCGGGTGTTTTCCGAAGCGCGCATCGAGGAAGTGGTGGGCGATTTCGTCGTGCTCAAACGTGCCGGGGCCAACTACAAAGGCCTTTCTCCGTTCAACGACGAAAAGACCCCTTCGTTTGTCGTATCTCCCTCCAAGGGTATCTGGAAAGACTTCTCCTCGGGCAAGGGAGGCAGCATGGTTACCTTCATCATGGAGATCGAGCATTGCTCTTATCCCGAAGCCATCCGTCATATCGCCAAAAAATACGGGATCGAGATCGAGGAAACCCAGCTCTCTCCCCAGGCCAAACAGGAAGCCGACGAACGCGAGAGCCTGTACGTGGTTACCGAATACGCCGCCCAGTGGTTTCGCGAGCAGCTGCACCAGACCCCCGAAGGGCGCAATGTCGGACTGACGTATTTCCGCCAGCGGGGATTTTCCGACGCTACGATCGAAAAATTCGGCCTCGGATACTCCCCCGAAGCTTGGTCCGCCTTCACCGAAGCGGCGCTCAAGGCCGGGTATCAGGCCGAATACCTCGAAACCTCCGGGCTGTCCATCCGACGGGACGACGGACGCTATACCGACCGTTTCCGCGGGCGCGTGGTCTTTCCCATCCACTCGTTTTCGGGGCGCGTGGCCGGTTTCGGCGCGCGGACGATGCAGACCGAAAAGACCATTGCCAAGTACCTCAATTCGCCCGAGAACCCCATCTACCACAAGAGCGACATCCTCTATGGTCTCTATCAGGCCAAAAACGCCATCGTGCGGCAGGATTCGTGCTACCTGGTGGAAGGTTATACGGACGTCATATCCATGCACCAGGCCGGGGTGGAAAACGTGGTGGCCTCCTCCGGCACCTCGCTCACCGACGGGCAGATCCGCCTGATCAAACGCCTCACCCAGAACATCACCGTGCTCTACGACGGGGACACCCCCGGCATCAAGGCTTCGTTCCGGGGCATCGACATGCTACTGGCGGCCGACATGAACGTGCGCGTGCTCACCTTTCCGGACAACGACGATCCCGATTCGTTCGCGCGCAAGCACACCGCTGAGCAGCTCAAGGACTATCTGGAGAAGAACCGGACGGACTTCATCGATTTCAAGGCGCGGATGCTGCTCGAGGAAGCCTCCGGCGATCCCATCCTCAAGTCCCGTCTGGTGCGGGACATCGTGGTGTCCATCTCGAAAATATCGGACTACATCAAGCGCGAGGTGTACCTGCGCGAGGCTTCCCGCATCATGGACGTCTCGGAGAGTTCGCTGTTTCGCGAGCTGGCGCAGATCGACGAACACAACCGCCAGGAATACCGCGCTGCGGCCGACCGGGCCGCCCAGGCAGCCCGGATGCGCGAGCGCCTGGAGGTGGACCGAGAACCCCGCCCCTCGGCCGATCCTTTTTCCGCCCTCGAACGCGACATGGTAGCCACGATGCTCCGTTACGGGGACATGGAGATCGAGGTCGAAGAACCCGTGCTGGACGACAATCCCGACGGGACGACCACCGAGCACCTGGAGACCGAACGGACCACCGTAGCCCGGGAGATCGTCGATTCGTTGTCGGCCGAGGGACTTTCCCTGCGCGACGCCACGCTCAATGCCATCTACGAGGCCATCCGGGTGCAGGTGGGGGCCGGTTGCGCCATCGATGTCTCCGCCCTGCTGCGCAGCGAGGATCAGGCGATGGTCGAGGCTGTCTCGTCGCTGCTGGCCGAGGAATATCGTTTGGATGGGTGGGAGCGCATGGGGGTTCCGGTGCGCGACTTTTCAGCCGTAGCGGCTGCCTATACGCGGGATCTGGTCCTGCGCTATCAGGATGCGTACCTGCGCACCCGCATGGCGGAGATCCAGGGAGAGTTTTCCCAGGAGAACCCTTTGTCCGACACGCAGCGGGAAGCCCTCATGGAAGAGTGGAAGACCTTGCTCGAGATCCGCACCCGTTTGAGCAAGGAACTGGGCAATCGCGTGGTGTAACGGGATGCAGTGTTGCGGAGCCTTTCTGCCGGGAACAGAGCGAAAGGGAAAGCACAACGGAATATGTGGAAAAAATCTAATCGATCGATACAGTCATGAATATTTTTTACAACCTCTCGATGCGTACCCTTCCGGGCTTGCTGCGTGTGCATGGGGTGTTCAACACCAAGAGCCGTCAGGCAGCTGCCGGGCGCAACCATTGGCGGCGTACGCTTCGCCAGCGTTTGGCCGCCTTGCCTCAGGGCAGCCGCATCGTGTGGTTCCATGCCGCCTCGTTGGGAGAGTTCGAACAGGGTCGTCCCGTCTTGGAGACCCTGCGCCGTCGCATGCCCGAGGTGCGGATCCTGCTGACGTTCTTTTCCCCCTCGGGGTACAACGTGCGCAAGGACTATCCGGGAGCCGATATTGTAACTTACCTGCCTTTCGATACGCCCAGCGCGGCGCGCGACTTCGTACGGATGGTACGTCCGGCCGCAGCCGTGTTTATCAAGTACGAGTTTTGGGGCAATTTCCTCCAGCGCATCCATCGGGAACACATCCCCCTGTACCTGATCAGCGCGCGTTTCGATGCCCGTCAGGCATTTTTCAAACCCTATGGACGTTTCATGCGGCGTCTGCTGCCGCTCTTTACCCGGATCTTCACCCAAGACGGAGAGAGCGTGTCCCTGCTCCGCTCGATCGGGATCAAAAATTGCCGGGCAGCGGGCGACACGCGTTTCGACCGGGTGGCGGACATCCTCAAGCGGGATAACACCCTGCCGTTCATGGAGGCTTTCAAGGACGGGAAAAAACTGGTAGTAGCCGGCTCGGCCTGGGAAAAGGACGAGGAACTCATGGAAGCACTCATCACCGCGCGAGCCTCCGATCCGGGCGTCAAGTACCTCATCGCTCCGCACGACATCCATCCCGAGCGGATACGCCGCTTGTGCGCTGCCCTGCCCGGTGCGGTGCTGTATACCCAACGCGAAGGAGCCGACCTGGCTTCAGCCCGGGTACTGGTGCTCGATACGGTAGGCATCCTCACCAAGGTCTATTCGTATGCCGACCTGACCCTGATCGGGGGAGGCTTTACCCGCTCCGGGATCCACAACGTGTTGGAGCCGGCCGTGTTCGGCCGTCCGGTGCTGTGCGGACCCAACTATGCCGACTACATCGAAGCCGTGGGACTGAAAGGCTGCGGGGGATTGACGGTAGTGGGCGACTCCGAAGAGTTTATCGAAGCCGTGGGGCGTTTCCTGGACGACCCCAAAGCATTTTCCCACAGTGCGATGGCTTCCCGCGATTTTGTACGCAACAATGCCGGTGCCACCCAGAAGATCGTCGAGGCGCTGGTGGAAGAATTGACCGATAAAAAGTAAACTGCTATGGAAGAAAGCGTAAAAGACCAGTTGTACAGCGAGAAATTCCGCCAGAGTCTGGAAAAAGGAATGAGTTTCCCGGGAGAGTATCCCTTCAAGTTCATCGTCCGCGCCGATACCGACGCCCGGGCGCAGATCGAAAAAGCCTTCGAGGGTTCTGCCACTACCGTAACGGAAACCCCATCCTCCAAAGGGAACTACGTCAGCCTGACGATCGTCCTGAAGGCTTCGTCGGCGGACGATATTCTGGAAAAATACAAAGCGACGGCGGACATTCCCAGCGTGATCCGGCTTTAGTCCTCCACCCGGACAGCGGTACCGCAAGCGGTTACCATCAGCATGCTGCCCCGCTCGCCTACCGTTTCGTAGTCCAGGTCGATGCCGACCACGGCGTTTGCGCCCAAAGCGCGTGCTCTTTCTTCCAGTTCCCGCAAAGCATGGTTCTTGGCCTCTCGGAGGACCTCCTCGTACGAAGCGGACCGGCCGCCCACGATATCGCGGATGCTGGCAAAAAAGTCGCGGAATACATTGGCCCCGATGATGGTCTCGCTGGAGACGATGCCCAGGTAGTCCTGGACCTTCCGGCCTTCGATGCAAGGTGTGGTAGTAAGGATCATGTCTGACATAGGGATGGATTCGGATAGCTAATTTAGCGATTTTTGTGCAAAATCCACCCTGCCTCCCTTTGTTTTTGCGCCGCGCTGTCCGCATCGGAGGGGGAAAGCACCGGAATGGATGGCCGGAAAAGACACCCCGGAGGGGATAGATACGAACAGGAAATGCATAAAAAGACACACGCGACGACATAAAAAGACACAAAACGGGCCATGGCTACCAAGAAAGAACTTCGCGCGCAGTACAAGCAGCTCCGCAGGGAACTTCCGTCCGGGAAGGCGGCGGAGCTTTCCGCCGCCGTAGGCCAAGCGGTAGTGCGCAGCCGGGAATTTCGCTCGGCAACGACCGTGCACCTGTTTCTGCCCATCCGCCGCCAGGGGGAGATCGATACCTTCCCGATCCTCGAGAAGATCTTCCGCCGGGGAAAGACCGCGGTGGTGTCCGTCTCGGACTTTTCGACCGGGGAGTTGGCACACTACCGCCTGCGCCGGGAAGACCCCTTGGCCGAGAACCGCTTCGGTATTCCCGAGCCGCTCCACCCCGAGGCCTTGGAGCGCGTCCTCCCGGAGGCGATCGACCTGATCCTGGTGCCGCTGCTGGCCTACGATGCGCAGGGAACCCGGGTGGGATACGGACGGGGATTTTACGACCGCTTCTTGCGTTGTTGCCGCCCCGATGCGGTCAAGGCGGGGCTGTCTTTCTTCCCGCCTTGCTCCGACCCCATCGACGATGCGACCCCGGACGATGTCCCGCTCGATGTTTGTTTTACCCCGCAGGGGAAAATAACGTGCCGCAGGGTGGAAATTTAAACCGGGGGAAACACGCTGCGTGGTGGCTTTTCGTAATTTTAGCCCGGAGAAACGAAAATCAATCCATCGGAATATGAAACGTAAAAACTTCCTGGCTCTTCTGGCCTTTCTCGTGGCTACGGCCGCGCTTTCGGCGCAAACTCAAGTGATCGCCCACCGCGGGTACTGGCGTGCTCCCGGGGCAGCGCAAAACAGCATCGTCGCCTTGCAGCGCGCCGACCAGATCAAATGCTTCGGTTCGGAATGCGATGTGTTGCAGACCCGCGACGGGGTTTTGGTGGTCAATCACGATGCACACATAGGCCCGGACAAGATCCTGATCGAAGAGGCCGATTATGACCAGATCAAGGACATCGTCCTGTCCAACGGCGAGACCGTTCCTACCCTCCAGCAGTATCTCAAGGAACTCAAGAAGTGCAAGAACACCTTGCTCGTACTGGAGATCAAGGAACATTCCACCGACCAGAAGATGCTTCGCGCCACCCGCGACATCGTCAAGATGGTCAACCGGATGGGGCTGAAGAAGAAAGTGTATTATATCTCGTTCATGCCCACCATCTGCGACGAACTGGTGCGGATAGCTCCCAAATCCCAAGTCGCTTACCTGAGCAACAAGATGACGCCCCGGCAGGTAAAGGAACGGGGCTACACCGGGGTCGATTTTCACTATTCCCAGTTTCAGAAAAATCCCCTTTGGGTGCGGGAATGCCACGAATTGGGCCTCAACGTCAATGTGTGGACGGTAAATACCGAGGAGCTGATGAACCAGATGCTCGACCTGGGTGTCGATTTCATCACGACCGACTACCCCGAGGTGTTGCAGAAAGTGATCTTCGAGCGCAAGCTCCACGGTATTTTCTGATTTTCAACGTTTCCCGTCTTTCCCTCCGGGAATGGGCAATGGCAGGGAAAAATGCTTTCGGGGGAGAACGTATTTCCTGAAACGCTTGAAGTACTTCTGCGAAATCGCCTGAAAGATAGGGGATACTCTCGGGCGGTATTGCCGTTGGAAAAGTTTCCGCCTCACCCTTGCATCTGCAGATAGGGGGCTGGATGAGAAAATCGGCAGCCGGATGTTTACTGGCTTTGCGGACGAAAACGGCACGGACGGAGGGCCGGTAAAAACTATTCCGCCGTCAGATCGGACAAAGTGGCACCCGTATAGGCCAGCAGGTCGTCGGGTGCTATTTTTATCTGAAGTCCCCGCACACCGGCGCTGATGTAGATGGCCGGGAAGTCCATGCAGGAGCGGTCGATGAAGGTAGGCAGCGGTTTTTTCATCCCGATGGGCGAACATCCGCCCCGGATGTAGCCGGTAGTGGGCAGGAGCTCCTTCATGGGGATCAGGTCGGCTTTCTTGTCGCCGGCGGCGCGGGCGGCTTTTTTCAGGTCGACCTCGCTCTCTCCCGGCACCACGCAGACGAATAGCCCGGTGCGCTCTCCGCGCAGCACCAATGTTTTGAATACCTGGCGGATGTCCTCTCCCAGTTCTTGCGCTACATGCACGGCCGAGAGGTCTTCTTCATCGACCCGGTAGGGGATCAGTTCGTAGCCGATCCCGGCGCTGTCCAGCAGCCGGGCGGCATTGGTCTTGTGGGTTTTCATGCTTGCAAAGATAGCTCGGGGCGGCTTTCCGGGCAAGAGCGGGGCGGGCAAGCGTGGGGGTGGGGCGGGCTTTGCCCGCCCCACCCCCACGCTTGCCCGCATCGGACAGGGAGTATTCGCACAGTGAGGCACGCCCTTTGCCTCACCCGATGTAGTCTTTCAACGCCTCCACGTACGCAGCGAAAGCCGCGCGCCCCTGGGGCGTGATCCGGCAGAGGGTACGCGGCATCTTCCCCCGGAACGTCTTTTCCACCGCGATGTAGCCAGCCTGGGACAGTTTGTCTATCTGTACCGAAAGATTGCCCGAAGTAGCGCCCGTCTGCTGTTTGAGGAAGGTGAAGTCCGCATTTTCCACCCCCACCAGAATGGACATCACCGCCAGGCGGAGTTCGGAGTGAAGCAACGGATCAAGCGCCTTGAACATGGTTTTTTGCAGCTTTACGGTTGAGGATATGCCCGGGAACGATCAGCACCGCGACGATCCCTGCGGCAAAGATCAGAATTTTTTCCTCTCCCCCGATGTACGTCATGCCCAAGCTCACGGCCAGCCCCAGCAGCCCGATGACGGTAAACAACGTGTATCGGGCGATAAATCCCGTCTGGGCCATCCCCAGGCTCACCAGCAGCAGCACAAGGCTCATCGCATCCACGCCCTGTCCCAGGTAGGGAAAGAGCAGCAGCGCCACGCCCAGCGGAAGCCACAACAAGGTAGTCGCCCGGTCGAGGAACGTGCGCACCTCGGGAGCCGCCCACCAGCGGCGGGTGAACACTTCGAGCAGCAGCCCCACGACCGGAATGGCCAGCCAAAGCAGGTGGCTGTGCAGGTCGTGGGTCGCCCGGAGCGAGAAGTAAACGGACAAGGATACCGCCAGGGTGGTATATCCCCAGATCAGGGAATGGATTCCGGCGTTTTTTTGCAGGTTGTCCTGCGTGTTGCGCAGCATGCGGGCGATCAGCTCGATGCTTTCCTGGGAGTTGAGTTTACGATCTTCCATAAGGTGTGAGAGATTTGTCGGTTTTCATGATGTTACATTCGGTAGTCGCCATCGTCGTCTTTCGGCCGGGTGAACACCTCTACCGCCTGCAGGACCAGCGCGAACCCCCAACCGGCAGCCGGCCACACCGCCCATGGGTATCCCGGGGTGTACAGGTAGTTTACGGCTGCCAGGAGCGCCATGACGTACAGGTAACAGTTCAGGTGGCGGTAGAAGGCTCTTCGCGGGGAGGCGGTTTTCCCTCCGTCCGTGTCGGGCAGGACGGCCCGCAGGATGAGCGATGCGCCCCAGGCGATCCATATCCACCCAGCCCAGAACTGCTCCGGGGTGAAGATCCAGTTCACGGCGGTCAAAGCCCCGCAAAGGATGAGGTATTTTGCGATGTCGCGTTTCAATTCCCCTTCCCGTCGTTTGGGTCGGGCGTACGGTTCGATGTCTTTCATGGGAGTTGCCATTTATTCTTGTTTCTTTCGTGGGATGGTTCTTAAGGGGATCTGCACGGTGTTCTTTCCGGGGAGCAGCTCTGTCCGGGTATCGGCGCAGCGTTCTGTCGGAGTGCCTTCGGCGTCGGTGTCCAGGTGGTAATTGCCGTTGCAGTCCTGAAAGGTGTAGATTTTGACCTTTCCCTTCGGGAGGCCTTCCAGCAGTATGCGGGTGGTATCCATTTGGGCTGCTGTGATGTCGTGCCGGATCATTTGTCCGGTGCTGTCCGCTATGGCGGTCAGGATGAGGCTCTCGGGCTCGTCTTCCGTCTGGGTGATGACTATCTCCAGACTTTGGCCGTAGCTGGCTCCAGAGAGGGCGAGCAGCGCAGTTAACAGAAAGGGTTTTGCAAGGTTTGCCATAACGGGTGAGATTTATTCGATGCAAATATAAACAAGTTTATAAAATAAACAAAAAAAGAGGGAAGAAATTTTGTGGGGCAAGATGTAAAGAAAGCAAAAGAGCGCGGCCATTTGGCCGCGCTCTTTTGAAAAATAGTCTGTATGGTTTTATTTGTCTTTTTCGGCTGCTTTTTTAGCGGCGGCTGCCATGTCCTTGAAATAGTTGTCGAAGAAAACGAGTTGGAATTTGATGGAGTTGGTCCAATAGTCCCATGTATGTCCGCCCGGGCGCGAGATGAAATCGTGCTCGATGCGGCGATATACCATCAATTCGTGCAGACGCTGGTTCATGGGATAGAAGAAGTCGCTCGTCCCGCAGTCGAACAGGATACGGATGCTGGTAGGTTTGAGGCGGTACAACTGGTTCATCACGCAGAATTCTTCCCAACGCTCGGGATATTCGGCCTGCGAACCCAGTTTGGACTCCATGTACCAGCTCGAGGGGAACGACTGGATGTCCACCCCGCCGCTCATCGAAGCGCAGGCTCCGTAAAGATCCAGGTGGCGGAATGCCAGGAAGAAAGCTCCTTGGCCACCCATCGAAAGTCCCGTGATGGCGCGGCCTTCCCGCGAGGCGATCGTACGGTAATTCTTGTCGATGTAGGGCAGCAGTTCGCGCGTCATGTAGGTCTCGTACCGGCTGGTAGAGTCGGCCGGAGCGTCCCAGTACCAGCTGTGCGTGTTACCGTCCGGGCAAACGATGATCATGCCATAACGCGAAGCGAGTTCCGGCAGGAAAGGTGCTTTCTTGATCCAGTTGGAAAAGTCGCCACCTGCCCCGTGCAGTAGATATACCACCGGAAAACGGGCATCCTTGTCCGTTTGATACGCAGCCGGAGTGATGACTACGTTCTTGATGTTCTTTTTCATCGAGGCGCTCCACACGGCGACCGTGTCCACCGATTGCGCGTTTACTGCGCCGCAGAGTATTGCAGCCAGGATGACAAAAAGCGATTTCAGATGTTTCATCTTACAGGAGAGATTTTTAGTTGTTTTTTAGCAGCCATTTCCCATCGGGGATCGGATTTTCCCGGGGAACAGTTGCGGCAAAGATAGCGAAAGCCGAGAGCAGAGGCAAACGAAAACGAAGTTTTCACTTTGGCTCTGCCGAGGCGCATCCTGTCTTATGAAAAGATAGCGGAAGCCGAGAGCGGAGGTAGGGAAGACGAAGTTTTCATTTTGGCTCTGCCGAGGCGCATCCTGTCTTGGGTGAAGCCATACAGGTCGAGCGCAGTAATCAGGAGGGCTGTTCAAGGCGGGCAGGGCGGGCAAGCAAAAGGGCGGAAGGCACAGTGCCTTCCGCCCTTTTGCTTGCCCGCTTTTTCGGAAAAGCGGTTATTCTGCCAGCGAAGGGTCCTTCTCCAGGGAGAGAAGCTCCGCTCCGGAAGCGTCGCACAGATAGAGTTTTTCGCCCTCTATCCGGAACGACTGTACCTGTGCCAAGGCTTGGAGAACGGCCGTCTCGGCTTCCATGTTCTGGCAGGCCATCATCGTGGTGATCATCGGACCGAAAGTCAGTGCCGAGGGGTTTTGAGGATCCAGCTGGAAGGTTCCGTTGATCGAGTTGCATCCTGCATTTGCGTGCACGCGGTGTTCCGCCAGGGTAAACTGCAGCATGGGGGTTTTCTCGGTCTCTCCCAGGGCGGCACCTTTTACCGTACGGATCGCCCACGCACCTTCCAAGGCCGTCGAATCAGTCGCTGCAGCCACTTCGGGACGCTGTTGGAGCAGCAGGAGTTCTTTCCCTTTCTGGTCGCACAATGCGATGGTGATCAGCGAATCCGTGTCGTCTGCAGCAACGCCTTCGAACGAACGGACGGCTTCCAGGGCATTCAGGATATTGTTTTCTATTTCCATATCCGGGCAGGCCATCCGGGTGGAGACAACCGCTCCGAAGGTGAGCGAGCCGGGTTGCAGCGAATCGGTCTGGAAGGTACCCATCATGCGGTTGCAACCGCTGTTGCCCCAGATGCGACCCTGTGCGAGGTCGAAAGCGATGAACGGTGCGTTCTCCTGGTCGGGGGAGAGGACTTCATTGCCTACCTGGACGATGTCCCAGGAGCCTTCCAATTGGGCAGCCGGCAGGATTTTGCCCGTTCCGCTGCAGGAAGCCAGCAGCAGAGCCAGCGCGGAAACACTCAAAGAGTGAAGAAAGAAATTTTTCATAGCATACATTTTTTTGTTTTTCGTTTTGTCGGTAATCGGTATGTAAAATTACGCCATTCGTTTGTTAAAATGTCGTAAGGGCATGTTAAACCCCGTTTCCCCGGATTTTACCGGGAGAGACGGGGTCACTACTGTCCCGTAAAAGTGGATAAATAGTTCTTTGAAATTATTGAAATATAGTCAATTACACGGTTTTTTGAAATGAAACGGACTTGATTTTGCAACTTTGCAGTCTAATACAAATGGCTGCTATGTTCCAAGACAAATACGTATTCTCTCAATTAACCGCTTTTCTGAACAGGACTCAGTTCAACAACTATGTTCGCAAGTATGATGGCAACAGATATGTGAAACATTTTACTTGCTGGAATCAGATGCTCGCGATGATGTTTGGACAACTGAGTAACCGTGAAAGCCTGCGAGACTTAATCGTTGCTTTCGAGGCGCATAGGGCCAAGCAATATCATCTTGGGTTAGGTCGTGAACCGATAGCCAAGACAACTCTTGCGACAGCCAACCAGAACCGTGATTACAGAATTTTTGAAGAATTTGCATTCTATATGATGAAAGAAGCCTGCGAGAAGCGGACGACCAACATCCTTGACATTTCCGGAAAGAAATATGCGTTTGATTCAACAACGATTCCGTTGTGTCTTGCAACATTCCCATGGGCAAAGTTCCGAAGCAAGAAAGGAGGGGTGAAAGCTCATGTCTTATACGACATTGAAGCACAAGTTCCTGCTTTCTATACCGTAACCACTGCTTCAAAGCATGATTCCACAGCAATGTCTTCAATCCATTATGAACCAAATGCTTATTATATATTCGACAGGGCTTATGACTCCTTTAAAGAACTCTATAGGATACATCTTACAGACTCTTTCTTTGTTGTCAGAGCCAAGACAAACTTAAAATATAAGACAGTCAAATGGAAGCGAAGAATGCCAAAGAACATAATGACAGATGCGGAAGTGAAACTGACCGGATATCTCTCCGAGAAAAAATATCCTGAGTCATTCAGACTCGTCCGATATTACGACGAAGAGGATGACCGCTGTCTCTTA
>CABSLV010000006.1 GCA_902478645.1 uncultured Flavobacteriales bacterium | reverse complement strand
GTTTTGAACAGACGCCTTACTTCACCTTCGGGAAAGCCTCCCGCAAAGCCGCCTCGATCTCGGCCGGATGCCCGCGATAGACGATCTTTCCCTCGGGGTCGAGGAGCAAAGTCGTGGGTACGGAACGGATGGCATAAGTGTCCCCTACGTTGTCCTGTCCTTTGACCTTCTCGCCCGCATTGACATTGGCCCAGGGGAGCGCATCCTCGGCTACTGCCCGGCACCAGTCATCCTGCTGGTCCCATACGGCTACTCCTACCACTTCGAGACCCGCCGGATGGTACTTTTCATAGAGTGCGACCATGTGGGGATTGTACTTGCGACACGGATTGCACCACGAAGCCCAGAAATCCACGACCGTCCATTTGCCGCGCAACTCCGAGAGGCGGAGCGTATCGCCCTCGAGCGTGGTCAAGGTAAAGTCGGGAGCGGTGGCGCCGACGGCCGAATGGCGTACGTTGTCCACCAGTTTCTTTACTTGGCGGCCGTAAAGGCATTTCTGCGCCTGCCCGGAAAGCCCCTGATACAGGCTGTCGATCTGGTCGATGTCCTCCGCATCGTACAAGTAACCCAGATCGGCCAGAACCCATGCGGCAAACCGGTTGTCGGGATAATGGCGGACAACGGCCTGACGAGCAGCGAGGATGCTGTCGGCCACGGCCTGCCAGCGGTCAGAGAAACGTCCCAGGGCGGCGGTATCCGTCCGGTCGAGCGTTGCATACTCCTGCCGCAGTCCTGCTTGCAGAGCGCTCAGGGAGTCGATCTGGCGGACTTCGGGATATTCGTACACCCCGCCCGATATTTTAGCGGAGGGGAAGTCGGAGGCCTCGCCGGTGAGGGTGTATTCGCCCAGACCTTCGACAAAAATCGACAGGTAAGGCGTCCGACTGTCACTCACCGATACCGTATCGCCTTGGGGCACCAGGAACAGGCGCAGAGCCTCGTCCTTGTCGTAGGTCTTCAAGGTAAACTCCCCGGGTTTTCTGACCGTTACCGAATCGTCGGCTACCCAGCGGTCTTGGGAGGCATGCCAGGATGCCAGCACGATCCTGTCGCCGGCCTGCAGGCCCTCTATCCGGCCTGTGATGGTATTCTTGCGTACCTGCGTGCAGGAAAAGAAGAAGCACAACACGAGAAAAACAATGGCGATCCATTTTGCGTAACGTTTCATCGGGTAGATATTTGTTTAAGGTTATTTCTATTCAGTCTGCGGGGCGGCAAAGACTTCCTCCAACTTGGCAAACAATCCTCCGGGACGTCCCCGGAAAGCGATTTTCCCTTCAGGGTCGATGAGCATGGCCGTCGGGAAAGAGTACAGGGCAAAGAGCGATACGACATCCGGGCTGCCGTCGAGCGTTCGGGATACGTACGCCTGAGCCCAGGGAAGGCTGTCCTGCGGTTCTGCCTGATGCATCTGGTACGTCTGGGGATGGCACACGGCAATGGAAATGACTTCCAGCCCCTTGTCCCGATACTGTCCATAGGCGCGCTCCCACTGCGGGAGGTCCCTTCGGGAAGAAGGCTCATCCGGTGACCAGAAGTCCAAGGCCACCCACTTGCCCCGGTAGTGCGACGGAGAGACCGGTTCGCCCTGCGGAGAAGTAAAGGTGAGCCGAGGGACGGAGGCCCCTTCCGAGGCTGCGAGAGAAGCATAGATCTCTTCGTTGGCTATTTCGCCGGCGTGGGTATTGCGCGCTCCGCCGTTGAGGCTGTTGTACAACCTGCGGACACGCTCCAGCGAGGTCTCCTCGGGAATGCGGCGCAGCAATTCGCTCACCAGATGCGCCGAGAAACCGTTTTCGGGATGGTACACGATGAAACGTTCCTGGGCGTAAACCAACTCGCGCCGCGTCTTTTCCCAAAGCGACACCAGCGAATCCTCCTGCCCGCCCGAGAGCCGTATCCGGTCACCCAAGCGGCTCAAGGTATCCTCCAGCGCCACGATGGAACGCATCTCGGACGAATCGTACAACCCTCCCGATATCTGCGCGCGAAGCTCCGCCCCTTGTGGTTCGAAACCGATGGTATACTCCACTCCCGGTTCGGAAAAAACGGCTGCATCACCCCGGCGACCGTCCTTCGTGCGAAAGGATACGCCGAAGAGTCGTCCTGTCCGATCGACCGACAAGGCAAACGTATCGGTCTGCTGCGGCAAAACCACCAAGGTATCCACCTGGGCCTCGACGCCGATCCGGTCGACTTCCGCCAGGACCAAAGTATCCCCGGCCGCCGCACCGACGATCCGGATATGAAAAACGCCTTCCGTCTGCGCCATCGCCGGGGACATTTCCCCGAAAGCAAGCAGCAAGACAAGCAAGACGGCAATCTTTTTTACCAATCTCATAACGCAACATGATTTCTGTTTTCTTGCCACCAAGGGATCCTTTCGTCCCTTGAAAAGGTGGTTTTCAGAGGGAAACGCCTTGCCCGGCAAAAAAACGACCATGAATCCAAAGACAAATATACGAAAAGGCGAGCGCTGCGACAAATCGAAAACAACGTTTTCGCATTTGGCTATGCCCAGACCTCGGCCTCCTGTCCAAAAACACTTCCCCCCCCCCGCCGGTGTTTCTTCCCAAAAATTCCGTACTTTTATCCCACAACATCATCATCACTATCCATGACTGCTTCCAAAGTATTTTTCACCTCGCTGCGCACCACTCCGCGCAGCAATCTGCTGGACAAGATGGAGCGCCTGGTACGCCGGGCGGGCATCGACACCATCGATTTCGAGAAACGCTTTGCCGCCATCAAGATCCATTTCGGCGAACCGGGCAACGTGGCGTACATCCGTCCCAATTTTGCCGCACGCATGGCCGACATCCTGCGTTCGCTGGGAGCCAAACCCTTCCTCACGGACTGCAACACCCTGTATTCGGGGCGCCGTTCCAATGCGGTCGACCATCTGCAAAGTGCTATGGAAAACGGCTTCAACCCCATCTCGGCACGGTGTGACGTTATCATCGCCGACGGACTCAAAGGCACTGACTACCGAGAGATCCCCATCGACGGAGAGTACTGCAAGGCACCCAAGATCGGTGCGGCGATTGCCGATGCCGACATCATCATCTCGATGAACCACTTCAAGGGACACGAACAGGCCGGCTTCGGCGGTGCAATCAAAAACCTGGGCATGGGCTGTGCCAGCGTAGGCGGAAAACTGGAATTGCACTGCGCCTCCCAACCGGTAATCGACCGGGAACACTGCAAGGGTTGCCTGATCTGCGTAAAGCACTGCGCACACGATGCCATCCACCTCAACGCCGAACGCAAAGCGGTGATCGACTACTCCAAATGCGTAGGCTGCGGGCAGTGCATCGCCCTGTGCCAATACGAAGGTGCCGTGATGGGCCCCGGCGACACGGCCGAACGTCTGAATTACAAGATCGCTGAATACACCGCCGCCGTGCTGAAGGACAAGCCGCATTTCCACGTGAGCTTCATCATGAACGTATCGCCCGAATGCGACTGCTGGAACCACAACGATGCCGCCATCGTCCCCGACCTGGGCATGCTCGCCTCGTTCGACCCGGTGGCCCTCGACAAGGCTTGCGCCGACCTGGTCATCGCCGCGCCGGTGCTCTCTACCGACAACCGCCTGCACAACGAACACCAGCACGAACACCTCGAAGGGGCCGACAAGTTCCACCTGCTCCACCCCGACACCAAATGGGAGGCGGCACTCGAACATGCCGAAAAGATCGGCATCGGCACCACGCAGTACGAACTCATCACCGTCTGAACTTACCCCCAGGCACGCGCCGCGCAAGCGCGGCGCGGCGGCCGCAAGGCCGCCCCTGCCCGCTGTGCCAAACGTTCCCCGCTGCATCGCGGGACGCCTGGCGGAGAAGATTCGAAAAAACCGTAAATCGGGTAGTGTCCATTTTCCTGCAAATCACTTATTTTGTCCTGCCTTCCCGCCGGGAAGGTCAAACCGAATACAAAACAAACTGCCAAAAAACCATGGAAACCGTCGCAAAACTCCAATCCCTCTCCTTCACCCAAGGACGCACCTATGTCTTCGCCGCTCTGTTTGCCGCCGGCAACATCGCCCTGCCCCAACTGGTGCACCTGATCCCCGGAGGAGGACTCATCTGGCTGCCGATCTATTTCTTCACCCTGATCGCCGCCTACAAATACGGCCTGGCCGTAGGACTTCTCACGGCTCTGGCCTCGCCGCTGGCCAACCACCTGCTTTTCGGCATGCCCCCTGCCGGAATGCTCCCCGCCATCCTCATCAAGTCCGTGCTGCTGGCTCTGGCCGCTGCCTACGCCGCCAAGAAAGCCGGTAAAATCTCATTTTGGGCCATCCTGGCAGCCGTAGCCGCTTACCAGATCGTCGGTTCACTGGCCGAATGGGGGCTCACCGGCAGCCTCGCCGCCGCCCTGCAAGACCTGCGCATCGGCCTGCCCGGTATCGCCGTACAGATCCTGGGAGGATATGCCGTACTGAAAGCCCTGCAAAAGATCTGATGTCTCTCCTTTAAAAAACGACACGATGGACAGACGAGATTTCCTCAAAGCCGTAGCCGTTACCGGTGCAGCCATGACCCTGCGCCCGCACGGAGCGATGGACGTCCTGGCTCAGCCGGTAAAATCCTCCTCGAACGGCACGCCGGCCGACCTGATCGCCGTCATGGGTGGAGAACCCGACGAAATGCTCCGCCGCGCCCTGACGGAGGTCGGCGGCATCGGACGCTTTGTAAAGAAAGGCCAAAAGGTGCTGGTAAAACCCAACATCGGCTGGGACAAGACCCCGGAGCTGGCCGGAAATACCAACCCGAAACTGATCACTGAACTCATTCGCCAGTGCTTCGCCGCGGGCGCTTCGGAAGTAACGGTCTTCGACCATACCTGCGACGACTGGCGCAAATGCTACCAGAGCAGCGGCATCGAAGAAGCCGCCAAAGCCGCCGGAGCCAAGGTAATTCCCGCCCACACCGAATCGTACTACCGCGAAGTCTCCCTCCCCCATGGGAAAAACCTCAAGAAGGCCAAAATCCACACCGCGCTGCTCGATGCCGACGTGTGGTTCAACTGCCCCATCCTGAAAAACCACGGTGGGGCCAACCTGACCATCTCGATGAAGAACTACATGGGCATCGTCTGGGACCGGGAATACTTCCATGCGCACAACCTCCAACAGTGCATCGCCGATGTCTGCACCCTGGACAAAAAACCCGCCCTGAACATCGTGGACGCATACCGGGTGATGAAAACCAACGGCCCGCGCGGCCGCAGCGCCTCGGACGTCGTGCTGGCCAAAGCGCTTTTCCTCTCCCAGGACATCGTAGCAGTGGACACCGCCGCCGCCAAATTCTTCAACCAGATCCGCGAAATGCCTCTCGAATCGGTCGGACACATCGCAGCCGCCCAGGCACTCGGAGTGGGAACGATGGACCTCGAAAGCCTGAATGTAAAACGCATCAAAATCTGACGCCTTCCCCATGCTCCGCAAACTCCGTATCGCCGTAGCGGTCGTGATGCTCTCGCTCGTCACGTTTTACTTCATCGACTTCGCAGGCCTGCTGCCCGAAGGGTTCAGCGTCCTGGAACACATCCAATTCGTTCCGGCCGTTCTCTCCCTTTCGACTGCTGTTCTGGTAGCTCTGATGGCACTCACCCTGCTGCTGGGACGCCTGTACTGCTCGGTCATCTGTCCCATGGGGATCTTCCAGGACGTCATTGCCCGCATAAGCCGAGGCCTGGGGAAAAAGCCGAAGAAAAAGAAACGCTACCAGTACTCCCCGGCCCGCAACATCCTGCGCTACACCCTGCTGGCAGCTACGGTCGTGGCACTGGTATCCGGATTTACCCTGCTGGCCAGCCTGCTCGACCCGTACGCCGCCTACGGCCGTATCGCCGCCAACGTATTCGCTCCGGTCTATCTGGCGGGCAACAACCTGCTCGAAGCGCTCTTCACCGCAATGGGCAACTACACGTTTTACCGGATGGATATCTACGTGCGCAGTGCCTTTGCCCTGTCCATCGCCCTGCTCACCTTGCTCGGGGTAGGGTACCTGGCCTGGAAGCACGGCCGCACGTACTGCAACACCATTTGCCCGGTAGGGACGTTTTTAGGGCTGATCAGTCGTTTTTCCTGGTGGAAAATCCGGATCGACCCCGCGAAATGCACCCACTGCGGAGTGTGCGCCACCCGGTGCAAAGCCTCGTGCATCGACAGCCGGAACCAGCGCATCGACTACAGCCGCTGCGTGGACTGCTTCGACTGCCTGGATGCCTGCCGGCAGGATGCGCTCTCTTTCTCGGGTCCCAAGAAAGCACCGGCGCTTCCATCTGAGGCTGCCCCCGCGAAAGCCGCCCCGAAAGACCCCTCCCGCCGGGAATTTCTGGCCACCACGCTGGCGGCTACGCTCACCGTCCCTGCCCTAATGGCACAAGGACATGGCCAGCAGGAACGCCTCCGCCTGCGCGACGGGAGCGGACATACCCGGCAGGTGCCCATCAGCCCGCCCGGTTCCCTGGGACACGAGCATCTGGGGCAGCACTGCACCGCTTGCCACCTGTGCATCAGCAAATGCCCTTCGAGAGTGCTCAAACCGGCGCTGCTCGAGTACGGCCTCTCCGGGATGATGCAGCCGATGATGTACTTCGACAAGGGCTTCTGCAACTACGACTGCACCGTCTGCTCGGACGTGTGCCCCAACGGAGCGATCCTTCCCTTGAGCGTCGAAGAAAAACACCGCACCCAGGTAGGGCGGGTGGCCTTCGTCGAAGATTTCTGTATCGTCCATACCGACGGCACCAGTTGCGGGGCTTGCTCCGAACACTGCCCCACACAGGCGGTGAGCATGATCCCCTACCGCGACGGACTGACCATCCCCCACACCGACCCGCAGATCTGCGTAGGGTGCGGCGGCTGCGAATACGTTTGCCCGGCCACCCCACACAAAGCCATCTACGTCGAAGGCGAAGCGGTACACCAGGAAGCTCTCCCGTTCGAAGATGCCGGCACGCATGAAGTCGAACTCGACGGCTTCGGATTCTGATGCTGCAAAAAAACGCCCCCGTTCAAAGCTTTGAACGGGGGCGTTTTTTTGCTTTTCCTTTCCGGCGTGGGAGCTTACGGATAGACGTCCCCCGCGATAAGTCCGCCATCGGACGGACGATACACCGCCCGGATACGCAACGGCTGTGTCCTCAGCGTTTTTCCATACATACTGGCAGCTCCCTGACTCGGATCGTAATACTGGTCGGCTCCGCTGGGCTTGTGGACGATGCTTCCCGATCCATTCACGTAAGCCATCGTCGCACGGGCGTATTCCGAAGCCTCGTTCGTTCCCCACCCGCCTTCGCGCGCGGCTGCGGCCGAAGACCAGTAAAAATTTTCCTGAAATTCCTTGTACACCGGATAATACGTGGTAAGCGTATTTTCCAACTCGCGGATAGCCGGCAGATACCATTCGGTATTCTCCTCGGAGATCATACCATCAGCATCCGTCTTGTTTTTCCGATAGCAATACTCAGCCGCCGTCTGCGGAACCTGATCCAGGATCATCGCCCGGGCAGGGTCGCTGGGATACAGTCCTGTCCAGTTTTTATTGAATACTCCTGTGGCCATCAGGATGGCGATCGTTCCCTTTTTCCCCTCGAAATAATTCTCCACCGCACTCAAACGCGGAAGGTATCCGATAAGACCGGTATTGATCTCGCCCATATTAGCCGGTCCCCAGGGAAGACCTTCGTACACCTGATCGGAGGTCCATTCGGAGAGCGGATCGTAATAGTCCCGGTATTCCTCGTACGCCTCGACATAGATCGTGTATTGATACGCGCCCCCGTCCTCTACCCGCACGGGAAACAGCCCCTGCTGAATGAGAGTGATGGTGCGGGTATCCTTCACCGTACCGTTTTCCTTGTATTCGACGATCAGATCGCCCTGACGGCTATCGACGCTGATGTTTTCGTCGATGTAGATATAGATACGATCCCTGTTTGCCAAGGTAGCCGAGATGCTGTTGGCCAACTGAGCCGGATCGGTTACCAGATCCCGCGTAAAAAACTTCCGTTTGCCCGTCCCGGCAACAAAGGCCTGCCCTGGATGACTGATCTGGTAATCTTCCGCCTGCCCGCTGCGCATCACTTCAGCCGACACACGCTCTATGCGAAACCAGGTATTGGTTTGCGGCTGGTCGACCCGCACATCTATCGCTCCGCCAGCAGCCTCGTCGAACAGATAGACATCCAGTGGCACGATGTTGAAATGCGCATCCAGATCCTTGTGCCGGAGGATAGAGATATAATACGGACTGGTATGTTCCACCTCGATCCGTGCATCGAAAGTTACCACATCCGACGGAGTATGCCCGACCACCGTAATACCGGATATCGTTACATGGTTGCGGTACTGATGATTCCGCCGAAGATTGAAATCGGATACAGGATCTCCCCCCAGGAAAATGGTACACGTAGCCTGATAGTCGATGTCATCCTCATCGGTAAACACGCCCTTGAATACAGCATACGTAGCCGGAATCGTATCATTGTCCGTACCGAGGGCCAACAGCGGTTTGTACCGCTGGTAATGGTCCGGATCGAGCCCCGCAGGATACGGATACTCGCCGGGATATTCCGCATATCCGGGGTGTCTTTGGTTTTCATACACATAAAACGAGAACTCCGCTTCTCCCTGCTGGTTGCGCAAAGGACCGGTAGAAGGGTCTATGTACACCACCCTGGAAGTCGTCGCATCGGCCTGTCCATCGCCATCGGCATCGAGGTTGCTCTCCGCATCTTCCGCCAAAGGCACAAACGACACCCTTGTCGGGACATTCCTGACTTCGCACTCGGTCAGAACCAGCGAAGGGAGTCCCCCGATCGTACCCCCGGGAGCCTCGACACGAAACAAAAAATCTACCCGCGCCATCAGCGCCTTCAGCTCGACTACCACCGAACCGTCGGCCTGTGTCAGATCGAGCGTATCCATACCGAACATCGGCATCCCCGCTTCGGGGAGCTCCGACAAGTCTTCACGCCGCGTAGGCTGGTAATAAAAAGCATCGAAATCCGCCTTGTTCCGGATCTTTTCCGGATAACCCTCGGCCGATATTGCCCCGAAAGTCCCCGGTTCGACATTGGCCACCACATACACCGTAGCACTGGCTGCCGCCGCCGGATCGGAAAAACCGCCCGCATCGATGTGCAAAGTCGGCGAACCGATCTGCTGGTACCCCTGGAAAATACGATGTCCCTCCCTGGTGCCCAGATAGTTCCCATCCGGCCCGAACAAAAAGACGTGGAGCGTACGGATTTCACATTCCGCCGCTGTCTTGGGATCCGAAGCGCGGGTTATCACCCCCTCGGGCGACATGCTCTCGGCCACCGCCGTAAGGGTAAACCCGGCCCCCCCCGTACCGCCTCCCGGATACGGCTCCTTCACGCAGCCGGCCGACAGCACAACAAGGGCGGCCGCCCACAAACTTTGGCAAACACGTTTTCTCTTCATTCCCTGGTCATTCGAATTTGATGTCGCTGTCTCCGCCCTCTTCCCACATCTGGTTGTTGTCCACCACGAAATTGAGCACGAAAGCGTCTCCGATAAAGTTCATTTCGATGGTATAGATCGTCCCTCCCTGCGGCAAATACCCACCGGGCAGGGCAAATGCCTTGCCCGTGGTGCGAACCCCCATGAAAGAATAATCGATCTGTATTTCGATCCCTGTACCCAGATAATCGGGCGAGGCACCCAAATTGGACACCAGCATCAGGGTTTCTCCGCCTACCCGCTCGGCCATCTTGTCGTGCCCCACCGTCACATCGTCCGCATCGTCGCCTCCATCGAGGAAAGTGAACGTGCCGGCAAACATCTCGGAGGGAAACTCCAGCCCTTGGTTCATCCGGATCTTGAGAGAGCGGTAAAAATTGCCGACAAGACGCAAACCATGTATCGTCAAGTCGTTGGTCGGATTGTAGTTGTTCACCTTGAAATTGAACCCGGCCAACAGATGCTCGAAAGAAAGATCGACTTTCCCGTCCTGCCGGCTTACATCCACCGCTGCCGCCGCCATGGCATCGGGGATCTGGTCGATCGGCCGAAGCGTGGAGAGATCTCCCCCCGAGAAAGGCATCGAAAAAGTCAGCGAAGGAAGCCCGATGCCCGTCTGAGTAGCCGGCTCGACCGTGTAATAGGCATCCCCGTAAGGGGAATACGCCAAGAATGTATAGAGGTAGTCCGAAGCCTCGTACCAACGCTGCTGGGTGCCGGTGTAGTAGCACGCCGTTCCGTTGTATTTCACCTGCTGCTTGTAAAACACGTGCGGAGAGCAGAGTACTGCTTTCGAAGCCCAAGGCGTGGGTCCCGTAGTCGGATTGAGCTCCGTAGAGCCGTCGTAATTGGCCAAACAATACCCCAAGACTCCGAAATCTCCTCCGGACGGAAACTCGTTTACCGGGCCGGTCGCACGGACATTGAACTCGCTCCTCGATACTTTTATCGAAGGTGTCCCGAAGCGGATCGGGTCGTCCGAGAGAACGGCCTGTTGTCGATCTCCTTCCCCCTTCCGGCAAGCCGCCAGCGCGGTGCAAACCACGGCAAACAGGTATAAAACTCGAATTTTCATCATACACTCGAACTTAAAGGGATTTTACTCGACCGTCACGATCCCGCCCGAGGCCGACCGCCAAGGCGAGACTTCTGGTTTCCCGAACAGGATGTAGTCGCCGCCGGCTACGAAAGTATAGCGATAACTCATCGACGGTTCCCACTGGTTCACCCCGGCATCGGCCAAGGCGATGGTTTTGGAAAAACTCCTGGGTCCCCCCCCAGCCTCGGTACACTCGTAAACGATCTCCAGCACGATGTCTCCACGGACTTGCTGCGGAAAAGGCAGCAACTCTCCGAACACGGACTGTCCCGCCGTAACGAGCGCCACATCCCCCGCCGAAGCGAACGGTTCGGAGGCCGTCGTCGCCCCGCCCAGACTCCAGGTGCCGTATCCCCCGGGAGCCACCGTACCGCTGCCCGTGGCCGGCAAACCGTAAAGAGAAGCCGAAACGATCCGGCAGGACACACCCGCCGCCTCGAGCGCCGGATCGATCCGCCCGACGATCTCCACCTTGGAGAGCAGATGCCGGAAAGTAAAGACCACCGGCGAAAGGCTGCCTGCATAAGCCAACGCCACTTTTTCGGCCACCATCAGATCCTCGGCACGGCGGGTATCGAAATCCGTTACCGTCATCCGGGGCGTCTGCCCGGCATCAGTATCGGCCAGGACAGCCTGAGGGACATCGTGTGGATAGAGGGCGTAAAAATCATAGGTCGCTCCTTGTTGCCAATAGCGCACGTTGTCGTAACTCCATACCCCTGCCGCACAGCGCACCGTTTCCTGCCTGAGGATCATCTGTGCCGCTCCTGCGCTGCTCTGGCGCGCCCAAACGGCAAAAGCATCCCCCTCGCCCAGCGAGGTCACTGCCGAACGCGTCGCCGGAACCGAAAAAAGGATCGCTTTCCGGTCCGAAGATTCCGCGCCGCTCTTTGCACAACCCGCCACCAGACAAACGATGACCATACCTGTGGCCAGCGCCCGGAAAATTTTTCCCGTCTTCATCGCATACCATCGTTTTTGTCGTTGTACCTTGCCCAAGCGAGGGTTTTTCCGGCGACCACCAGGCCGCCGGAAAAACCTATTCACACCGCTTCCCTGCCATCGCACCCTTCACCACCCTTCCGGGCGGAAAAAAGACCGTCGTCAGGGAAGGGTAACTTCGTCGTTGCCGTCAAAATCGGCATCCGTAATGGGAGTTACGTCCGGTGTGCCGAATTCGATGGGATACAACCCCACGTTTTCTCCCTTGATCGTTACGGAATAGTTGTAGCGGTTGCCGGCCGTCCATGTATAGCCAGGCAAGGTCGAGGTAACGGTTACTCCGGCCTCGGCGCTGCCCACAACATAATTGTCGGAACTGTCCTGTACTTTTACATCGAAAGAAACCACCACCTGCGTCCCCGATCCGGACGCGCCCACGATCGTCTGAGGGATCACCGCAAAATCGACGCTCGCCGCACTCGTATTTCCGTCGGCAGTATTGACCGCCTGCTGGCTGGCCAATTCGCTGAAAGGCGCCGAAGGCTCCACGAGAGTCGCACCAGGCGTCCACGCAGCCATACTGCCGGAGTAATCGCCCTGGGAAACCATTCCGGAAACCTTGAGATTTTCCACCGTAACGGTAATATCGTTGCCGAAACCGCTGTTGAAAGTGAACCTGATCATCGAAAGCAGGTGGGAGAATTTAAACTGGATCTTGCCCGGAGACATCGTCATGGGGTCGTCGGTCGTTTGTCCAGCCGTCGCGTAGATCAGATCGCTCTGATGGGTCGGATCGGAAATATAACCCGTAAAATCCAGCGCACCGTTGGCAAAATCGGTCGCCACCGTCCCGTTGCTGCCTGCAGCCGCAGGAGCGTACGCGGCAAACTTGTACGTCTGCCCGGGAACCCAATAACGGGTCGTGCCATAAGTCCAGTCGTCCGTTTCGGGCGTTCCCGTAACGGAAACCCCGTTGAACACATGGGTCATATCATTGTATCCCCCATAGACGATAAACTCGCTGATGTTTGCCTTCTCGATGAGCGAGACCGCTCTCGAATCGACCGGATAGCCGATATACGCATTGGCAAAACCGATCGGAGTACTCCCCGGCCCATCGACCATTTCCGTCTTGGTGCAACCGGCCAGTGCAATCGTCATGGCCATAAAAGCCCATAAATTTCTCTTCATCTTAATTTTTGTATTTTAAGTTAATGTTTTATTGTTTTTCCATTTCTTTCCCATCCAACGGCAAGACGATGTCCTCGTACGGACCCCAGTCATCCACCTCGACCTGGAATCCCGCATCGCCCCCCGCCTCGTCGTCGGTCACAGTAAGTCCTCCGACCGTGATCACCCCGCCGCGCGGCTGGGAAGCCAACTGGTCGGTTACATCGAAGTCGAAGGTCTTGAGTTTCCCGTTTTTGAGCATCACCTCCAGGTTGAGGTTCTGCCGCGCCCCTCCCTGCCGGGTGTAATGATCTCCGGGGGTATCCGGCACTCCGAACGAAGAGAGCTGCACTTCCACGCCGTATTCCTTCAACTCGCACTCGAAAAGCACCGTCGCTACCTGCGAACCCGTACTGCCGTTCTGCAAATACACCGACTGCGCCATCCCCGAGAGCGCCCCCCGGGCCAAGGTTACGTGCTCAAGCCCTTGGGCAAACTCGTAGCGGATCAAATACGTATAGGTCAAAGGCCGCATCGTTACCGCAAGAGGCGTCGGATCTTGGGTTGGGACAGCCGTATAGCTGTCTATCCACGCACCGTAAAGCATGTCGGGGGCATTGACCGTCTTTTCGTCCACATGGAGTTCGCTGTAAGTCGAACGGGTACGGGTGCGGGTCGAGGCCATCGCCTGGGCCGAATTTTCCAGACCGTCAAAAACGATGTAGCGCGTATCGTCGTTGTGCAAAAGGAGCGACTTTTCTCCGGCCGTCATCGGCAATTCCCCTCCATGAGCCGGATGATGGCGTTCGGAACGCGAACCGTCCTGGTGGTACACAAAAGAAGCAATCCCGGTAGCCGCCTCCGGGCGGAGTTCGTCGTACTCCATGCCGTGTTCCTGCGGCCAATTGTCCGACCAACCCTTTCCGTAGTCGCGTTCCCATTCCTTCTCCCACTCGGGTTGCAACAGGACATTTGCCGTCAGGGCATGCTTGTCGTGGTCGTAGCAAAGATCCTTGCGACAACCGGCCAATCCCGTCAGGCCGCCCAACAACACGGCCAAGAAAATACCCTTGTATTTCATCGCCGACCTCCTTTCTTGCCGTCCCACAGTCTCCATACCAACGCCAGCTTGACCTTCACCGGGCCGAACCAGTTCGTCCGGCTGGTCTGCTGATAGACGTAATGCCCGTCGATGGGCAAATACTCTTCGTAAGTTGTGTAAAGAAAGCCCACCCCGAGCCCCGCTTCGATCGAAAGCGAGCGCCCGATGGGGAACATGTAGCCGTAGCTGACCCCTGTGGTGAAAAATTCGCCCTTGTACCCCCTCTCGCCGTTCTCCAGGTCGTACCAACTGCCCCCGGCAAACACTCCCACGTAATGCCCGTGCCAAGGCTTCTTCGTCCCGAACCAATAGCGCCCCTCGGGCAGGATCGTCGCGATCTGATAGTATTTGTGCCGTCTATCGCGCTTCCACCAGGCCACGCTGCCCTCCACAGCCACCGACCAGCGGTCGTCGATCCGGTATTCCACTTCCAGGGAAGGCATCAGGATCGCATCGTAAAGCAGGTTGGTCTTGATGGTCAAGCGATGCCACGGTGGCTGGACAAGCGTATCGCCCGCGATTTCTTCCTTGCGGACACCCTCCGGATCCTTTCCCGAAGACGTTTGCTCGGATACCGCCTCTCCCATCGGCCCAGCGACCGCCTGCGTATCGGAGCCCCCTCCGACAACCGTCGTCCCGTCAGAAGGATCGGGAGCCTCCTTCTGTGCCTGGAGTTGGTTCCCTTGACCATACAAAATGATGGAAACATTGCGCAAATCCGGAAAGACCTTCTCCGCAAGATAACCATACGGGACTCCGCCCCGGAGATCCATCAAGCGTTTTCTCCGCCCGTCCACGATACGTCCCTGCGCATCGTACATCCACTCCGGCGTATCGGAAAGGACTTCAAGCACCTCCTGTCGCGCCGGACACTCCGGATCGTCCTCCACCCGGAGCTGCAAGCCCTCCCAGTCGAACCCGTTTGCCCGAACCTCCACCAATTCGTCAGAGATTTCCACCCGCTGACGCAGATAATTTAACACCGCTTCCACCCGCTTTCGGGTAAGCCGCACGTTGGCCGCAGCCGTCCCATCCGGCGAAGCGTTTCCCCTCAAAGATAACTGTGAAACACATCCAGCCGTGTCGTCCCCGAAGGCTTCCAGACGGACTACCAACCCTTCGAGGGTTTCCCGGTTTCCCCGCAACTCCGGCTCCAATACAGCATATCCTCGGCGGAAATATACCTGGAGAGTATCTTCTTGTGAATGTGCAAAAAGAAAACTTCCGCTCAAACAGCAGAACAAGCACAGCCCTATTTTGTTCATCGGTCTCATAAAAGCACTGGGTTTGTCGGTGGGGTGCTTCGAGAAGGTATGTCAAGTTCAGTTATTAACGAAAAAAGCTGTAATCTTTTGGTTTAAACGACCGATTAAACGACCGATTAAACGACCGATTATGTCTCCAAGAAAATCCATGGGGCAGAAAAATATTAAATGAGGTGCAATATATTTATTTGCAAATATTTGCTTTTTGTAAATGGTTTGGATACTTTTGTCGAAGTAATCGGTCGTTTTATCCGCGTACAGAGGCTTCGGGAGCCGTTTTCGGAGACCGATTATCCACAGCGGGAACTGCACACCGGCCTTCACCACGACACATTTTTTAACTTTAATCCTTTTTCTTGTGTGTATTTCGAGGCCGCTTCCCCTGCTGCGGCCATGAAAAAACTTGGAGCCTTCGGCCTTTGAAAAGAAACGCGGCAAACACATCGGGCTCCTTGGCGCAAAGCTGAGCCTGGGATCCTAAATAAAAACCCCGCCGAGGTCTTTCCTCGGCGGGGTTACGAAAAATACAAAAGAATATCTTCCTCCGCACAAAGGGGCCGCTACTGCCCGCCCCCTTCCGCGCTTTCCTAAAAAACCTGTCGAAAGTTTACTTGCTGCCGCCAGCTGCTTCGCTTTTCTTTTCCACATTGTGATACAGATCCTCGATCAGTTCACAAGCGGCAGACAGTCCGATGCTGCCCGTATTGACCATCAGGTTGTAGTGATGCGGCTCTCCCCACTTCTGCCCCGTGTAGTATTCATAGTGAGCGATACGATTTCGATTGATGCGTTTGATCTCGGCCTCCGCCTTTTCCCGGGGAACGCCGTATTCCTGCACGCAACGTTCGCAGGCACTCTCAGGATCGGAATAGCAAAAGACACGGATGGCATACGGATAATCTTTCAAGATATAATCCGCACAACGCCCTACGATGACGCAACTTTCCTTGGCAGCCGATTCCTGAATGATTTTGCTCTCCACCACAAACAATATGTCGTCTTTCGAAAGACTGCGCTTGAGGGCATGCTCGTTGTTTTGGGAAAAGATACACTTGAGCCAAAAGGAAGGTATGGACTGCTCGTTTTGCAGGATGTAGTTTTCATCGATCCCGCTTTCGCGCGCAGCCATGCGGATAAACTCCTTGTCATAGAGTTTGATTCCCAGCCTTTGCGCCAATATTTCCCCCAACAGATGCCCTCCGCTGCCATACTCGCGGGCAATGGTGATGACGATGTTTTTGGAAGCCCTTGTCGGGAGCGTATCGGCGTACTTCCCGTCCTTGATCCCTTTGTCCAGAAAACGATAGTAAGGTGTCAGGAAATGAACGATGGGGCCTACCGTAAGCGCGGCCAGGATCGTCCCCTCCCGCACGCCGCGAATCCCGGAAAGAAATACCAGGGACATAACACATGCCAGGACAACCAACGTGGAGTCGAAACCCAATTTTACATACCCGAAATCTTTCTGAAACCGTCGCGAGATCACTCGAACGAAGAATTCTCCGGACATCATCGCTACATTGACCTTCACCTCCAGCGTGATCCCCGCTGCCAGAACGACACATCCGATGAGGATATTGCAGATCTTGCTCAGGTAATCCGCCGGAGCAAGCCAATAGAGCATGTTCATGGCCACATCGATAAACAACCCGAAACAGATCGAGACAGGTATCTGCAAGAGGAAAAGCCGCAAATCCTCTTTCAGATCCTTGCGCCGCATCAAGGGCAACTCGAAGAAAACGAACAAAATGTTCACGATGATCGTCCACTGTCCCATGGTCAAGGGCGTGAACATGCTCAATACATAATTCACACTGGTTATCGGCGATGTCCCCAGCGATGCCTTTGTGATGAAAGCGATACCCAAAGCATTGATAAACAGTGAAATAACAAACAGGATCAAGCGCCTGAAAAGATAAATATTCATATCGATACCCTCTCTTGATAAGAAAGCCCGAAGGTCGGGATATCCCACCGTTTTCCATTTGTACAAAAGCGACCGGTATTGGTCCGAAACGAAACAAAACCTACCTTTGCAGCAAACCTTCGACCAAAAATGGAAATATCCCTGCGCAAAGCCCTCGCCCGACAGAACGGACAGGAACGGGACACTTACACCTGCTTTCAGGAGAAACATCTGAAAGGATTCCCCCGCCTTGTCCTGGAACGGGGCTTCTTCTTCCTGCTGATCACCCGCGGAACCGCCCTGCTCACAGATGCCCACGGAGAACATCCCCTGCACACGAAAGACCTCATCCTCCTTACACCCGGCATGACAGAAAACCTCGAAGGAATGTCCGCACATTTCCAGTTCTCGGGTCTCTGCATCTTCCCCGACTATTTCGACCAGCTGACTGACGGAGGGACATTTTACAACCAGTACACCAAGTACCTCCACACGCACGATTTCTCCCCCATCCGACTCGACCGGCAGGACTATGAATCCCTCCGGCGCATATTCCCGCTATTCGACCGTTACGAGGACTTCTCCGGCGCATATCATACGGGGATTGTCCGCCACCTGTGCAGTCTTTTCCTGCTGCAGCTCTCCGATGTCGTCGCCCGCCACAACGACTTGCCCGCCACCTACCTCAAACGGTCGAACGAAATATTCCGCCTCTTCAAGAAACTCTCGATCGAGCATTACAAATCGCACCGCGATCTCGCCTTCTATGCGGATCGGCTCCATGTATCCACCACTTATCTCTCGCGCATCGTCAAGAAAACAACAGGACATACGGCTCATTTCCTGCTGTCCGAACTCATCTGTGCCGATGCCAGAAAATGGCTGGAAAGCACGGACACGGATGTAAAAGAGATCGCCGACCGCTACGGATTTTCCGACCAGTCGGCTTTCGGCAAATTCTTCAAGAAAAAGACCGGTTTCTCTCCCTTGGCTTTTCGGCAGCGGGGGAATCCGCTCCCCGTTTCTTCTCGGACAATCTACCCTTCCTCTGCATCTAAAAAAAATCTCCGGCCGAGCAAAATGCTCGGCCGGAGATAAAAAGATCGGCGGAGAGAGAGGGATTCGAACCCCCGGAGGTGTGACCCTCAACGGTTTTCAAGACCGCCGCAATCGACCACTCTGCCATCTCTCCGGAAAGATAACGGCTTATCCGCCCGCAAATGTACAAGGGTTTTTCCGAAACCGCAACAAAAATCCCACCGAGTGATACTGAATGCTTTAACGATATGCAAAAAGCCTCCCTGTGATGTTAATTATTCATAAATATTGACCAGGAAAGACTATCTTTGCGTACTTTTATCTTGAAAGTCAAACCAAACCTCAAAATAAGAATGAGCATCAAAAAGGCCTACCTGAAAACCAAACCGGAATGCAAGGTCACATTTACCGTTGCAGCGGCCAATGTTCCGGAAAAATCCGTCGTGTATCTCTGCGGCGACTTCAACCAATGGGAGGAAAAATCCCTGCGCTTGAAGAAAAACAAAGCTGGAGACTATTCCGTATCCCTTACGCTTCCCCTGGGAAAATACCAGTTCAAGTACAACATCGACGGACAGTATTGGATCAACGACGATGCTGCCGATGCTTATCCGTCGAATGTCTTCGGCAGCGACAATTCGCTGATCGAATTATAAACTCACCTCAACTCCTCTTTTTCAGCGCCCCGGGAATCCCGGGGCGCTGTTTTTACTTCCAGATATCCCCCGTAATCAACAGCACCGTCAACACCACCACCGCTGATACGAGCAACACAAAACCCACCAGACTCACGCACAGGATCACCCCCAGCCACAAAGTCCGCCAGAACGAACGGCGCACCGAGATCCCGAAAAACTGCTTGAATGTCCAAACCGACAGAGCAAAAAATACCAACGAAGTCCAACCCCACGTGCTGTCTTTCCACACAAAATCCATCGGGAGCAACACCAGCAACACTACAAACCGCTGACAAAACATATACGCCGACACGTAGAGACACTCCGCATAGTTGTAACGCGTAACCCCCACATGGCGAAAAGCCCGCTTCATCGCAAAGGCAAAAAACGGCAAAAGCAACAGCACGGAAAATATCTCCTGATGCGCCCAAAACCATCCCCCCACATCCTTGAGTACATTCCAGCCCAAAGAGCTTTCATCAAACCATTCCCGAACTGTTCGAGAATCCGTCTGGGAAACCTGCAACGTATCTCCTACACTCTCCCTTACAGCATCGCTGTACCCGGTGGAAATATCCTCTAACAACTCCTCCATACCCTCTTCCTGTCCGGCCGGTTCCACCCTCTCCATCGATATCCCGGAGGCCAATTCCCATTTCTTTTCCACCAAATGCGCCGTAATTCCGAACAAGGTAGCCAGGATGATCAACAGCGGGAAAGGGCGGAAATAATTTGCCCGACGCCCCAGGATGTACTCCCGCAACATGTGCCCCGGTCGGGTAAAAAGTGCCTTGATCGTAAAGAAAATACCCCGCCGGTCGGCATGAGTAAAACTGTAAGCCAACTCGTGGGAAAAATACCGCATCGTCAATCTCCCTGTCGAGGCCTTTTGCCCGCAGCGGTAGCAATACTTCCCCCGCAGTTCCTCACCACAATTCTTGCATCTTCTGCCCATATCCGAATGTATCTTGCTCGCCCTCCGGCGAATTTGCGGCGCAAAGGTAGCGTTTTGCCACCGAACCGCGAAACGATGCCCCGACGAATAAGAAGTATCTATCCCGTCATAAAAAGATCCTATCGCCTCCAGGGATCAAACCCACGCCCATAGCGTATTTTTGCTTCGGAACCAAAACGAAATACCCAACCTAAAAACTTAAACATATCATGTCACTGGTAGGAAAAAAAGCCCCCCGATTCGAACAGTCTGCCGTAGTAAACGGCCATGAAATCGTAAACGGATATTCCCTGGAGCAATTCCTGGACAAAAAAGACGTCCTGTTCTTCTTTTACCCGATGGACTTCACTTTTGTATGCCCCACGGAACTCTTCGCTTTCCAGGAAAAACTCGCCGAATTCGAAGCGCGCGGAGTGCAAGTCGTCGCCGCCTCGACCGACACCGAACAGAGCCACTGGGCTTGGCTGCAGACCCCCCGAGAGCAAGGAGGTATCCGAGGGGTTACCTATCCCATCGTTGCCGACAAGAACAAAACCATCGCAGCGGCCTTCGGCGTACTGACCGGTGAATACCAATACGATGCCCAGGGATACCTGCAAGCCACCCATCCCTCGATGGTAGCCTACCGGGGTCTGTTCCTGATCGACAAAGACGGCATCGTACGCCACGAACTGATCAACGACCTGCCGATCGGGCGTTCGGTGGACGAAGCCTTGCGCGTGGTGGATGCCATGCAGTTCGTACGCGAACACGGCGAGGTCTGCCCGGCCAACTGGAAAAAAGGCCAACAGGCACTCGATCCTTCGCATGAAGGAGTGGCCGAGTTCCTTTCCCGACACTGAAGACTTCACAATCATTTTTCCCCTTATTTTCCGGTTCCTTCCCGGCGAGTTTTTCGCTTGGAAGGAACTTTCGGTTTTAAGAGATTTTTACGAGACGTTCGCTTTAATAATCCACCGCCATTAATTAACTTTGTATGTCTTCTCATGATCCCGGTCCGCCGCCTTACGGAAACCCGCCGAAGGCCATCGGAAAAAGACCGGGAAAAGAAAACATCCATGCACGGCCGCCTGACAAGGCCGTCTGCAAAAGGAAAAAGAACAGACAACATAAAAACATATTTACCATGAAAGTAACCGTAGTAGGAGCAGGAAACGTAGGTGCTACATGCGCCGATGTATTGGCCTGCCGCAATTTCATCGATGAGATCGTCCTGCTGGACGTCAAGGAAGGTGTTGCCGAGGGAAAAGCACTCGACATTTGGCAAACAGCCCCCATCCGCGGATTCAACACCCGTCTGACGGGTTCGACCAACGACTACTCCAAAACCGCCGGTTCGGACGTCGTAGTGATCACCTCGGGCGTTCCCCGCAAACCGGGCATGAGCCGTGACGACTTGATCGGGATCAATGCCGGAATCGTAAAATCCGTTACCGAGCAGGTAGTAAAACACTCGCCCGATGCGAAGATCATCATCGTATCCAACCCGCTGGACGTAATGACCTACTGCGCATATCTGGCTGCCAAACTGCCTTCCAACCGCGTTATGGGTATGGCCGGCGTACTGGACACGGCACGTTACCGCGCTTTCCTGGCCGACGAGATCGGCTGCTCTCCGCTGGACATCCAGGCTCTGCTGCTGGGCGGCCACGGCGACACGATGGTTCCCCTGCCCAAATACACCACGGTACAGGGCATCCCTGTAACTCACTTCGTGAAGGAAGAGCGTCTGCACGAGATCATCGAGCGCGCCAAAGTGGGCGGTGGCGAACTGGTCAAACTGCTGGGTACCTCCGCATGGTATGCTCCGGGTGCTGCTGCTGCCTCGATGGTAGAAGCCATCCTGTTGGATCAGAAGAAGATCGTTCCGGTATGCGCATGGCTCACCGGCGAATATGGCCTGAAAGACCTCTACCTCGGTGTTCCGGCCGTTCTGGGTCGCAACGGTATCGAGAAAGTGGTCGAGCTCAACCTGGACGAAAAGGAGAAAGCCGATCTCTATACCTCGGCCGAAGCCGTACGCAAGGTGCTCAAAGCACTGGACGACATGAAATTGTTCTAATAGAGATATTTCTCTGCGCAAAAAAAGCGCCGTCCCTTTCGGGACGGCGCTTTTTTTGCGCGCATTGGCCGAATAAATCCGGCCCCAAGATCCTTTCCGAGGGAAACCACACTGCTATCTAGCCTGGGCAAAAAAACATGCGACCACGAAAGGAATTGCGCCGAAAAGCCGCGTTCCCTCTCCCTTCAAGGAAAAGACGCAAATGAAAACTACTGCTGAAATTCGTAAGCGATCGAGCCGCGTTGCAACTCCGGAGCCGCCTGTTCCACATTGAATCGGGCGCGACGGGCATACGTAACGGCTTTCTGGTAGGCATCTTCATTCGGACAAGTGGTCCGCTCGCGATTCACCTGGGCAGAGACCACTTTCCCTGCCCGGTTCACCTGGATGTCCACCACGACCAGACCGCCCACATAGACGGTATAGATGGGCACCGGGATCGGTTCGATGTTGTAGCGGGACACCCCTCCCTCGAAACGGTAAGATATGTTGCTCTTGCCCACATACGGAGCCTGTACGGCGCTTTTGGCTGCGTTGCTATCTATCCGCTGGTACTGATCCAGGTCCACCTCCCGGTTTTTGACCTGTTCGCTGAAAAGGTCCACCCGGACTTCCTGCCCGTATTCGTTGGTCTGGTGGGTTACGGCACGGGCTTCCTCGAGGGTGGTAAAATTGTGCCGCATGTTGGAAATATCGATGTCTTCTCCCAGGTCGGCAGCCGCCTGGTTGGTAAATCCGCTCATCGACTGCGGCGAGTGGGTCAGGCGGGCATCGATCGATACCCGATCGGAACCGGGCTTGTCTTCCAGTTCTCGTTCGATCTGTTCGAGCTGCTCCATCGACACGGCTATGATCCGGGCATCGGAGATGTCGTAATACTTGAATGCCAGATTGACTACCAGGATCACCAGCAACAGATGCACGGAAAAGGTAACCACCAGCGGATAACGGTGCCGGTCCACAAAATCGAGCAGACGATCCAAACGGACTTCCAGGTAAGCATTCACCCGGTCATACCCTCTGTAAAAAGCCTCGATCAGATCTTCTTTTTTGCCCATCGGTATCGTCTTGCTGCGAGAAAGCCAAAATTACGGCACATCGGCCAAAAACGAAAAAAGGAGCCGGAAAATATTTCCGGCTCCTCCGTTTGCACTCGTCGGAGTGACTGGATTCGAACCAGCGACCCCCACAACCCCATTGTGATGCGCTACCAGGCTGCGCTACACCCCGAATGCGGAGGCAAAGATACGTCAATATTTTTTCCCAAGCAAAAATACATCGGATTTTTCCACTTGCGCCTTTTCCCATAAAAACCCGGCAAGGTGAAAATACCCCCCGGAACGGTCAGTTGAACCAGTCCCACACCACGCCGAAACGCACTACGGGGTCCACCGAGGGATAATACGGCGAAGCGAAATAATCCTTGCTCTTCATGATCCAGGGAGTCAGGTTTTCAACCTTGAGGAAGATACGGGTACGGCGAACCTTGGCCGAAAGCGAGAGGTCGATATAAGGATAATCGCCTATCTGACGCCGGTTGGAGAGCGGCTGAAGGTTGTAGTCGGAGAGCAGCGGATTGTACATCGGCGCATCGAAAGCGGAAAAATACCGCAGCGTGACGGCCGGCATCAGCGTGATGGCTTTTCGGAAAAGCGGAAAATAAGCGTACAGGCTCGAACGGACGATCACCTCGGGCAGGGGAAGCACCTCCGCGCCCGAACTTACGTGCTGGTAGGTAAGGGTATTGTCCCATCCGAACCATCCCAAACGCAGATCGCGCGAAAGGGTAACGGAGAGCACATTCACCTTCCCGTCGTACTGCCGGGGAGTGCGCAGGGAGTCGTAGTACACGTAATTGCCCACATCGGTAAAGCTCACCCGCGCATCGAACACCTTGTCGCTGCGCAAGGTAATGGCAATCTCGTTGGATTCTATGCGTTTGAAGTCGTTGTACCAGTTGTAGTCGGCATACGAACTGCGGTAAAACCGGGTAGTCATCGCCGGATAGTACGACGAATTGGCATACGAACCTTCGAGTCGGTTTTGCGCATTGAGCTGGACGTAACCCGACACACGCAGGATACGCGCTCCAGAGAACATCCCCGAAAGGCTGTAATCCAACGACGCATCGGCCCCGAAATACTTCATCGGCCGCCAACGTCCCAGCAGATTGACCATCAGTGTATTGCCCGACATCTCCGACACCGGTACGCTTCCCCCCGAAGCCAGCGTCCCGGGAAAAGAATAGTGGGCCGTCTGGTAGCGGATCATCCCTTGAGCATAGATATTGACCAGCGGGAAATTCACCCCGGCGCCGGCCGCCAGGTCCAAAGTGTTGTAGTACGAACTATCGGTACGTGCGGCTCCCTCCAGAAGTCCCGAACCGTAGTAGGCGAGGGATTTCTGCCCGGCCGAACCCGACGGGGAAACAAAGGCCGGATCGTAATACTTGTAGGTGAGGTGTTCGTACTTTATCTCGTTGAGCAGGCTCACGCGAAACCCTTTGGGATTTTTGATCGACGAATTGAAAATATCGTACGACTGGGTGACGAAAAAGCGCGTGCCGCCCAAGCGGTTGGCCACCTCGCCGTCGGAATCGCCCAGATTGACCGGGATGGTCTTCCGGTAGGAGAACTGCTCGTCGTCCGAGAGGAAAAACCCGATCCCTTCCTCGGTCAGTCCTCCGTTCTCTACGGCCGAGAGGTATTGGTACATCACGTGCGAGCGGACGATATAGCGGTACGACTTGGTATGGTAGCTGAACGTACCGACCAGTTGCCCGTGGTGCGATTCGATGTAGTTGTACAGGCCGAAGGTGCGCTTGCCCCGAAAACCGAACGAGAAGTTGACCTGCTTGCCCGCATTGGCCGTGAAATTGAAATCGAGTACCTGCCCGGTCATGTTGGAAAAGACGTTCGAATGGTACATCACCTCCGACCAGGGCGTGCGCACATCGTAATACTTCACCTGGTCGGTGGTCCGGTAATACATGCTTCGGGAGCGGATGCCGTACGCGGGGGTCAGGGAAGGTTTTTCCGTATAGACCAAAGGCGTGTACCCTTCGGCCAGGTTCGGGAAAGGCATGTAGCCGTACTCATCCCGCCGGGTAGGGTTCAGCTTGTAGTATTTGCCGATATTGAGCGTGGTATCTACCAGCGTGGTATCGCCGTAGAGGTCGATGATCTTGTAAACCTGGATGGAATCCTTGTAGCGGTTGGTATAGATCTGGCGGTCGCGGGTAGATCGCTGGGCAGCGCGGGCTGCGGAATCCTGCCGGGCCTGTTCGCGGGGCGAAAGGATGCGTTCGCCGAAAATATTGAGCGAGTCCATCCCGCCGGGATACACCTGGTCGCGGTTGAAAGGATCGCTGCTGTCATAACTGTCCGTACGGTTGCCGTATTGGTTGAAAGTCTGGGCACCGAGCGGCAATACCCCCCCCAGACACATCCAGACGATCAAGGACAGGATACGCATCAATATGGGACCGTTACGATTCATTGTGCAAAAATAATCCATACTTCGGTACGGTGCGGTATCCGGAGCAAATTTTGTCGTGAAAAACACCTCTTATCCCCTCTCTTCGGCATCCAAGTCCGCCGTCTTACCCGATTCTTCCTCCTGATCCGACAGATCGGGCAGGTCGAAAAGTTTTTTGGAGATATTCATCAAGGCTGCCACCGAAAAAGAACTCCTCGCCTGGTTTTCCAGCACGATGATGGTCGTATCCTCCTGCGGGAGGCGCAGAAAACGACCTTTGTACCCATGCCACCATCCGTTGTGGTACACGATCCGATGCCCCTGGTATTCATCCAGTCGCCACCCCCATCCGTAGGGGTGAACCTCATCGGTGTAATTGGTGTAAGCCTTCGCCTGCCACGAAGCATCGAGCAAAAAGCCGTTGCGCAGCGCCAGGTCAAAACGCAGCAAATCCTCCGCCGTGGAATAAACCCCTTTGTCGCCCAGCACCCCGTCCAGAAAATTGGGCTGATACGCCCCACGCCGCGAGGTATGCCCGATGGTCATCCGATCGGCCGAAGCAAAGGCCTCCTCGGTACAGAAAAACGTGTCGTCCATCCCCACCGGTTCGAAGATATGGGCGTGCACCCAGCTGGCGAAATCCTCGCCCGTAACGCGCTGCACGATCAAGGCCAGAAGCGCGTAATTCGTATTACAATAGCGGTATTGCCGCCCCGGAGAAAAATAAACCCGGGGTTTCCGCTTGTTCATGATGGCCAGCATGTCCTCGTTGCTCATCGGGTCGGTGCTCGCCCACGCCCCGGGCGTGAAAAGCGTGTAGTCCGGCAGCCCGCTGGTATGGCTGAGCAGCATCTCGACCGTAACCCGAGGATAGGCAAAGCCTTCCAGGTACGTCGCCACCGGCTCCCCGAGTTCTATTTCCCCTTCGCTGGCCAGCATCAGCACCGCCGTAGCGGTGATCGTCTTGGAGATGGAAGCCAGTTGAAAACGGGACGAAACCGTCAGTTTTTCCCGCGAGCGGAAGTCGGCATACCCGTACGCCTTGGTGAAAACCTTGTCCCCCTGGGCAAAGAGTACCACGCCGTTGAACTGCCCGCGAACGGTGCGGGCGGTAAAGTATTTGTCGATCTCCTTGACCTTTTCCTTTTCGAAGGGCTGAGTAGGCAGCGCCGCCCGCCGGTGGATCCTGCTGGTGTCGATCCGCACCTCCTTTAGCGTCCAGTCATCGCCCTTTTGCCCGGCGGAAAGACCGGGAGCGAGCAAGAGGAAAAGAAAAAGAAATAGGGTCGGAGTCCTGCGGATGGTCATGGCATTTGCAAAAAAAGACGCTCTCCGACCTCCCCGGCCGGAAGCAGTCGCGGCAAATGTAGTGAACATAAATCAAAACTGTAACTCCATAGTTTTTTTTTATAAACATTTAACTTCTAAAGCCTTGCGGGAAGCTAATTTTACCCTCGGAAACAGGAAGCGACCCCCCCGGGCAGGTTCCCGCCCACCCGAAGGGAGTCCCCGAAAAAAGGAAAACAAATCAATAAAAAACCAATACCATGAACGCAAAAGCAAACCACGGAGCCGCGCTCCAAAACCCCGAAATCGTAAGCCGTCTCAACACCCTGTTGGCCGACTACCAGATCCATTACCAGAACCTGCGAGGCCTGCACTGGAACATCCAGGGACGTTCGTTCTTCACCCTGCACAGCGTCTTCGAGCAGTACTACAACCAGGCCGCCGAACGCATCGACGCCTTGGCCGAACGCATCCTGATGCTCGGCGGAAAACCGCTGCACACCTACCAGGACTACCTCGATACCGCCTCGCTGAGCGTCCGTCGGGACATTTCCCAGGCCGACCCTGCCGTAGAAAGCGTCCTGGAAGACATCCAAGCCTTGCTTTCCGCCCAGAGCGAGCTGCTGCGCCTGGCCGGGGAAGCCGGCGACGACGTAACGGCCGACCTGCTCACCGGCTACAACGCCGAGGACAAAAAGAAAGTCTGGATGCTCAACTCCTACCTGGCCTGAGTGCCGGCATCCGTCCTCGTTTTTAATGGAAAATGTAAACTATCTCATCAAAAAAACACAACTGTCAACCATGGAAAACAACTCCGTAAACCCCATGCCGAGAATCGGCGATCCCGCCCCGTCCTTCACTGCCAAGACCACGCAAGGACCCATCAACTTCCCGTCGGACTACAAAGGCAAGTGGAAGATCCTCTTCAGCCACCCGGCCGACTTCACCCCGGTGTGCACCTCCGAATTCATGACCTTTGCCTCGATGGCTTCGGAATTCGAAGCACTCAACTGCCAGCTGGTGGGCCTGTCGGTAGATGGACTTTACAGCCACATCGCCTGGCTGCGCACCATCCAGAACAAGATCGAGTACAAGGGCATGAAGAACGTGGAGGTGAAGTTCCCCCTCATCGAGGACATCACGATGGAAGTCGCCAAACTCTACGGCATGATCCAGCCGGGCGAAAGCCAGACCTCGGCCGTACGCGCTGTATTCTTCATCGACCCGCAGGACAAGATCCGCACCATCCTCTACTACCCCCTCTCTCTGGGGCGCAATTTCGATGAGATCAAGCGCGTGCTCATCGGCCTGCAGACCTCCGACCACTTCGGGGTAGCCCTTCCGGCCGACTGGCGCCCGGGCGACGAAGTCATCGTGCCCACCGCCGGATCGTGCGGAGTAGCCAAAGCCCGCATGAACGGCGAAGAAGGGCAGATGAAGTGCTACGACTGGTTCTTCTGCACCAAACCTCTGAGCAAGGAAGAAGTGGAAAGCAACCTGGGATAAACCGCCGGAAGGACCTCTTCCGCATTCGGCCCGGAGCTTGCGCCTTTTCAGGCACAAGCTCCGGGCTTTTTTCCTCCCGGCAAAATGCCCGGAAAGCCTTACGCGGAAAGACGTCGCAGAGAACGATTTTTTCCGTACTTTCGTCACATAAAACCCTTGTTTGCATGAAAAAATCGACTCTTCGAATGCTGCTGGCCGTAATGGGCGTCGCCGTGATCGTGTACGGCCTGATCTCGGGACGCCTGGCGGAAAGTTTTCACCAGACCCCCTACTCCACCGGCTTTATCGTCGTGATCCTGCTGATCTATGCCGTGGTGAACTTTTGGAATTTCTTCAAAGGAAATCGTTGACCGAATCCACCCCTGCTTCTCCCCACCAAAAAAACGAACGATCATGAAAGCTACCCCGTTACTCCTTGCCCTGACGGCCTGCGGACTGTGCGCCTGCACGCCTTCCGCACCCAAGAACACCATCGAAGGCCAAATCGATGGCTTGAAAACCGGCGACCGCATCGTCCTGACCACCGGTACATTGACCCAAACTCCCATCCCCACGGACAGTGTCACGGTAACCCAGGACGGGTATTTCTCCCTGACAACTTCGGCAACCGACACCTATACCAACCTGTTGCTGGTAAAGGAAGGTGAAACGCTCGATGTAAACAACAACCCCTCGGCTGGACTCTTTCTGGAAGGATACTCCCAACTACATGTCCAGGGAGATGTCCAGCAATGGCGGTATCTGAAGATTTCCGGAGGTCTGTACGACCTGCCCCAGATGAAAACCATTAACGAGTTGGTAGATAGTGCCAAAGCCATCCAAAAGCAAGGACACATCCTGCTGGAATCCCTGCAGCAATCCCAGGGGAAATACGACAAGGACAGCTTGAAAATCCTGCAGGACAGCGCCCTTTCCTTCATTCGATCCGCCAACGAAATACTTGCCCAGCGAGACCCTATGGAGCGCGAACTGGTCAAAAACAACCCCGACCTGGCCTACTCCGCCGAACTGCTGCACTACGATTACAAAACGATGAAGGACTTCGACCGGTACGACTCTGCCTTCCGCGCCCTCTCCCCACGCGTACAGGCCAGCCCTGCCGGGAAAGCTGTCGCCGACTACATAGCGGCCGTACGCGCAACCCAAGTCGGGAACGCTGCACCGGATTTTGCACTGGAGGACATCGACGGACAGATGCTCCGTCTCTCGGACCTGCGCGGCCAGTACGTCCTGTTGGACTTTTGGGGCACCTGGTGCGGTGGATGCCGGGCGTCAATCCCCTCCTTGGTCGCTCTTTATGACCAGTTGAAAGACAAGAATTTCGAGATCGTCGGCATTGCCGTAAACGAATACAACGATTCGTACTGGCGGAAAGTCATCGCCGACGAGAAAATGGCCTGGAGACACGTCAACGACAGTCATTCGGCACTCGGACAGGAGATCCAACCGGCCTACGGCGTAATGGGCGTCCCTACTTGCTTTTTGATCGACCCGGAAGGGAACATCGCCCTGAAAGGATATCCGTGGGACATCCTCTCCCAAGTAAAGGAAACGGTCGAGAAAGCTTATCAAGATAGCGGAAAGTAAAAACCTTATCCCGCTCTATACGATTCGCTCTGCCAAACGACCGCTCCCGAGGTGTCGGCCAGAGAGAAAAATCGACGAAAAGAAGCGAAAAACAGAAATATTCGGGAAATTCTGCGCCTCCGTGCGGAACGATCGTTCCGCACGGAGGCTTTTTCATGTACAAAATACGCGAAAAAGGCCGCGTAATGTTAAAATACGATTGACAGAAAACCGCTATTTTCTGATTTTTCATCAAAAATATTTTGTATTTATTAAAAATATATTTGATAAAAAGAAATAAAACTGACTATAATTAAAAAATGAACGTTCATTCCGTTAAACTGGGGAAAGCCTGTACCCCGGTGGCGGAAGAACCCGTACTTTTACCACCGCAAATCAATCACGATACAGCGACACATATATGGAACCACTCAAAATAGGAAATCTGTGCGCCGCCGTACCCATCGTTCAGGGAGGAATGGGGGTAGGAATCTCCCTTTCCAGACTGGCCTCGGCCGTAGCCAACCAGGGAGGTGTGGGAGTGATCTCCTGCGCCGGACTGGGACTGCTGTACCGCCGGGAACACCCTGACTATTTCAAAGCCTCGATCCTGGGACTGAAGGAAGAATTGCGCAAAGCCCGGGAAAAGACCTCCGGTATCATCGGAGTGAACATCATGGTGGCTTTGACCAACTTCGCCGACATGGTGCGTACGGCCATCGCCGAAAAAGCTCACGTCATCTTTTCCGGAGCGGGACTCCCGCTGGAACTCCCCTCTTTCCTCAAGAAAGACAGCACGACCCGCCTGGTACCTATCGTTTCCTCCGCACGCGCCGCACGGGTGATCTGCGAGAAATGGAAAAATGCCTACGACTACCTCCCGGATGCCATCGTGGTGGAAGGTCCGAAAGCCGGAGGACACCTGGGCTACAAGGAAAACCAACTCGACGACGAGAATTTCTCCCTTGAAAAAGTCCTTCCCGAAGTAGTGGCACAGGCCGATGCTTTCGGAAAGGCTTCGGACAAAAAGATCCCCGTGATCGCCGCTGGAGGTATCTACACCGGAGAAGACATGTACCGGATGATGTCCCTGGGTGCTTCGGGAGTACAACTGGGCACGCGGTTCGTTACCACGGAGGAATGCGATGCCGACCTGCGTTTCAAACAGGCCTACCTCGATGCGCAAGCCGAGGACATCGAAATCATCAAAAGTCCGGTGGGAATGCCGGGAAGAGCTATCTCCGGGGAATTTCTCCGCGAAGTCGAGCAAGGACGCACACGGCCGAAAGCCTGCCGGTTCCACTGCATCAAAACGTGCGATCCGGACAAAACACCCTACTGCATCATCACCGCGCTGTTCAATGCCTTCCGAGGCAACCTGAAAAAAGGGTATGCCTTTGCCGGGAGCAATGCCTACCGCGAAACACGTATTTCGTCCGTTCGGGAAGTGATCGGCGAGCTGGTGGACGGTTTCAAAAAAGCGCGCGAAGAACGAAAAACAAAACATCATCCATAAAAACAAAAATACGACAAGACATATGCTTGAACGTTTTCTCAAACAGACCACTTTCTCCTCGCAGGAGGATTTCATGAAGAATTTCCGGGTGGAAGTACCGGAAAACTTCAACTTCGGATACGACGTGGTGGACGCCTGGGCCGAAGAACAACCCGACAAGAAAGCCCTGCTATGGATAGGGAAGGACAAGGAAAAGATCGACTTCACTTTTGCCGATATCAAACGCGAGAGCGACCGGGCGGCTTCGTACTTTACCAGTCTGGGAGTCGAAAAAGGTGATCGGGTGATGCTGATCCTCAAGCGCCACTACGAATTCTGGTTTTCGATCATCGCCCTGCACAAGATCGGAGCCGTATGCATTCCGGCCACACACCTGCTGATGCCGCATGACATCGTGTACCGCAACAATGCTGCCGGAGTGAAAATGATCGTCGCCTGCGGCGACAAGGATATCACCGACCGGATCGACGAGGCAATGCCGCTTTCCTCCACCGTCAAACTGCGCGTTTCGGTAGGCCCGTACGTACCGCAAGGGTGGGAAGACTTCCACAAGGGACTTCGGGAAGCTGCGCCGTTTGTTCGCCCGGAACATGTGAACATCAACGACGACATCTCGCTCATGTACTTCACTTCGGGTACCACCGGCAATCCCAAGATGGTAGCACACGACTTTACCTATCCCCTGGCGCACATCATCACCGGAAAGTATTGGCACAATCTCGATGAAAGCAGCCTGCATTTCACCCTGGCCGATACCGGGTGGGGCAAGGCCGTATGGGGAAAACTCTACGGACAGTGGATAGCCGGAGCCAATGTATTCGTCTATGACTTCGAAAAATTCGTCCCGGCCGAAATCCTGGAAATGATCGAAAAGTACCACATCACTTCTTTTTGTGCACCTCCTACCGTTTTCCGGTTCCTGTTGCACGACGAAGCGATGGGAAAATACGATATATCTTCGCTCAAGTACTGCACCATTGCCGGTGAAGCACTCAACCCGGAGGTATATAAACAATGGCTCGAGCGCACAGGAATCAAACTGATGGAAGGTTTCGGCCAGACGGAAACCACGCTGATCATCGCTTCCTACCCATGGATTGAACCCAAAAGCGGTTCGATGGGCATCCGCAACCCGCAATACGATGTCGATCTGGTCGATGCCGAAGGAAACAGTGTTCCTGACGGCGAAGAAGGACAGATCGTCATCCGTACCCATGGCAAGAAGGTGCTGGGCCTTTTCAAGGAATACTACAAAAATCCGGAAATGACCATCCGTTCGATCAAGAACGGTGTGTACTACACGGGCGATGTGGCCAAACGGGACAAGGACGGATACTTCTGGTTCGTCAGCCGGGCGGATGATGTGATCAAAAGCTCGGGTTACCGCATCGGACCTTTCGAGGTGGAAAGCGCGCTGATGACCCATCCGGCCGTAGTGGAATGTGCCATTACGGGTGTACCGGACGAAATCCGCGGACAGGTGGTCAAGGCAACCATCGTGCTGGCCAGCGCTTACAAGGCCATCGCCGATGAAAACCTCATCAAACAGATCCAGGATTACGTCAAACACATCACTGCCCCGTACAAATACCCGCGTATCATCGAATTCGTGGACGAACTGCCCAAGACCATCAGCGGAAAAATACGCCGGGTGGAAATCCGTGAAAAAGACCAGAACAAGGCAACCGGTGGCGAAGCTGCGGAAAAATAATCCTGCATACCTCTTCACCTGCCCTTGAACGGAATTTGTTTTTCCTTCGGTAGCGGAGAGAAACAAAAGCGGGTAAAAAGCCGGAAAAACGCAAGACTTCGCGTTTTTCCGGCTTTTCGTTTGTCCCCGCCGGGGATTTGGATTACATTTGCTTCGAGATAGTATCTTCGAATATTTGCCGAAATGCCATTCTTGCAAGAAAACTTCATCCGCCGTCTGCGCAACCTGCGGGAAAGCATCAATATCCTGCTCTACGACTCGAAAAATGTCGTTACGCGTACGCTCAACCTGTTGAGCATTCTGGCGGCACTGGCCGGCATTGCAGGTCTGATCCTGGCATACGGTTTTGAAAATACCCCGCAACTCTCCCTCTGGATCAAAAACATTTTCCGAGGTATCATCGTATTTTACTACTTGAAATTTTTCATCGGGTATCTCTACTCGTTCTCACCTCGAAAATATTTCAAAGAATACCAAGTCAACGCCATCCTGCTGGCTATCCTGCTCTGCGTATTCCTCTACAAGTCGTTCCTTGCCCAGCCACCCGACCCGCTGACAGGAAAAAGTGAATACGGCATGCTGTCCTCTATCGTGGAACAGGTAGCCTTTCTGGTACTGCTGGTAGTCGAAATAGGCCGTGCTTCGGCTCTGTTGCCTGCTACACGACTCTCCCCGCAAAAACTGTTCGTACTGTCCTTCCTGCTGATTATCCTGACTGGTGCTGCATTGTTGATGCTCCCACAGATGAGTGCCGAAGGGGTAAATGTATCGCTTATCGATGCTTTGTTTACTTCCACCTCGGCCTGCTGTGTAACGGGACTCTCCACCGTGGACATTGCCTCGACATTTTCCCTTCGTGGACAGATCATCATCATGCTGCTGGTACAGTTCGGGGGATTGGGCCTCCTGACCTTTGCCACGTTTTTCCTGATCCTGGCCAAACGCAACATCGGTATCAGCAACCAGGCACTGATCAAGGATTCACTCGATGCACGTAATTTTAAGGAAAGTATCTTTCTGCTCAAGGATATTTTCATTGCCACGCTGGTAATCGAAACCATCGGAGCTGTACTCATTTTTTTCAACTGGAGCAATTCGACGCCTTTTCTGGATGTTTACCAGAAAGCCTACTACTCGGTTTTCCATTCCATCGCGGCCTTCAACAATGCAGGTTTTTCGCTCTTCGAAGGCAATATGTTCAATTACTTCTGCCGAAACGCTTACGTACTCCAGATCATTATCGCTGTGTTGACCATCCTGGGAGGTATCGGATTTCCGGTGTTGAAGGACATCTTTTCCGATTCGCGCAAAAGGTTTCTCCCTTCGGTAAAAAGAAGATGGAGCCTCAATACACGGATCGTAGTCTTCACCTCCTGTTTTCTGATCGTACTGGGAACGGTACTTTTCATGGTCTTCGAATGGAACCATTCGCTGCAAGAACATTCTTTGGGGGGTAAGATCGTCGTTTCGTTTTTCCAGTCGGCTGTCTCGCGCACCGCGGGATTCAATTCGGTCGATTTCGGTCAGGTGCTCAACCCTACCTTGCTCCTGCTGATCATTCTGATGTTCATCGGCGCTTCTCCGGCTTCTACCGGAGGAGGTATCAAGACGACAACCTTCTTTATCCTCTTCGTCTCGGCCATCAACACCGTACGGGGCAAACAGCGGGTCAATATCGAGCATTCGCAGATCCCGGACAGCACGATCTTCCGGGCGATGACCATTCTGCTTTTCTCCATACTATTTGTCACCATCGGAACCATCGTACTGACCTTTACGGACTCGTCGCACGATCTGATAGAACTGGTCTTTGAAGAGATTTCGGCCTTTACCACTACAGGACTTTCCACGGGCATCACTTCCGTTTTGTCGGACGGAGGGAAGATCACCTTGATCGTTTCGATGTTCATGGGCCGTATCGGACTGTTGACCTTCGGATTTGCATTGACCCGTCGGATGAAACCCGAACCGGCCTACAAGTATCCGGAGGCACACGTGATCCTCGGTTGATCCTTTTCCTTCATTTCTCCCATTTTTTAAAAGCTTAAAAAACAGGGAAGTTACACCTTTGTTTCCTCTGTCTTTCTTCTTTCTTATTCCTTTTCTTTTTTTATTCAAGAAAAAAAGTAAAAAGAAGGAACTTACAAAGGAAAAGTCTGCACAGCGCAGGAAAGTATTCCTTCTTCTTCTTTTTTTGTTTTAAAATAAAAGAATAGAAAAAGAGGTATATGCCCGGGGATCGTGTTGGGAAAAAAACGGGGAAGAATTTTGATATTCCATCTTTCTAGAGTTGTTTTGTTTTTATCCACAAAGGATTTTCGTATAAGCGATTGATAAATAAAAAATAAAATGAAGTTTGAACAAACGGTGGAAAACATGTTTCCACCGGGAGTTGTGGATAGATTGTTTTTCGAAAGCCTTCGTTTTTTGTGAAAAAGGTTTTGGCAACTGCCTTTTTCTTTCGGGGGATTTGTGGAGAAATAGCTGCTTTGTTTTTTTCCGAAAGAAAAAGAAAATGTTGATTGTGGATAACTTGTGGTTTATCCACAGTTATGCACAGGTTATTCACTTTTCCTGTTCTTTTCTTTTTTCCTAGGATGAAAAAGAAGTTATAGGTGATAAATGATAAGAGGGAGAAGTAGCAGGAATATTTCTCAAACAGAAAGGCCTCCCGGTGAAGGGGAGGCTTTGTTTTTGATCGTTACGTCCGAATATACGGGAAAAACAGGAATTACAGTTTTATCTTGAAAGCTTTGGTCTGTGCGGTGAGTACTTTCCCGCGTTCATTCTGGTAGGTAATGGTAAAGACATGGGTAGCGGTCTTCGCCGGTGCCTTGGTGGGTTTGAAGGTCAAGACCCGTCCCAACAGGTGAGGTCCTCCCTCGGCCGGAAAGTCGGAAGAGGGGTCGTAAACCGTTTCCTTGAATACATACGCGGGGATGCCGTCCGCTGCGCCTTTGACAACTTCTTGGATCGTGAGGGTAAAGATGTCCTTGAGGGAAGTCCCGGCCGGGTGCTGTGCGTCGTAGTCCGTATCGGAAACGATGTCGATGGCCGTAATCCCTTTGAAAACGACGTCGTAGGCCGAGAGAGCGGGATTGCCCCAGTAGTCGTAATCCTGGTGCGCTTGGGTGAGTGAATCATATCGCTCGGGAGCGCTCCGGGGAGTGATGCGTTGTGCAAAACCGGGAAACGCCTGTTCGGGGTAAAGTCCTCCGGCGTAAAACTCGATTTGCATCTTGTCGTAAGTAGCCTGTCCGTCTCCGGCTATTCCAGTAGCTTCATGCCAATATCGGATGGAAGCCTCGGCCAACATCGGATCCATGTACGAACCGATGCTGTTCTCGGCCGGGATGTATCCCGGCTCGAAAGGAAAAGCCTCGGAAGAACAACCGGTCGCCAGCAAGCCGGCCGCCGCAATGAAAAAAATGTCTCTGTATCTCATGGCCGTAAAAAGTTACGTGTGCAAGATAGCCAATTCCCCGGGCAGGAAATCACAACGTTTTGCTAATTAACACGCTTGCACCTCGATTTTATCGTCGTTCAAATAAATTAAAAGGCATTTTTCTACTTTATATCCCATGTTTTGGAGTACCAGGGCGTATTCGGCCACCTGTGCGCTGTGTTCTGCCCGGGGCGCTCCCGTCTTGTAGTCCAGAACCACGGCCCGATCTCCGTCTATGCACACCCGGTCGGGGCGCAATACCTTGCCTTGGGCGGTTTTCAGTTCCCTTTCCGCTTCGCCCTGCCAAGGCGCGGCGTAATACTGGGAAAGGGACGGATGGGCGACTACTGCGTGTACTGCCCGGGAAATGCACTCGGCTTCTTCCCAAGGGAAAAGACCCGTGCGCAGCGCACGCGAAACGGCAGCGTCCACTCCCTGGGCGTCCGTTACGTCGGAAAGCACCCGGTGTATCCGGTTGCCACGCTCCACCGCTTCGGCGGCCGGGGTGGCCCAGACTTTTTTCCAGTCGAGGTTTACCCGAAGGCGCTCGCGCCAAGGAGTGCCGTTCCATCGTTCCACCGGGAAGAGATCGGTTGTTTCCTCCCGTTCGTGCGCTGGGGTGCGTTGTCCTATGCTGTATGTGTAGATGCCTTGTGGATCGTCCTGGTTTACGATATCGACATTTCCCAGGAAATAGCCGAAATATTCACCCACGGTGCGGCCCGGAACGTCCGTACTGGTAAGGATGTGGAGCTGTCTCTTGGCCCGGGTGAGGGCGACGTACAGCAGGTTGAGGTTGTCGGCCAGGATGCGTCCCTGATACTGGGCGTAGATTTGGTCCAGTCCGTTCTTTTTCACACCCGAAAGGGGAACCAGGGCTACCGGAAGGCCTTCGAGGGGTTTTTCTTCTTCCGGAATGTCGATCCATACCTCTTCGCGGTCGCTGATCGACCAGCTGGCGAACGGGACGATGGCTACCGGAAATTCCAGCCCTTTTGCCTTGTGGATGGTCATCAGTGAGACGGCATTGCCCGCCTCGCCCGAAGGGATGCTGGCCGTGGCGCGGCGGGTGTCCCACTCTTCGAGCAGGGCGACCGGCGAGGCCGAGGTATCGCGGACGAATTGTCCCGCGAGGTCCAAGAAAGCCGTCAGGTAGGCATCCTGCCCTTGTCCCCACAGGGAAAGCCCCGAGGCGAGGTATTCCACGCATTCGTACAGGGGAAACTGTTGGGCTTCCCGGTGGAGGAACTTCCCGGCGGAGAACTTTTCGAGGGCTTCGAAGAAAGCCGCTGCAGGGGAGGTGATGATCCGGCTTTTTTCCGCATCGGGGTCTTGGGCCGAAAAAGCGCCTTTTTCTTCCAGGTAGTCGGCCAGGGTGGCGCGTGCCTGCAGGTCGTCCGGAAAAGCGAGGGTGCGCAGGGCGGCCACCAGTACCCGCACGGCGCGGGAGGAGTCGATCAGCAGGCTTTCCGACGACTGTACCGGTATCCCGTGGGCGGAGAGGTATTCGGCGATCTGGCTTCCGTCGCGGTTGGAACGATAGATCACGGCGATGTCGCGGTAGGAATATCCGTCGAGGCGGGTAACGCGGTCGATTTCCTCCAGGATGGCGAGCAGGGTGGGTTCCCTGCGGTCTTCGACCGTACGGCCTTCGAGGGTGCGGATGGAGACAAAGCCTTCTCCGGGGGCTTTGGACGCCTGATGGTTGCCTTCCTCGTATACCCGGCGGAAGGTTTCGTCAAGGGCAACGGGGGCGATGAGGGTGAAAAATTCGTTGGTAAAATCGACGATCACTCCTCCGCTGCGGTAGTTGGTGGTCAGGTTTTCTACCCGGTACTGTTCGGGGGGAAGTCCTCCGCCCCGCTGGTACAGGTCGATGAACTGCCGGGTATCTCCGCCCCGCCAGCGGTAGATGGCTTGTTTGGCGTCGCCTACGACCAGTCCGCTGCCGTCCTGGGCCAGTTGGTTATATATCAGGGCGCGGATGTTGTCCCATTGGAGGGTGGAGGTATCCTGGAATTCGTCGATAAAGTAATGCTTGTAGCGTTCGCCCAGTTTTTCGTAGATGAACGGGACGGGTTCCTGGCGCAGGTGGCGGCTGACGATCTGGTTGAATTCCGAGAGGAGCATCACCCCGCTGCGCTGTTTGATGGCATCCACCTGCGAGCCGATCTGGGAAGCAACGCCCATCTTGCTCAAGGGGGCAAGGACCATCTGGGCGTATCCGTAGGCCTTTTTGTGCGTTTCCAGCAGGGAGGCGATCTCTTCGGCCAAAGCGCACAAGGGTTGGTACTGCGCGCCTACGGCGATCTTTTGTTCCGCGGTGGCCGTCGAGGAGGCGTACTTGCCGGCCAGGAACTTTTCCACGGCCGAGGCGTTGGGGTCCAGGGCGGAGACGTTGCCGGCGGCCGCCTTGCGGAAAAAGCCGGCGATGCCGTTGGCTCCTCCGGCCAGGATCTTGTCCGAGCAGAGTTCCTGATAGATGATCCGGCAAGCCTTCTGGCCTGTTTCGGATACTTTTTTCTCGACATCGGCCAGGTAGCGCAGCAGGCGGCGGCGCAGCGTCAGGTAGTCGCCTATTTTTTTGTCGGCCAGTTTTTCCAGGGCTTCGTCGGCGGCTTTTTCCTGCCCCATCCGCGCCCCGGAAAGGAGCAGGGAGGTGATGTCCCAGCTGTTGCCGTTGTCCACGTTGTGCAACACGAAGTCCAGGAGCATTTCGGAGAGTTCTCCGTCGCTGCCGGCGCGTAGCAGCAGCAGATCGACGGCCTGACGCAGGATTTGGTCGGCATCCACCACGATGTCGAAGCCTACCGGCAGGGGCAGTTCGTGGGAAAAGCTCCGTACCAGCCGCGTGGTAAACGAGTCGATCGTCCCGACGGAAAAGGCCGAATAGTCGTTGAAGATCGCTTCGAGGATCTCTCCGGCGCGCTGCCAAAGCACTTGCGGGGGAAGGCCTGTCTTTTCGAGGATTTGTTCCCCCATGCCGCTTGCGCTCTGCCCCCGGGAGAGGCTCTCGAGGGTGGAGAGGATGCGGTGTTTCATCTCCCAGGCCGCTTTGTTGGTAAAGGTGATGGCTAGGATCTCGCGGTACGCATCCGGGCGGGGAGAGGACAGGAGCAGGACGAGGTACTCCCGTACCAGGGAAAAGGTCTTTCCCGATCCGGCCGAAGCGTTATAGACTTGCAGTTGTCCCATCGTTTGCTCGTTTGTCCCAAAGGTACGCAAATCTTTCGACCTTCGTTTTTTCTCGGGATTTTTCCTCTGTTTTCGTTCCCTCATAAGCACACAAGCATGCAGGCGGGCGCCCCATAGGGGCGCCCGCCTGCATGCTTGTGTGCCGGAAGTGCGACTTACAGTTCGTAATCCACCACCGTGCGGATGGTGATCAGCGGCTTGAACCAGGCCAGAAAAGCCAAGTGCACCGGATCTACCGCATAAGCCTCCAGACCTTTCCGGTCGTCGAACGTGGCGGTAAGCACCAGGTCGGCCGAAGGATTGTTTTCGGCAAAGTCGATCCCCACTTCCATCGAACGCAGGGTGGGAGCCACCCCCACCATAGCTTCCAGTTCCTTCTTTGCCCGCTCCGGAGCGTCCTTTTTGGCCTCCGGTTTCAGTTTGAACATTACGATGTGTTTTACCATTGTCTTTGTTTTATCGAGAGTTAGAAATTGTCGTTAGTCAAGGGAGGAAAGGGTGGGAGAGCGCGGTCAGTAACGCCGAGCGGCCATGCTCTCCTTGGCGTAGTCTTCCCACAGGTGCAGCGCCGTGCGGAAATCTTCCGGCAGCGGACTGGTGAATTCCAGGTATTGGCCCGTAGTGGGGTGGACGAAGCCCAGAAGTTCCGCGTGGAGTGCCTGCCGGGGAAGGGCCTCCATCGTCCTGCGGATAAACAGTTTGTAGGCGCCCGAGATGGTCCCTTTCAGGATCTGGTCGCCCCCGTAGCGCGCATCGGAGAACAGCGGATGGCGGTGGAACGAAAAATGGGCACGGATCTGGTGCGTGCGACCTGTCTCCAGTCGGCATTCCACCAGGGTAACGTATCCGAACCGCTGTACCACCCGGAAATGCGTCACGGCCGGCTTGCCGGCTTCTCCGTCGGGGAAGACCGCCATCTGCAGGCGGTTGGAAGGGTTGCGCCCGATGTTTCCCCGGTAGGTACCTTCGTCCTCCACAAAATCGCCCCACACCAGGGCTTTGTAACGCCGGGAGATACTGTGTTCGAAAAACTGGCGGGCCAGGTGGTTCATGGCAAGTTCCGTCTTGGCCACCACCAGCAATCCGCTGGTATCCTTGTCGATCCGGTGGACCAGTCCCGGGCGATCCATCGCTCCGGTGGAGGGAAGCTGCTGGAACCGGTAGGCCAGGGCATTGACCAGCGTACCGGTGTAGTTTCCGTGTCCCGGATGCACTACCATGCCGGCCGGCTTGTCCACCACCAGCAGATCGTCGTCTTCGTAGACGATGTTCAGGGGGATGTTTTCGGGGATCAGGACATCTTCGCGCACCGGAGTGGGCATCACTACGCGGATCACATCGCCCGGGCGGACTTTGTAGTTGGGCTTGACGGGGGCGTCGTTCACCAGTACGTTTTGGGCGCGGATGGCGTTCTGCACCCGGTTGCGGGTGGCGTTTTGGATGAATTGTACCAGGAATTTGTCGATCCGCAGCGGCTCCTGGCCTTTATCGGCCGTAAAACGGTGGTGTTCGTACAGTTCGTCCTGAACTTCGCCGCTGGGCGAACCGTTGTCCAGAAAATCCTCTTCCTGTATCTCCATAGAAAGTCTTCGTTTGTTTTGGAGGCTCCGTATCCCGGTATTTTTGCCTTTTTTCTTCCTTCCCTCCCTCATTTTTCCATTCCTCCCCGGGAGAGAGGGACAGGTTGGGACGGCCCGTGCGGGTAAGAAGGCGAGAAAATGCTTTTTCCGGCAAATCTTCCACCGGGTAGCGAGGCTCGCGGAGGAAGGGGGAGTGCGGGGGGTTAGAAATCTTCGATGCTCAAGGTGTCCTCGGCGAGGAGGGGTTGGTCGCCTTCGCCTGCGATCAGGTCGATGACGGTCGCTTTGGGGAACTGGTCGCCCGGATGGATTTCGACGCCGTCCACCGAGAGGCCCAGTACGACATCGCGGCCGATGTGCGGGCGGTAGATGGTGTCGCCCACGATAAACCCGACGGCTTGCAGGCGTTTGGCGACGTTTTCGATCTTGTCGTTTTCAAAATCGACCGTCGGTACCGAAACGGTTTCCCACGAAGACCGGTTGATCTTCAGGTAGATCTTCCGTCCTTCCTTTACGGCTGTACCGGCCGAAGGGTCTTGGGAGAGCACGGCACGCGGACGTTTGTCCGGTTCGTAGCGCGAGGAGTCAATGATCGTCCAGCGAAATCCCATCGCTTCGAGGGTTTGTACCGCCAGCGTAGCGTCCATGCCTTGCAGGTCGGGGGTCGGCGTGGTCTGGTCGTGGCGCGTATAGCCCTTGAGCCAGAAGAGAAATCCGGCCACCAGCACCACGATCACGGCAATGGCTCCCAAACTGTGGAGCACGTATTGATTTTTGAAAAAGTCCCTCATACGGCCTTTGGCGTTAGTTGTTCTTTCGGGCAAACTGCAGGAGAAATCATGCGCGCAGAGTAGCTCCGAACTGTTTTTCGAAGGCACCCATCAGTTTCTTCATCGCGGTTTCGATGCGTTTTTCGTCCAGCGTCTTTTCCGCATCGGCCAGGGTAAAGCTCAACGCGTAGGATTTCTTGCCTTCCGGCAGGTTTTTCCCTTGATATACGTCGAACAGGTTTACGCTTTTCAGAATGTGGCGCTCGGCAGCGAAAGCCGCGTTGTGGAGTTGCTGGTAGGTAACGTTTTCATCGACCAGCAGTGCCAGGTCGCGACGTACGGACGGGTATTTGGGCAGGTCCTGGCACGTGATGGAGGATTTGCGGGCCAGTTCCAGCACTTTTTCCCACAGGATGTCGCAGTAGTACACGTCCTGCGCGATGTCGAAGGCCTTGAGGATGCGGCGGGAAACCTTGCCGATGCGCGCGATGACCGTCTTCCCGCTGGCAATGTCCGCCCCTTCGGACAGCAGGTCGCTCTCGCAAGGGATCGTATTCAGTTCGCCGATGCCCAGACGTGCCATTACCCGGTCGAAATCCGCCCGCAGGTCGTAGTAGTTGGCCTCGCGCTGCGGACCCCGCCAAGACTCCTCGTTGGCCTTTCCGGTGAGGGTCATGGCCAGGTGACTCTCTTCGACATACCGGTCGCCGTAATGGTTGTAGGTCTTGCCCAGTTCGAACAGACGCAGGTCGGAGCGGCGGTGGCTGATGTTGCGGGCCACGGCTTCCAGGGCGCAGAACAGCAGGCTCTGGCGCAATACATCCAGGTCGGAGCTGAGAGGATTGAGCAGGCGGACGGTCGTCTGCGGGTCGATGTCTTTGGAAAGCGCAGTGTAGGCGCTTCGCGTCAGGGAGTTGGACATGATCTCATGGTATCCCCGGGCAGCCAGCAGGTCGCCGCAGAGGTTGAACAGACGTTCCGGACTGCGCTTGTCGTCCGATACGATGGAGGTGTGCAGCACCGGGCTTACTTCGATGTGGTTGTATCCGTACACCCGCAGCAGGTCTTCGGCTACGTCGGCCTCGCGCTGCACGTCCACCCGGTAAGCGGGCACTTCGAGGCGGAGGGCCTCCGGGGTCTGCTCCACGATCTTTATTTCGAGTGCTTCGAGGATCTTCCGGATGTCCTGGTGCGGGATGTCCTTGCCTAGCAGCCGGGCTACGTGGTCGTAGCGGAAGGTAACGGGGAAGGGAGCCTTGACCGCCGGATCGGAGCAGATGTCGGTAATGCCCGAGGCGATATGTCCTCCGGCCAGCGTGCACATGAGCCGTGCTGCCAGGCAAAGCGCATCGATGGTGATGTTCGGGTCGATGCCCCGCTCGTAGCGGAACGAAGCGTCGGTCTGCAGGCCGTGGCGTTTGGAGGTACGGCGGATAGTAACGGGGTCGAAATAGGCACTTTCGATGAAGACGTCGGTGGTGTCGTCTTTGATGCCGGATTCCAGACCGCCGTACACGCCTGCGATGCACATCGGTGCGGTAGCCGAGCAGATCATCAGGTCTTCCTGCGAGAGTTTGCGCTGCTCACCGTCCAGGGTAACGAACGGCGTGCCTTCCGGGCAGGTCTTCACGTGGATTTCTCCGCCTACCTGCCGCAGGTCGAACGCGTGCAGGGGTTGCCCCAGGGATTGCAGCACGTAGTTGGTGATGTCCACCACGTTGTTGATAGAATTTACCCCGACGGCTTTCAGGCGGTTGGCCAGCCAGGCGGGCGACGGGGCGATCTTGACACCTTTGATCACGATGCCGCAGTAGCGCGGGGCCCGTTTGGGGTCTTCCACCACGACCTTGACGGGGAACTCGTCCGTGGGTTGTATTTCCCGCTGGGGAAGGGTGATTTCGAGCGGTTCTCCCTGATATTTCAACCGGGCGGCCAGATCGCGTGCCACTCCCAGGTGGCTCATGGCGTCGGCGCGGTTGGGGGTCAGTCCGATTTCGAATACGGTGTCGGTTTCCACGTGGAAAACTTCGCTGGCCGGCGTGCCGGCCGGGATGTCGTCCGGGAGCACCATGATGCCTTCGTGCGAGTCGCCCAGGCCGAGTTCGTCCTCGGCACAGATCATCCCTTTGGAGACTTCTCCGCGGAGTTTGCTTTCCTTGATGCGGAATTCGCTGCCGTCCTTGTCGTACAGGACGGCTCCGAGGGTGGCTACCGGGACGGTTTGTCCGGCGGCTACGTTCGGGGCGCCGCAGACGATCTGTACCGGCGAGCCGTCGCCCAGATCGACGGTGGTGATATGCAGGTGATCCGAATTGGGGTGGGGTACGCAGGTGAGGACTTTGCCGATGACGATCCCGCGAAGCCCTCCGCGAACGCTTTCCCAGCGTTCCATCCCTTCGATTTCCAATCCGAGGTCAGTGAGGATTTCCGCAGCCTTTTCTTCCTCCAGGGTAAAAGGTGCGAACTCTTTCAGCCAGTTGTAAGATATTTTCATTTTCCTTCTGTTTTTTCAGACCTATGTATATTCTGCACAAAGGTAGCAATTCGGGGCGGGATTTCCACAAAAAATTGCACCCGAGGCATCTTGCTCCGGGGCGAGCATGCAAGCAAAAGGCGAGCGGCCATTGGCCGCTCGCCTTTTGCTTGCATGCTCGCCGAAGCCTCTCTTTGCGCGATCAGTCGGTTTTCTTGTCGGCGTTGCGGTTGTACACCTTGACCCACACCTGCGTATTGTCCGTGGTATTGAGGATCTCTTCGTAAAATTTCATCGCCTCCGAGCGGGAGCGGAACCCTTGGTAAGCGATCAGGTACAGCCCGTTCTGATACCCGGCATAAACCGCCGGGTAACCCCTCTGGCGGAGTTCGCGCAAAGCCTTCTCGGCATTTTCCCGCACGGATACCGACGTAGCGATCACGTAAAAAGGCAGATCGGCCAGGTAGGTCGTATCCAGCGCATCGCCCGCAGGGATGGCCGGGGTGAGGTCTGTCATGGGCAAAGTATCGTTTTGTGCCGTACTGTCCACCGCGAGGGAATCCTCCGCCGGGAGAACCGGTTGTGCCGTGGGGATGGCATCTCCCTTGGTATCTTTCCAGAAGTAGAGGTTGGCCCCGCCGCGGCATACGAAGAAGAACAAGCCCGCCAGCACCGCCAGCACGACTACCGCCCCGATGACGATCCGCACCGGTTTGCTGCGAAGGAAGTGGGAACCGTGTTCCTCGTCTTCGTCCTCGTCTTCTTCATTTTCTTGCGGATTGTTTTCCTGCTGTCCGTCCGCAGGGTTGTTTTCGCCGGTATCTTCTATGTTTTCAGCGGATTCGTCGGAGGCCGGATCGACTTTTTCCGGTTCTTTTTCCTGCTCGGCCACACCCGGCGCGTCTTGGGAGGCCGTACCGTCCTCCTGGGCCGGTTCAGGGTGTGGCGAAGTCTCTTCTGCCGCGGGTGTTTGCTCCTGCGGAACTTCCGCCGGGGCGGGAGACTGTTCCATCAGGACGCTGACGATGCTGTCTATGGCGCGTTCGGCCTCCGGGTCGGAAGCCTTTTTCGCTTTGTCGGCCGCAGAGGTGATCAGCCGGCGCAAGTGCTCCGGATCGTCGGCCCGGTATTTGTCGATGGTGGCTTTTTCCACAGCCTCCATCAGCACGGCGTTGATCATTCCCCCGATGGCGCGGTTTTCTACGTGGTTGTCCTCGATGCCGGCCGAGGTAGCAGCATCGACCACCATCTGGAAGGCTTTCTTGACCGTCTCGACCCCTTCTTTTTTCGACGATGGCTCCTGTGGCGGGTTTTCGGTGTCGGGCTCTTGCGGGGCCGGGGTGATCTGCAGGCGGGTATGTGCGTAGGTTTTTTCGTCCGGAATGTCGGCAGCGGATTCTCCTGCGGGTGTTTCTTGCGGGATGCAGGTCGAAGAGAGCCCGTATTGTTTTCGGTTGAAGTCCTTGTCGCCGAACTGCGCGAAGCAAAGTCCCCCCTGGCCGTCCGGGCGGATGGAACCCACCCCTTCGATGTCCACCGGGTCGCCTTTTTCGAGGGTGGAGAGGTAAAAATCGACCGCGTGGGCGATCTCGTTCATGGCCTCGGCGTATGAAATCTCGCGCATGTTGGCGATGTACATGGCCAGCACGCCGTCGTTTACCTTCAGGTTGGGGTGAAAGGCGAACTTTTTCTTGCGCGGGGAGTATTTGCCTTCTTTTCCGGCGGAATCCTGGGGCTGGTCAGTGGCGATGAATCCGCCGAAACCGGGGATGATCACGCATTGATACAGGTAGAGGGCGTTTTCTATGTACTTGTCTATCAGCATGGCGATGTCGGTTTTAGAGCTTGGCAGTATCCTTGCGGCCGTCTTTTTCGGACGCCTTTACCGATAATTGTCTGGGTAAAGGTAACGAAATTAATGAAATACGGATGCACTTTTGCCGAAAAAACATGGGGGGAGCTCACGTTCGGGCCTGGGGCGACAGGGCGTAATACTTCCCCGGCAGGGTGTCGATCATCCCGGCGAGTTCCATCTCCAGCAGCAGTACGGTAAGGTTCTGCACCGGCATCTCCAGCGCCGTGCAAAGTTCGTCCAGGTGCATCTTTTCCACCCCGGAGAGCATCCGGGCTACTTTTTTCCCTTCCTCCGGCAGTTCCTCCCACTGCGGGGCAGCTCCGTTTCGGTTCGGCGTCGGGGGCGTGACAGTTGCCGGGCTTTCCGACAGGAACATTTCGCTTTGTCGGCCCGGCTGCGCTTTCGGACTTCGGTCCGATAGGCCCAATTCCTCGATGAGCGTTTGGGGGTCGTCCAGGATCATGGCCTTGTTGCGGCGGATGAGGGTGTTGCACCCCTGGGAGCACGGGTCGTTCGCGCGGCCCGGCACGGCGAAAACCTCGCGGTTGTATCCCCCCGCCAGTTCGGCGGTGATCAGCGCCCCGCCTTTGGCTTTGGCCTCGATGACCACCGTTGCGCGGGCAATGCCCGCCACGATGCGGTTGCGCGCCGGGAAAAGTCCCGGCAGAGCCTCCTGGAGGTGCAGGTATTCGGTCAGAATGCCGCACCCGGGCGTATGGCACATCTGGCGGGCTGTTTCGCGGTTTTGGGCCGGGTACATCGGGGTGCCCAGTCCTTGTCCCAGCACACCGAGGGTCGGAAGGCCGTATTTCAAGGCTGCACGGTGCGCCTGGACGTCCACTCCGTAGGCCAGCCCGCTGACGATCGCCGGGCGGTACGGGGCGAGCGCCTGGACGATCCGGTCGGTCATCGCAGCTCCGTAGGGGGTCATGGCGCGCGTGCCGACGATGGCAACGGCAAAGGGAAGCTCCGTAAAGTCGAACGCCCCCTTGGCCAGCAGCATCACCGGCGCATCCGGGCATTCGCGCAGCAGGGGCGGGTAGTCCTGTTCCCAGAAGCCGATGGCGCGTATGTCGTTGCGCTGGACGAAATCCATCTCCCGGCGGATCGCGTCGTCCAGGCGGCGTTCCAGCAAGGTGCGCGCTACTGCCGGTTTTATCCCCCAGCCGGTGAGCGTCCCGGCGGAAAGGGCAAAGACCTCTTCCGGTCGGCCGGCTTGCTGCACCAACCGCCCGGCATCCCGTCGGGAGAGGCCCTTGGTGCGGTAGAGCACCAGGATGTCTTCCAGTTGTTCGGCTTTCATCGCATCATTTGTTTTCGTCCTGCGGCAGGCGGTAGAAGGTGATCACTCCTTCGGGGGAAAGGGCGGCGATGCCCAGACGTTGGTCGCGTCCGAAATCCTGCGCGGTAAAATCCTTTTCCGCCATCACGGGGAACCCCTGTACCGTTTTCCCATCGGGATGGATGGCATAGATCTTCCCGTCGGCCAGACGGTAAACCAGCGCATCGACCGAGGGGACGTACACCACAGAGGAAAGCGGGGACTGCGGGGTCTTCACCTTGCGCATCGAGCCGGAGCGCAGTTGGTAGCCGATCTCGTTGGTCGAGACTACCGTGGCCTGGGGCGTGGGAGCCTGCAGTTTTTTGGCGCGCGCTACCTTGTCGGCCGCCGTTACGTAGTTGCCCAGGCGGTCGATGACATGGAATTTTTTCCCGGTCCAGAAAGCCATCTGGTATTTATGGTTGTCGTAGAGGTCGCACACCACGATGGGCGAGGTAATGGCCACACCCAGTTTCTTTTTCCAGAACAGCGAACCTTTGTCCGAGATCAGATACAATGTCCCCTCGGTATCCTGGATCAGCACGTCGTAACGCCCGTTGCGGTGGTTGGGGAAGGCCAGGGGAGCGGTGGCTGCCGGGGCATCCAGCGCGAAGGACCATTCCTTGACCGCTTGGCGGGCGGCGGCATCGTCCCAGGCCATGCGGATGTTCAGGAAGGCTGTCCCCCCGGTAGCGCTCACTTGCAGGAAGTTGTAGCGCAGGTTTTCGAAGCGTTTGCCCTGGGCGCGGACGTACTTTTCGACGGCATCCAGTGCCTTGCCCTGCCGGCGTTTTTCCTGGGCGGTCCCAGCGACCTGCTCGCTCCACAGGTCGCCCCGTATCAGGGCCAGCAGTTGGGTCGAGGTGGCCAGTTGGGATTTTTGTTTTACATACCCTTCGATCGTCTGGAGGGTCGTCCCCAGGCGGATGTCGTCCAGAATCTTTTTCAGAGCCGCTTCCGAAGGCGAAAAAACCACCACGTCGCCCGCTACTGCCGCAAAGGCGGCACCTTGGCGCGGAGCGGCATGGGTAACCAGGTCGTAGAGGATGTTTTTGCAGCCGATGGGTACGATGGCCGTATTTCTGTACTTCTCGGGCCGCACCGCCGCCGAATCGGCGATCGTTTCCAGGGCTTGTGCAGCCGCCTGTGCGTCGGTTGTCGCGATCAGCACGCTGGGGACGGGTTCGCCCACGGTCTGCACCACGGCCAGGCCGATCCCGGCCCAGGGGAGGAAAAACCGCCAGGGTTCACCCTCGGGCAACTGTCCGTAGGTACGGGAGGCCTGGTTGTACAGGTGAAACTGCGAGGAGGCTTTCAGGTAGAGGATGTAGTCCGTGAAGTATTTCTCCCAGTCGGCGATGCCCAGATAGAGGTACCGGTAGGTATCGGAAGGGAAGCGGTTGTCCAGCGTGAGGTCCTTGACCTTTTGTCCGGCCAGTACCGAAGCGAGCGAGGCTGTCGAATCGTCCGTGCAGAAGATGCCCTCGGCGCGCAGGGAGGTGCTGTCGGTGCGCAGTTCGACCGCTGCCCAAGGGGAAAGTTCGCCCAGCAGGTGGGTTTCGACCCCCAAGAAGGACTTCGCATAGCGGCTTATCTCGGGCAGGCGCAGGGCGGCCGAGGCTTTTTTTCCGCCCAGCAGCACCGGGAAGGAGCGCGCGAAGGAGCGGTCGTCCGACAGGCAGACTCCGTCGGAAGCCCCTTGGAGGATGGACTGTTCCAGGTACAGGCGGTTGTCGGAGAGGATCAGCGCATCGCCCCGGGTGTAGTAGCAGTATTCGCCCGAGGGGGTCTTCAGGGTGGTTATCTCCGTTTTTTCGTACGACTGGACTTGCGTGAGGGTGTCCGCGCCGAAAGCGGTAGTCAAGGTGCGTCCGCCCGCATCGCACACCAGCAGCAGGGAGATGTCCCGCGCTCCCACTTTCGAGGCGGCGATGGTGACCGGCCGGTCCGCTTTTTCCCGTCCGCAGATGCGCGCGAGCAGTTGCAGGCTCTCGTCCAGTCGGCGGGTGAGGTCGAGCGAATCGAAGACTTCGCGGCACGGGTTGCCTTCCAGGACTTGTCCCAAGGCCGAGGGATTGTCCACCCGGACCACCGCCATCGACCCTACGGGGATGGCTTCCAGGGATATTTCCGGGGAGGAGGCTGCCGGGTCCGCACACGAGAAAACGCTTGCCGTCACTGCCGCGCACAAGCCGATGCCCGCGCTTTTGAGCAGGCGAAAAAACCATTTGTCTATCATGCCGTTCATATCGTTTTACCGACCGGAGGGAGGGGTGTTTCTCTCCACCGGGGTTTCTTTCCCACAAAGGTAAACAAACCTCGGCCGCGATACAAACGGAAGCAGGGCAGGGTCAGTCGTTTTCGTACGATTCGCGGAACAGGAACCGGTCGACCGACAGGCGTCCCGGCCCCAGGGCGAGGATGAGCAGGTAAAAGCCCAGGTACAGCACCGCCAGTTCTTTCTGGGCAAAGCCTTGTCCTGCGTGCACCACGAAAGCGGCGATGCACATGTCGAATACCAGCGGGAGCACGGCCAGCCGCGTAAAGGCTCCGGCGATCACCAGCAGCGAGCAAAGTCCTTCGGCCAGCAGGGTGAGCAGCAGCGAGAGCTGGCTTCCGATGCCCAGCGGATCGGGAAAGGTGAGCGACAGGGTCAGGTAGTTGGCGATCTTCGGGAAGGCATGCGTCAGCATGAGGATCCCGATAAACAGGCGCAGGAAGAGTGCTACCCAGCCATAGGCTTTGGAGGGAAGCGGAGCACCGATAAACAGGAATTTTTTCATGGTAAAGAGTTTTTACGGGTGGGTAAGGATGAGATAAGTGAATGATGTTATTTCTCGGGGAAGGCCAACTGCGTCTGCTCGTCCAGCAGGCGGAAAGTGCGCCGGTGCAGGGGCGAGGGGCCCCAGGCGGCGATCGCGGCGCGGTGTGCGGGACTGGGATAGCCTTTGTTCTTTTCCCAGCCGTACTGGGGGTATTGTTCGGCGAGCTGTTTCATCAGGCGGTCGCGTTCGGTTTTGGCCAGGATGGAAGCGGCGGCGATGCAGGCGTAGGTCGCGTCGCCCTTGACGATGCAGCGGTACGGGATCTCATCCCGGCTGCGGAAGCGGTTGCCATCCACCAGCAGCAGGTCGGGGCGGGGGGAAAGTTGGGCGACGCTTTGTTGCATCGCTTCCACCGCGGCCCAGAGGATGTTGATCCGGTCGATGCGCTCGGGCCAGATGTGGGTGATGGCCCAGGAGATGGCTCGGTGCTCGATATCCTGGCGCACGGTCTCCCGCTGCCGCTCGGAGAGTTGTTTCGAGTCGTTGAGCAGCGGGTGGAAGTAATCCGTCGGCAGGATGACGGCGGCGGCCGTTACCGGCCCGGCCAGACATCCTCGGCCGGCTTCGTCGGTCCCGGCTACCGTCAGGGTGGGATCGTCCCAGTGTTTTAGCGGCATGTTCCTTGTGATGGTCTTTCTACAAATGTATGTATTTTCACGATACCGGATACGGTTGGTATGAGTTTTGTACGGGCTTTTCTTCTTGTTTTCATGTGCAGGGGGCTGAGGTATCGGCATAGACAAAAGGGGAACGATACTTTTTCGCTTTCCATGCCTTTTTTAAAAGGCAGAGTTTGGCTCGGCAAACCTTGCGGGGAAAAACTTCGTTTTCCCTCTCGGCTTTGCACTCGCCTTTCACTACCTTTGTTCCTTTGACGCGGGAAGGGATGGAAAAGAAAATATTGGGCATTCCCAAAGCTTATCTGGGGGCGGTGGCTGTCTTGGCGGCGATCATGATGTCCGTGATCGACGGGACGGTGATGAATGTCGCCTTGCCTACCCTTTCCGACCATTTCGGGGCTTCTCCGTCTCAGATCACTTGGGTGGTCAATGCTTACCAGTTGGTGATTACCGTTTCCTTGCTCTCGTTTGCTTCACTGGGGGATATCCATGGCTATCGACGGGTGTTCCTCTTCGGGGTGGCCGTCTTCGGGGTGGCTTCGTTGGCTTGTGCCTTGGCCGATTCGCTGTGGACCTTGGTAGGGGCCCGGGTGGTGCAGGGCATCGGTGCGGCAGCGGTGATGAGCGTCAATACGGCTTTGATCCGGCTTATCTACCCTCCGGAATTCCTCGGACGGGGGATCGGGATCAACGCAATGATCGTTTCGGTGTCGGTGGCGGCTGGGCCGTCCCTGGCCGGGGCGATCCTTTCGGTGGCTTCGTGGCATTGGCTTTTTGTGATCAATATTCCGATTGCGGCGATCGCTTTCTTTACCGGAAGGGCTTTCCTGCCGCAAAACCCGGTCCGGGAACATTCGTATCGTTTCGACAAGACAAGTGCGGTGGCCAATGCGCTGACTTTCGGTCTTTTGATCTATACCCTTGAGGGCTTGGCCCACGACGAAAACCGGCGTTTGATCGCCGTGCAGGTGGTGTTGCTGCTGACGATCGGATATTTTTTCATCCGCCGGCAAAGGAAACTTCAGGCGCCGATCCTGCCGGTGGATCTGCTGAAAATTCCCATTTTTTCGCTTTCGATCGGAACATCCGTATGTTCTTTTACCGCGCAAATGTTGGCGATGGTGTCGTTGCCTTTTTTGTTGGAAGGTGTGTTGGGGCGGAGTGTAGCCGAGACGGGATTGCTGCTTACCCCGTGGCCTTTGGCCACGATCGTGGCGGCACCGTTGGCCGGAAGGTTGGTGGAAAAGATCCATCCGGGACTGCTGGGAGGCGTGGGAATGGCGGTGTTCGCATTGGGTTTGTTCCTGCTCGCGGAATTGCCTCCCCAGCCGGAAAACAGCCAGATAATCTGGAGGATGGCGGTGTGCGGCGCGGGGTTCGGATTGTTCCAGACGCCCAATAATGTAACGATCATCTCCTCGGCACCGACTTCGCGCAGCGGTGGGGCGAGCGGGATGCAGGGGACGGCGCGTCTGTTCGGGCAGACGCTCGGGACGACGTTGGTGGCCTTGATCTTCCGCGTGACGGCGCCCGAGGTTTCGCCCTTGCGCTGTCTGATGGTGGCCATCGGCTTTGCGCTGGCAGCGGCGGTGGTGAGCAGCCTGCGTCTCTCCCAGGCTACTCCGGTAAAAAAACGGGGGTAGGTTTTTCTCCTTCCCCCGGGGATTCGGGATCAAGGGGCGTTTCGTTGCCTTCGGTGCAACTGTTCTTTCAGGTGTTGTATTCCTCGATAATATTTATCAAGTTATGTTCGGTGTGCCTTCGTTCCTGTTTCGGATTTTTTCGGCCAGGGCAGATGGCGTCAGATTTTCAGACGGATATGGATCTTCGAAAGCAGCCAGGCGATCCAGATGGCCGCCAGGGAATACAGCGCACAACGTACCAGTCCGGCCCCGCCGCTGTAGGTAAACGAGGGCCAGTGGAGTTCCAACAAGCGCATCAGGTTGCCGGTCAGGTAGGGTACCATGTAGCAGGTGAGGGTCAGCGTGCCGGCCGGTTTGATGATGGCAAACCAATGTGCCTTGCCTTTTACATCGCACAGGTAATGCAGCAGGGCTACTGCCGGGAAGAACATCGCGCAGCAATAAAAGAGCCAGGTGGGAGTGGCCTGGATCTTGGAAATGATCCACCAGTGGTGTGCCACCCAACCACACAAGGCCATGACGACCCCGATGGCTACCATCACGCCGTAGAAACTCCCCGGGCGGCGTCCGTATTGTTGCAGGATGATGGCGGCGAGCATACCGGCTACCGAAAGGGTGTAGAGTACCGGTTGGCTGGGGATGTACTCGGCCCAGGTCCCCCGGAATACGCCGGCGAAGGTCAGCAGGCAGCAGGCCGTCAGCAGCAGGAAGGCGGCGATGGCTTTGCGCAGGTCCGAACGGGTGGCCAGGTAAATGAGCGAGGTGCCCAGGTACGACCAGCCGATCAGCCCGAGGATGCCCCACCATTTCGTGCCGAAGGACTGGCCTTCCTTGGGGACAAAGATGACCAGCAGATAGATCAGCAGGGCGATGCCGGCTATTTTCATCCCGGCGAACAGGTAGCGGCGGGCGTCGGAAACTTTCGGGTAGAGGTTCCATACGAGGAAAAATCCGGCGACCATCAGTAGCGAATACCAAGCCGAGGGGATGCCCGAGGCCACGGGATCGTAGGCGCCTTTGTTGACGGTAAAGAGGCCCATCACCACCAGGGCTACGGTGCGCAGCAGGATGTGCAGGGTCACTTGCAGCAGGCTGTCGCCTTTCTTCAGGCGGTTTTGTACGGCAAAGGGGACGGCCATGCCCATGGCAAAGAGAAAGGCCGGGAAGATGATGTCCGAGAAGCCCATCATGTCTTCCTGGGCGGCGGCATGGTACATCCAGTGGGGAAGGTCTTTTACGCCCGCATATTCGTTTACCCAGAGCATCAGCAGCATGGTCAGCGCGCGGAATACATCCAGCGATTGGATTCTCGCGGATTTGGCAGGAGTGTTCATCGTTTGTACGTTTGTTAGTAGAAGGAAAGGTTTTTTAAGGATATACAGCGACAAATATACTTTTTTTTTAACAAAATGCAACCCCGTCGCCCGGTATTTTATGAAGACCGAACGGGGGAAAACAGTAACTTTGTCTCGCCCTTGTCCGAAACCCTCCGGGTGTTCCGGGCAAGGGCGGGCAGGAATCAACCAATGTAATGGCAAAAAGATGAAAATAGCAGTTCTCGGTGGAGGAAACATGGGCGGCGCGATAGCCGCCGGGGTGGTTACGGCCGGATTGGCCGCCGGGCAGGACGTCTGCGTTACGCATGCGCGGGCGGCGCTGCTCGAACGTTTGGAAAAACAGCACTGCACGGTGCGCCTTCTCTCGGACAACCGGGAGGCGGTGCGCGGGGCGGATTATGTATTCGTCGCGGTCAAACCCTGGTTGGCCGAAGGCGTCCTGCGGGAGATCGCTCCGGAGCTCGACATGGAACGCCAGGCGGTCGCCTCGGTGGTGGCCGGGCTTTCCTTCGCCCGGATGAAAGAATACCTGGGTGCTTCGCCCGCTTTGTTCCGCGTGATTCCCAATACGGCGGTGTCCATCGGGCTGAGCACGACTTTCATCAGTGCGGACGGTGCATCGCCGGCGCAGCAGGAAGAAATGATGGCGGTCTTCGGTGCTTTGGGGGAGGCCTTCCTGGTGCCCGAAGAACAGATGACGGCCGTTACGGCACTTTGCTCGTGCGGGATTGCCTATATCCTGCGCTACATCGGGGCTTCGGTCGAAGGGGCGGCCAGGATGGGCATCGACCCTTCGCAGGCGCTGCCGATGGTGCTCCAGACGGTGCGCGGGGCGGTAGGGCTGTTGCAGGCCAACGGAACGATGCCCCAGCAGGAGATAGACAAAGTAACCACGCCGGGAGGCATCACCCTCAAGGGCCTGGAAGCGATGGAACGCGGAGGATTTTCCGCGGCGGTGATCGACGGTCTGTTGGCCAGCAAGTAAAGCCGGAGGGATGCGTTACGACAACGACTCGGTACGCCGTCGCGACCGCCTGATGGACGAACAGCGGGCGCGCGAACTTCTCCGCGAGGGGGAATACGGCGTGTTGTCCCTGTGCGAGGACGGGGTGCCGTACGGCATCCCGATCAATTTCGTGTGGGACGGGCAGGATGCGATCTATCTCCATTGCGCTCCCCAGGGGAGGAAGTGGCGTTGTTTGTCCAGCGAAGATCGGGTATCGTTCTGCGTGGTGGGGCGCACTCATGTCCTCTCCGCGCAGTTTACCACCGAGTACGAGAGCCTCGTGCTGTGCGGCAAGGCCCGGGTGGTGGACGATCCGCAGCAAAAACGCGAAGCCCTGAGGCGTTTGCTGGAGAAATATTCCCCGCAGGATGTCTCCACGGGGCTCAAGTACATGGAAAAATCCCTCCCCCGCACGGCGGTGTGGTGCTTGGAGATAGAAAGTTTTTCGGGCAAGTGCAAGAAAATACGAACTACGAAGTGAAAGACGCTTTGGAAAAAAAATACAAACGTATCGTCGTCAAGGTAGGCAGCAACGTACTTACCCGTGCGGACGGTACGCTCGATACCACGCGGATGTCTGCGCTGGTGGATCAGGTAGCCGAATTGATGGCCGGGGGCATGGAAGTGATCCTGGTATCTTCGGGCGCGGTAGCGGCCGGGCGCAGCGAGGTCGTGCCCAAACCCCATCACCTCGACGCGGTGGGCAGCCGCCAGTTGTTTTCGGCGGTCGGACAGGGGAAGCTCATCGGGAAGTATTACGAACTTTTCCGCGAGCACGGCATCGTCTGCGGGCAGGTGCTCACCACCAAGGAGAGTTTCGGCACCCGGGAGCATTACCTGAACCAGCGCAACTGCATGGCGGTGATGCTGGAAAGCGGTGTAGTACCGGTGGTCAACGAGAACGATACGATCTCGGTAACGGAATTGATGTTTACCGACAATGACGAACTCTCGGGGCTGGTGGCCGCGATGATGGATGCCGAGGCACTGGTGATCCTGAGCAACATCGACGGGATCTACGACGGCGACCCTGCCGATCCGGCTTCCCGGGTCATCGAACGCATCCTGCCCGGTGAAAGCGACCTCTCGCGCTATGTCCAGTCGTCGCGCTCCTCGTTCGGGCGCGGAGGGATGCTCACCAAGAGCCGTATCGCCGCCAAGGTGGCCAGCGAGGGGACGGAGGTGATCATCGCCAACGGAAAGCGGGAGAACATCCTTTGCCGTTTGATGGGAGGAAAGCAGGACGAGAGTACGCTTTGCACCCGTTTTGTCCCTGCTTCCACCCCCAAGAGCGCCATCAAGAAGTGGATAGCCCATTCGGAGAGTTTTGCCAAGGGAGAGATCCACATCAGCCCCCTGGCTTGCCAGGCCCTCACCGGGGAGAAGGCCACCAGCCTGCTGCCGATCGGGGTGAGCGAGATCCGGGGAGATTTCGAGAAGGACGACATCGTGCGGATCATTGCGCCCGACGGCCGTCAGATCGGCGTAGGACGCGTTTCCACCGGCAGCCAGCAGGCTCGGAGGCAGATGGGCCGCAAGGGTGGAAAGGCGCTGGTGCATTACGATTATCTGTGTTTGGACTGAAAAAAAGAAACGAGCGATATGGAACTGAAACAGACTTTTGAACGGGCGGTCGAGGCTTCACGGGCTTTGGCGTTGCTCGACGGGGCAAAGATCAACGAGGTGCTTTTGGCGTTGGCCGATGAAACCGAACGCCAAAGTGCGGCGATCCTCGAGGAAAACGCACGCGATCTGGCGGCCAAGGATCCTTCCGATCCGATGTACGACCGCTTGATGCTCACCCCTGCGCGGATCAAGGGCATAGCGGACGATATCCGCCACGTGGCGGCCTTGCGCTCGCCCGTAGGGGAGGAGATGGCCCGCTGGACACGCCCCAACGGGATGGAGATCGTCAAGGTGCGCGTGCCTTTCGGGGTAGTGGGGGTGATCTACGAGGCGCGTCCCAATGTGAGTTTCGATGTGTTTTCCCTGTGCTTCAAGACCTCGAATGCTTGTATCCTCAAAGGCGGTTCGGATGCGGTGCATTCCAATGCGATGATCATCTCGATCATCAAGAAAGTGCTGTACCGTTGCGGGGTGCCGCAGGATGCGGTTACCTTGCTGCCCAACGACCGGGAGGCGACGGCCCGTTTGCTTACGGCTACCGATTATGTCGATCTGCTCATCCCTCGGGGGAGCGCTTCGCTGATCCGCTATGTGCGCGACAATGCCCACGTGCCGGTCATCGAGACGGGTGCCGGAGTATGCCATACGTATTTTTCGGCCGACGGCGACGTGAAGAAGGGGGCGGCGGTCATTTTCAACGCCAAGACCCGGCGCGTGTCGGTGTGCAATGCCTTGGATTGCCTGATCGTGCACTCTTCGCGTTTGGCCGATCTGCCGGCTCTGTGCGCCCCGCTGGCCAAGAAGAACGTGCAGCTCCAGGCCGATCCGCGTGCGTACATGGCTTTGGAGGGCAAGTATCCCAAGGATCTGCTCGTGGCGGCAGACGAGCACAGTTTCGGGACGGAGTTCCAGGACTATATCCTGGCCGTTAAAACAGTGGACAGCCTGGAGGAGGCTTTGGACCATATTGCGAAGTATTCCTCGGGGCACAGCGAGGCCATCCTGACGGAAAATCCGGCCACGGCGGTCGAGTTCCAGCGTCGGGTGGATGCGGCTTGCGTCTATGTCAATGTTTCCACGGCCTTTACCGACGGGGGACAGTTCGGTTTCGGGGCGGAGATAGGGATCAGTACCCAGAAACTGCATGCCCGCGGGCCGATGGGGCTTCCGGAACTTACCAGCTACAAATATCTGATCAGCGGCAACGGGCAGGTGCGCGAGCCGTAGTCGGTGTCCCTCTTTCAGGGACGGCAAGCAAAAAGGGCGGCGCCATTGGCGCCGCCCTTTTTGCTTGCAGAAGGAGAAGGGTGCTTACTCGGTCAAGGCTTCTTTGATCCGGCGGATCGCCTCGGCGAGCACTTCCTCGCTGGCTGCATACGAAAGGCGGATGCAGTTGTCGTTGCCGAAGGAAGAACCGGCTACCAGACCCACGTGTGCCTCGGAGAGCAGGTAGAGACACAGGTCGTCCGAGGTGTTGATCGGGGTGCCGCGCAGCGTCTTACCCTTGTAGTAGGAAATATCGGGGAAGACGTAGAAAGCGCCGTACGGCGTATCGGTCTTCAGTCCCGGGATTTCGGCCAGTTTTTCCAGCACCAGTTGGTGCCGGCGGGCGAATACCTCGACCATCGGTTTGACCATCGTCTCGGGGTCGGCATTCAGCGCAGCGATGGCTGCCTGTTGTGCTACGGAATTGGTACCCGAGGTTACCTGTCCCTGGAAGTTCTCGCAGGCTTTGGCGATCCAGGGTGCTGCGCCGATAAAGCCGATGCGCCATCCGGTCATCGCATAGGCTTTGGCCAGCCCGTTTACCACGATGGTCTGCGGATAGACTTCCGGGAATTCGGCGATGGAGGTGTGTCCGCCCGGGGTGAAGTTGATGTGTTCGTAGATCTCGTCCGAGATGATGAATACCTGCGGATGGCGGGCGAATACCTCGGCCAGGGCTTTAAGTTCCTCACGCGTGTAAACGGCACCGGTAGGGTTGGACGGCGAGGAGTAGATGATGGCCTTGGTACGGGGGGTGATGGCGGCTTCGAGTTGGGCCGGAGTGATCTTGTAGTTGGTCTCAATGGTGGTCGGCATGATCACCGGCGTACCCTCGGCCAGTTTGATGATCTCCACGTAGCTTACCCAGTAGGGAGCCGGCACCAGCACTTCGTCGCCTTTGTCCACCAGCACCTGCATCACGTTGTAGATGGAGTTTTTCGCACCTGTGGACACCACGATCTGGTTGGGCTGGTAGTCCAGGTTGTTATCGCGTTTGAACTTGTGGCAAACGGCTTTTTTCAATTCGGGATAACCCGCCACCGGCGAGTAAAAACTGTAGTTGTCGTCGATGGCCTTTTTGGCGGCCTCTTTGACGGCATCGGGGGTGAAAAAGTCCGTTTCGCCCAGCGAGAGGCTGATCACGTCCACACCCTGCGCTTTGAGTTCGCGGACTTTGGCCGACATGGCCAGGGTAGCCGACGGCTCCAGGCGCTGAATGCGGCCGGAGACTTGGGGAGTATTCGTATCCATGATACAGGTTGATGATTTTGGTAGTTGTTCTTGTCAGAGAACGGATGTATCCGTTTTGCAAATCTAATAAATACCGGAAAGTTTCGGTTCGTTCGGGTGCAATATTCTTGAAAAAAAGTATCTTTGTTTTTCGAAATGCCAATGGATACTCAAATGGAACTGTGGGTTGCCGTGCACATCGCCTCGGACGTGTATTCCCACGTGCGGGTGGACGCCGCAGAGGATGTCGTGTGCGTGGATGGCGACGCCTTGTCTATCAGTCCGTTGGACAGGCAGGTGCTCATGAAGGCCCTCTCGGTATCTTCCCAGGTGCAGGTGGTGAGCGTCTGCCCGCAGGCGCAGGAACGCACCTTGCGCTATGCCGCCGCGATGGGAGCTCCGCGGGTATTTCGCATAAACGATTGTCCCCGAGGTGCTTATGTAGCAGCGGCGGAAGTGGCAGCCTTTCTGAAGGACTGTCCGCAGCCGGTGGTACTGTGCGGGGAAGCCGGTTGGGACTATGCCAGCGGCGACTTTCCCCGTTGGCTCTCGCAACTCTCCGGGATCGCTCTGGTGGAAGGCGTCTGCGATTTCCGCCCCTGCGCGGACGATCCGCAGTGGCTCGAAGTCTCCCGGCAGACGGATGCTTTCAGCGAGACCCTTCGTGTGAAGGCTCCCGTGATCCTCTCGTGCAACAAAGCCATTTACCCCAGCGAGCAGGTGCGCATCCCCTCCATGCGGGAAATGATGCTCGCCATGCGCAGCCAGGTTCACCTCGTCGCCCCGGCGGGGGATTTTTCGCCCAGGAAAGAGTACTCCGGCTACCGGATGATGCCCGCTCGGGCCTCGGTGCGTTTTCTGCCGCCCGAAGATTTTGTGCAGATGGCCGATGTCTTCCAGCAGGCTTTGTCCGATGCGAAGGGCTCTTCTTCCGAAGGGGAAGCGCCTGTTTTTTCCGGACGGATATTGGCGCGCGTGAGCTCTCTCGAAGACCCGCACCCCCTTCCGGCACAGGCGGAGCAGGTGGACCGGCGGCCGATGCCCCTGCACACGGATGTGCGCACGGCTCCTCTGGTGGTCAGCGGGGGAATGGGAGTAGAGCCCTCACTGTGGCCGCTGCTGGAGCAGTTGGCGCAGGATGGAGGCGGAGCGACCGCCTGTACGCGTCCGGTGTACCAGGCCGGTCGGCGACCGTATTTCGAACACGTCGGTCAGACCGGGGCGAAGGTGGCGCCGGCACTTTATTTGGCGGTAGGGATTAGCGGTGCGTTGCAGCATATAGCGGGAATGATCCGCTCCCGAAAGGTTTTGGCGATCAATACCGATCCTCAGGCCGAGATCTTCAAGTACGCCGATTACGGGGTGGTAGGCGATGCCGGACGCATTCTTCCGGGGCTTGTGGAGGAATTGCGACGTCGCTCGGGGAGTCTTGCAAATGCATCTGCAAACAACAAATAGACGATGGAACGGATCTACGGATACATCAACAGCATCAATGTGCTCAGCAGTCTTTCGCTCCTGCTGTTGTGGGTGAACGGGCTCTCGGGGCTCGAATTTCTTTCCGGGACGATCGTCAACAACTACATCGCCCTGACGGCGGTTTACGCACCGATGGTGCTGTTTGTCCTGCAAGCGCTCGCGCTCATCGTTTTCCGTTTGCTGCGGCGTTCGGCGGAATATTACCAACGTGCAGCGGCACTCTTTTCCTTTGTCAATCTGCTAGTGTACCTCCTGTTTTTGGCCTACACGAAATATCTTTAGTTCCACGTGGAACATTTTCGCCGCGTCTTTTTGCCGAAGGTTTGAAGGGGCCTTTCCGATTTATAAACCCTGCGAAGTTCGGTTGCGAGGAGGCGTCTGAATACAGTTCCCCCAGGGGATTTTTGGTCTTGGGAAAACGCTTCGTCGGTTGCGGGGGTGTTTCCCTACTGGAGGATCGGTGGGGAATCTTTGAAAAGCAGTTTCGGCGGATGGTTTTGCTTGATCCGTTTTCGAGGGGGAAGGAGGTTTTTTGACAGAGTGAAACATCCAAAAGTGTTCCACGTGGAACGCGGAGGTCTCTGAAGCGGCAGGCGGATGGGAAAGGTTTTCGGTAGGAGGGGGCTCAAAAATTATTGCTTTGACGGGAGGGGCTTTTGCTGTAATTTTGCGGCGGAAATACGAGTGAGAAAATGTCGGTATTTGTTTCAAAATACGAAGTGATCGTAGTGGGCGGCGGCCACGCCGGCTGCGAGGCGGCGCGGATAGCGGCGCGGATGGGACGGCGGACGCTGCTCATCACGCAAAACCTGCAAACCGTGGCGCAGATGTCGTGCAATCCCGCGATGGGCGGTATTGCCAAAGGACAGATCGTGCGCGAAGTGGATGCACTCGGCGGGTATTCGGGCATCGTAACTGACCGGACGATGATCCAGTTCAAGATGCTCAACCGTTCCAAAGGGCCGGCGATGTGGAGCCCGCGCGCGCAGTGCGACAAGTACCGCTTTTCGCAGCAGTGGCGCATGGAGCTGGAACACACCGACGGATTGGACTTGTTTGCCGATACCGTTACCGAGGTTTTGGTGCGGGACGGCGCGGTGCAGGGCGTGCGGACCTCGCTCGGCATAGAGGCGTGGGGCGATGCCGTGGTGCTGACCAACGGGACGTTCCTGGGAGGGGTGATCCATATCGGAGAAAAACACTTCGGGGGCGGCCGTATTTCGGAGCCTTCGGCCGAGGGTTTGACCGGTTCGCTGGTGGCGCTCGGTTTCGAGGCAGGGCGCATGAAGACCGGGACGCCTCCGCGGATTGACGCCCGTTCGCTGGACTTTTCCCGGATGATCCCCCAGGAGGGCGATCCGGTGCCGGGGCGTTTCTCGTTTTCGGATACCCCGCCGCTTGAACACCAGGAGCGGTGTTGGATGGCTTATACGAATCCCGAGGTGCATGCCGTTTTGCGCGAGGGCTTCGACCGTTCGCCGCTCTTTACCGGCCGTATCCGGGGAGTAGGTCCTCGGTATTGCCCTTCGGTGGAGGACAAGATCAACCGTTTTGCGGAAAAGACTTCGCATCCTTTGTTCGTCGAGCCGGAAGGACGGGGGCTGGTCGAGATGTACATCAACGGATTTTCGACGTCGCTGCCCGAGGATATTCAGATACGCGCCCTGCGAAAGGTCGAGGGCTTTGAAAATGCGCGGATGCTCCGCCCGGGCTACGCCATCGAGTACGACTATTTCCCTCCGACGCAGCTGCAGGCCACTCTGGAGACCAAGCGGGTGGAAAACCTGTATTTCGCCGGACAGATAAACGGTACCACGGGTTACGAGGAGGCGGCTTGCCAAGGCCTCATGGCGGGGATCAATGCGGCGTTGAAAACGACGGGGCGTGCGCCTTTCGTTCTGCGGCGCGACCAGGCCTATACCGGGGTGCTCATCGACGACCTGATCACCAAAGGCACGCAGGAACCCTACCGGATGTTTACTTCCCGGGCCGAGTACCGTACCTTGCTTCGCGGGGACAATGCGGACATCCGCCTTACTCCCCTGGCTCACGAACTGGGGACGGTGGACGACCGCGCGCTGGAGCGGGTAGAGCGGAAGGTGCGGGATGCCGAACGGCTGGTAGAGGAATTCCGCGAACTCTCCGTGACGGTCGCTCAGGCGGCTCCTTTGCTCGAAAAGCGTCGGTCGGCTCCCTTGTCGCAGGGTTGCAAGGCCGACCGGATCCTTTCCCGTCCGAATATTTCGATGGACGACATGCGGGAGACATTCCCGAGTATCGAGGCGTTCATCGTCGAAAACGACATCGCCGACGATGCCGTGCAGCAGGCCGAGATCACGATCAAGTACGAGGGGTACATTGAAAAGGAACAGGAGAACGTCCGCAAACTCCACCGTCTGGAGTCGGTCGCCATTCCGGAGGATTTCGACTTTATGCGCATCGGTTCCATTTCGATCGAGGCCCGGCAAAAACTGGAAAAGATCCGTCCGAGAAATATCGGGCAGGCTTCCCGCATCAGCGGGGTGAGCCCGGCGGACATTTCGGTGCTGCTCATCTTTTTGGGGCGCTGATGGGCCCGCGGGAGGCGGATATTTGCGGACGGTGGGAAGGAGGTGCTTCGGATAAATGTTAATGAGGAAGCCGAATTTCCTTTTAATGAATTAGAAATCAGAGAAATAATAATAAAAACTGTGCGGGGGAATTTTCGAAAAAATTCCCCCGCACGGCTTTTTTCCGACCCCGAAGGGATCACAAGGCGATGTCTTTTGCCTTTTGTCCTTCGATGGGGCTGAGGACTTTCGTTTGGTCGAGCAGGATCATTCCCCGGATGATCCCCCGGATGGTTTCGCGCACCGAGTCCGAAACTTTCTGCCGGAGTTGGGTGGTCGAGCGGATCAGGCTCACCTCGCGGGCGGGCACCGGTTTTTCAAATTCGCGCAGCATCCGCCGGTCTTCCTCGGGGAGGGCCATGGCGGTCAGGTACGGGAGCACCGTGGTACCGAAGCCTTCTTTGGTCAGGCCGATGAGCGTGTCGAAATTGCCGCTCGAGAGACGGAAGCGCTGCTTCTCGGCATTCTTGCGGGCTTCCTGGCACAGGTTGAGTACGCTGTTGCGGAAGCAGTGCCCGTTTTCCAGCAGCAGGAGCTGTTCGTTTCCCAGGTCGGCCGGCGTAAGTTTTGTTTTGGCCAGCAGTGGCGATTCGTTTCCTACCAGGGCGACCATCGGTTCGTAGTACAACGGTTCTTCCGTAATGGCGGGGTCGCCCAAGGGGGTGGCGGCGATGCCGGCGTCGATCACTTTTTCTTTCAGTGCCTGGACCATGTCGGCGGTTTGCAATTCCTCCAGATGGAGGGTAACCTTGGGGTATTTCCGGGTGTAGGTCTTCAGAAAGAGCGGCAGCAGCGAGGGCATCACCGAGGGGATGATCCCCAAGTGGAAATCGCCCGACACCGAACCTTTCGCCTGGTCGATCAGGTCCTTTATCCGCATCGATTCTCCGACGGTGGCCGCCGCCTGGGCGACGATCTGCTGTCCGAGGGGAGTGGGGGCGACGGGTTTTTTGTTGCGGTCGAAGATCTGTACCCCGAGTTCCTCTTCGAGTTTCTGTACCTGCATCGAGAGGGTCGGTTGGGTGACGAAGCACTTTTCGGCCGCTGTGGTAAAACTGCCCCAGCGGGCTACGGCCAGGATGTATTGGAGTTGGACTAAAGTCATGCTGTGCGGTTTGTGTGGGTTTGCGGTGTTTTCTTGCTGCAATAGTGGGCTAATATAGCGAGATTTGCCGGAAAATGCGGCGGTTTTCCCGAGATTTTGTTTTCCTTTCGGGCTGCATAGGGCTTTGGGGGCCGGCTGTGCCAGCGGAGGGGGCCTCCGGAGGGAGAAAATGGAGGGAAAAATCGCGGTATCCTCGGAAGGTTTCATACCTTTGTTTGCGAGATAACCAGAGAGAAGACTCCGATGGACCACAAGGAAAACATGAGCGTATTTGGCATCCGTCCGCTGATGGAGGCGGTGGATAGCGGGAAGATACCCGACAAGATATTCATTCAGCGAGGCTTGCGGGGCGAGGCGGCCGCCGAGCTCATGCACATGCTCAAGGAACATTCGTTGGCTTACAGCCTCGTGCCGCAGGAAAAACTCGACCGCCTGACCCGGGAAAACCACCAGGGGGTTTTTGCTTTTCTCTCGCCGGTGGAGTTCGCCTCGGTAGAGGGAGTGGTCGAGGAGGTGATGGGACGGGGAGGAATGCCTTGGGTGTTGCTCTTGGACCATCTGACCGATGTACGCAACTTCGGGGCCATCGTCCGCACGGCCGAATGCGCGGGCGTCAATGCCGTGGTGGTGGCGGCGCAGGGGGCGGCTCCGGTGAGTGCCGAGGCGGTGAAAGCTTCGGCCGGGGCGATGTTCCGCGTGCCGATCTGCAAGTCGGCCAACCTGACCGATACGGCCTACTACCTGAAGCAATGTGGTCTGCGCCTTGTCTGCGCGACGGAAAAAACGGATGCGATGGTCTATTCGGCCGATCTGACCGGGCCGCTGGCCTTGGTGATGGGCAATGAGGAAAAGGGGATTTCCAAACAACTGCTCCGTTTGGCCGACCTGCGGGTGAAACTCCCGATGGCTGGACAGATCGGTTCGCTCAACGTTTCAGCGGCTTGTGCGGCGGTACTGTACGAGGCGGTTCGTCAGCGGGGGATATAAGGAAAATAGTTCCTGGCCCGGAGGTTCGGCTGGGAGCGAAAAGACGATCGTTGTTTCCCTGGATCGGGTGTTGCGGGGGTTAGCTTCCGTGTGCGAGGAGATGTTCCACGAGGATTTTTACTCCGATGCCCACCAGGATGATGCCTCCGGAGAGTCCGGCCCAGCGGTTGAGCCGCAGTCCGAAACGCAGACCCATGCCGATGCCCGAGAGGGACGAGGCAAGTGTTACGGCAAAGATGATGACGGTGGCCAGCACGATCCGGATGTTGAGAAAGGCAAACGAGATGCCTACGGCCAGGGCGTCGATGCTGGTGGCCAAGGCGATGCACAAGGTGGTGCGGGTGCTCCAGGGGTGGGCCGTGTCTCCTTCCGGGGCTTTCGGACAGGAACAGGTGTCTTTGAGCGCGCGGCCTTCCCGCAGGCTTTCCCAGATCATTTTCCCACCGAGAAATCCCAACAGGGCGAAGGCGATCCAGTGGTCGAGGCTTTCGATCAGGCTTTTGAAATGTTCTCCGGCGATCCATCCGATAACCGGCATGGCGGCCTGAAAGGCGGCCAGTGTCAGGGCGATCTTCAAGGCGCGGGGCATCGAGAAGCGTTTCATGGCTACTCCGCCCGATACCGAGGCGGCAAAACTGTCCATTGACAGCCCGAGGGCCAGCAGGAGGAGTTCGGCAGCAGTCATGGCGTGAAATAGTTCTGTTTTTTGTTTGTGGATCCCTTGTCCGCCTGAACGGAGGGTGCAAAAGTACAAACAAAAACTGCGTATATTTGCAAAAATTTTTTCCTTTCCCATGGAAAACAGGACAAAGCGGTGCCGATAAGCGCGAGAATGTCCCGAACGAAGGCGGAACAGGCAGGGAAAAGGGGGGGAGGGAGAAGATAAGAAAGAGGAAAAATTGCTCGGGAAATACCCGGTAGCGCATAGCATCTAAAAATATCCAAATATATGTCGGACACGATTTTGCGGGCGGAGGAATTGACCAAGAAATATGGTCAGCAGACCGCCCTCGACCATTTGAATGTCGAAATCCCGCGCGGCAGCCTTTTCGGTTTGCTCGGTCCCAACGGAGCGGGGAAAACGACTTTTATCCGCTTGATCAACCAGATCCTCGTGCCCACCCAGGGGCAGATCTACTTTGCCGGACACCCGCTGGTGCGGGAAGACATCGCCCGGATCGGTTATATGCCCGAGGAGCGCGGCTTGTACAAGAACCTGACGGTGATGGATCAGGCGATGTACCTGGCCCAGCTCAAGGGTCTGTCGGCGCATCAGGCCAAATTGCGCATCCGCAAGTGGCTCGCCAAATTCGGCATCGAGAACTGGGCGAACAAAAAAATCCAGGAACTCTCCAAGGGGATGGCGCAGAAGGTTCAGTTTATCGTCAACGTCCTCCACGAGCCGGAGGTCATGATCCTCGACGAGCCTTTCAGCGGTTTTGACCCCATCAATGCCGAGATGATCCGCAGCGAGATCGAACAGATGTGCAAGAACGGCACGACCATCCTGTTTTCTACCCACCGGATGGAGTCGGTGGAGCAGATGTGTTCCCACATCCTGCTGATCGACAAAGGCCGGGGGATCCTTTCGGGCGAGCTTACCCGTATCAAGGAGCGTTACCGCCAGGGAGTGTACAAGGTGGACATCGACATTCGCGCCGAACAGCGCAGCGCGCTGGAGGCCCTGCCCGAATTTATCGGTTGGGAGGACGATCCGCGCACGATCAAACCTCAGGCGCTCTTCCGTCTGAAGGATCTCGACAATCCCAATGCTTTGTTGAGCACGCTCGCTTCGATGGGACAGATCCATTCCTTTGCCGAGCAACTGCCTTCGGTGAGCGATATTTTCTTCCAGGCAGTCGAAGGCGACGCAGGAAGCCTGACTTCTGCCGGAGGGGCGGCGTGAACCTCACTTTTCCTGTCCGGTGTATGATCCGAAAAATAAAACGAGAAAAATCCTTTCGATACCATGGCATCCAAAAATAAAATAGGACTTATCATCCGTCATGAATACCTCATGCGGGTGCGCAAAAAATCGTTCTGGCTGGTCGGTCTCCTTACGCCCATCGCTTTGGTGGCCGTAGGCGTGCTCATCGCTTTTCTGGCTGCGGTCAACGAGAGCGAAACGACTACCGTGGGGCTGTACGACCTCTCCGGGCGGATGGCTTCCCGGATCGAGGGCGACGACAATCTCCGTTTCGTGGCTTTGGACGTAGCGTCCCTTCCGCTGGATTCGGCCAAGGTGCTGCCCCTGCGCGATGATTCCTTCAAAGGAGTGGTGGTCTTTCCGGCCGATACCACGGACGACTATTCGGTGATCGAGCGCGGCACAGCCATGTACTACAACGAAAACGTACCGATATCGGTGCAGGGTACCGTCGCCTCGCAGGTAGAACGCATCATCAAGGACCGGAAGATCGAACGGTTGGGCGTCGATCCCAAGGTATTGGCCTCGACCGATGCCGATGTGTCCATCCGTCTGGTGGACGTGAGCCAGGAAGCCGACGAGCAGACCGACGGGAACGTCGTCCAAGGGATCAAGCTCGCCCTGGCCTTTATCCTGTGCTTCATGCTGTATATGTTCATGGTCTTCAGCGGCAACATGGTGATGATCTCCACCCTGGAGGAAAAGACCAACCGCATCGTCGAAGTCATCATCTCTTCCGTGCGGCCTTTTGAACTGATGATCGGCAAGATCATCAGTTCGGGTCTGGTCTGCATCACCCAGTTGGCTATCTGGGTGGTGATGCTCACCGGACTGTCCATCGTCGGGGTGGCCGGACTCTCTTCCGTGTTGGGACCCGATCCGTCGGAAATATCGCCGCAGGTAACCGAGCAGATGACCCAGACCGTCGCCCAGACGGCACCTCAGGCGGCTGCAGCCATGGAAACGGCCAGCGGTTCGTCCGGGGAGATGGCCCAATTCGTCGCCCAGCTGGCGCAGATCGATTTCCTGGGTATCGGGCTCATCTCGATCGTGTTCTTTATTCTGGGGTATCTGCTTTACGCCTCGCTGTATGCAGCGGTCGGCGCAGCGGTGGATTCGGCTGGCGATGCGGGTCAATTCGTGATGCCCATCACGATCCCGCTGTTGGTCGCGTTTTATTGCGCTTTTTTGAGTGTGGAAAATCCCGACGGTCCGGTGGCTTTCTGGATGTCGATGATCCCGCTCACCTCGCCGGTAATGATGATGGTGCGCATCCCCTTCGGGGTGCCCGCATGGGAGGTGGTCGTCTCGGCGCTGCTGCTGGTGGCTGCGTTCCTGGCCGTTACGTGGATGGCAGCCAAGATCTACCGGATCGGTCTGTTGTCCTATGGCAACAAACCGACCTACAAGGACCTCTGGCGCTGGATCCGGATGAACTGACGCAGAGACGACGGCCTTTGTCCGCACTCCGGTCCGTTTGAAACAAACCGGTGGGGCAGGAAAACAGCCCCGGACAAGGCGCATGGGGAGCGAGCAGAAAAAAAGAGGGCGAAATACGTCCAAAGAGAAAAAATGATACACTTAAAAACCAAGGAAGAAATCGCCAAGGTTCGCCGTGCGGCGCTGATGGTTTCCCGTACGCTCGGCATGTTGGCTTCAGAAGTCAAACCTGGCGTAACGACCCTCCAGCTGGACAAACTGGCCGAAGAGTTCGTGTTGGATCACGGAGCGAAACCTTCCTTCAAGGGCCTGTATGGATTTCCCAACGCCTGCTGCATCTCGGTAGGGGCGCAGGTGGTACACGGGATTCCCAACAAGGAACCCTTGCGTGAAGGCGACATCGTTTCCATCGATTTCGGAGCCGAAGTGGACGGATACCACGGCGACCACGCCTATACCTTTGCTGTCGGGGAAATCGACCCTCGTGTGGCCAAACTGTTGAAAGTAACCAAGGACAGCCTTTACCGGGGCATCGCGCAAGCCAAGGAAGGCAACCACATCGGCGACATCGGCCATGCCATCCAACGCTATTGCGAAGACTACGGATACGGCGTGGTGCGCGAGCTTTGCGGCCACGGGCTGGGCAAGAAAGTACATGAAGACCCCCTGGTGCCCAATTACGGCACGCGCGGCCATGGCGAGCGGATCGAAAACGGCATGGTGCTGGCCATCGAGCCGATGATCAACCTGGGCACGCACCGCATCCGCGAACTTTCCGACGGGTGGACCATCCTGACCAAAGACCTGAAGCCTTCCGCGCACTTTGAGCACGACATCGCCGTACTCGACGGGCGTCCGGTGCTGCTGTCCACCTACAAGTACATTTACGAGGCTCTGGGGGTCGAATCCGCAGAGGAAGAGCCGTTTTTGTACCCGGAATGAATTTAGGATAAAGTCAGCAAAAGCAGAAGCTCGTTTTATAAATGTTTGATAAAACGGGCTTTTTTTTGGCAGTAAAGGAGAGAATTGGTACCTTTGCAGGTCAAGTCGAAAAAAGAAATATACGACATCGCGATGTACGAAATCACACAGAAAAAGCTGCTGGCGCCCAACATTTACTACATGGAAGTGCATGCGCCGCGGGTAGCGGCTTCGGCTCTTCCCGGTCAGTTTGTCATCGTCCGCACGGGCGAATTGGGCGAACGCATCCCTCTGACGGTCGTGGATTACGACCGTGAAAAGGGCACGGTGGCCATCGTCGTTCAGATCGTAGGAGCCTCTTCGCGCAAGATCTGCGCTCTGGAACAGAACGACTGTTTTACCGATTTTGTGGGCCCGCTGGGACATCCTTCGGAGTTTGTCCACGAGAACGACGAGGAGCTGCGCAGCAAGAAGCGCCTGTTTATCGCCGGTGGTGTCGGAGCTGCTCCGGTCTACCCTCAAGTCAAATGGCTGCGCGAGCGGGGAGCTTCGGCCGATGTGATCATCGGTGGGAAGACCCAGGATTTTATCCTGCTGGACAAAGAGATGGAAGCCCTCGGCGCCACCCTGCACATAGCTACTGACGACGGTTCGCGGGGGTATCACGGCATGGTTACCGGCTTGTTCAAGCAGTTGATGGACTCCGGTGCCCGTTTCGACCAGGTGATCGCCATCGGCCCGATGATCATGATGAAATTCGCCGCACTGGCTACCAAGGAATACGGCATCCCGACCATTGCATCGCTCAACTCGATGATGGTGGACGGTACCGGGATGTGCGGTGCCTGCCGGGTAACGGTCGGTGGAAAGGTGCGCTTTACCTGTGTGGACGGTCCGGAATTCGACGCTCATCAGGTGGATTTTGACCTGGCAATGCGCCGCGGGGCGATGTTCCGCGAGGAGGAAAAGGAGCGCGATTGCCGCTGCATGGAACAATTGGCCGACAAGGCTGCTAACAATCAGTAGATAGACGAAGAAAATGGCTGCAAAAGGTCCCAGAATATATCCCAAGGAGCAGGATCCGCAGGTGCGGGCGCACAATTTCGAGGAAGTTTGTTATGGCTTTACCCCCGAGGAGGCCGTACTGGAAGCCCAGCGTTGCCTGCACTGCAAGAAACCCAAATGCGTGGAGGCTTGCCCCGTTTCGGTGCAGATCCCGGATTTTATCGCTGAAGTTGCCCGGGGCGACTTCGAGAAAGCTGCCGAAGTCATTGCGCGCGACAGCGCCCTTCCGGCTATCTGCGGTCGCGTATGCCCGCAGGAAACGCAATGCGAGGGTGCGTGCATCATGGGCGTGAAGTTCGAGCCGGTGTCCATCGGCAAACTCGAACGTTTTACCGCCGACTGGATGCGGGAAAACGGCAAGCAGGTCAAGACGCAGATGCAGCCTGCCAATGGACACAAGGTGGCGGTAATCGGCAGCGGCCCTTCGGGACTGGCCTGTGCCGGTGAACTGGCGGCGATGGGTTACCAGGTAAAGATCTTCGAAGCCCTGCACAAAGCGGGTGGCGTGTTGGAATACGGTATTCCCGAGTTCCGCCTGCCCAAGGAGAAGGTCGTGGCTCACGAGATCGACAACGTTCGCAAGATGGGAGTGGAGATCGAGACCAACGTCATCGTCGGACGGACGGTTACCATCGATTCGCTGATGGATCAGGACGGATACGAAGCGGTTTTTATCGGCAGCGGCGCGGGTTTGCCCAACTTCATGGGCATCGAGGGCGAGAGCCTCAACGGAGTGGTTTCGGCCAACGAATTCCTTACCCGGGCCAATCTGATGCGCGCCTACGATCCGCAGGCCGATACCCCTATTTACGTCGGACACAAAGTCATCGTGGTCGGCGGAGGCAACGTGGCCATGGATGCTGCGCGTACCGCCTTGCGTCTGGGTGCGGAGGTGCATATCGTGTACCGCCGTACGGAAAAGGAGCTTCCGGCTCGTGTGGAGGAAGTCCACCATGCCAAACAGGAAGGGATCCTCTTTGACTTTTTGACCAACCCTGTACGGGTGCTGGGCGACGACAAGGGCCGGGTTCGGGCCATCGAATGCATCCGCATGGAACTGGGTGAACCGGACGAGAGCGGACGGAGACGTCCGGTGGAAGTGCCGGGTTCGGAATTTACCCTCGAGGCCGATGTGGTCATCATGGCGTTGGGTACTTCGCCCAATCCACTGCTCAAGGCTACCACACCCGGTCTGGAAGCCAACCGCAAGGGCTGCCTGACGGCCGATGCCCAGGGACAGACCTCCCGCGAAGGGGTCTTTGCCGGTGGGGATGCCGTTACGGGTGCTGCGACGGTCATTCTGGCGATGGGGGCAGGCCGGACGGCTGCCAAGGCCATCGACCGTTATATCCAGGAAAAATCGCAACGGAAATAAAACTCTTTATCCTCCCCGGGAGAAGGGAAATCGGGGGATGGAAAACAATGTGAACCTAAAACAAAGAATGAGAAATTAAAAAATATACAAAGATGGCAAAAGAAAAGAAATTCATCACGTGCGACGGAAACTACGCCGCCGCGCATGTTTCGTACCTCTTTTCCGAGCTGGCCGCCATTTATCCCATCACGCCGTCCTCCACGATGGCCGAGTATGTGGACGAATGGGCCGCTGCGGGCAAGAAAAACTTCTGGGGTGAAACCGTCAAAGTCGTCGAGATGCAGTCCGAAGGCGGTGCCGCAGGTGCCGTACACGGATCTCTCCAGGCCGGTACGCTCACCACGACCTACACGGCTTCGCAGGGGCTGTTGCTGATGATCCCCAACATGTACAAGATCGCCGGTGAATTGCTTCCGTGCGTATTCCACGTATCGGCTCGTGCGTTGGCTGCTCAGGCTTTGTCCATTTTCGGAGACCACAGCGACGTGATGGCTACCCGCCAGACCGGTTTTGCCATGCTGGCTTCAGCCGGTGTGCAGGAAGCGATGGATTTGGCTGCAGTAGCGCACCTGGCTACCCTTAAGAGCCGTGTTCCGTTCTTGCACTTCTTCGACGGTTTCCGCACTTCGCACGAGATTCAGAAAGTGGAGGAGATCGATGCTGAAGGCGTAAAAGCCCTGATCGACCAAGAGGCTCTGGCCGACTTCCGTCGCCGTGCGCTTAACCCCAATGCTCCTGTTACTCGTGGTACGGCACAGAACCCGGATGTATATTTCCAGTCGCGTGAAGCTTCCAACCGTTTCTACGACGCTGTTCCGGACATCGTAGCCGGCTACATGGTGCAGATCTCCCAGCTCACCGGACGCGAGTACCGCCCGTTTGACTACTACGGAGCAGAGGATGCCGAACAGGTGATCGTAGCCATGGGTTCGGTAACCCATACGATCCGTCAGACGGTGGACTACCTGAACAAGCAAGGGAAAAAGACGGGCGTGGTGCTGGTGCGCCTGTACCGTCCTTTCTCGGCAAAATATCTGTTGGATGTACTGCCCGCCAGCGTAAAACGCGTTACGGTGCTCGACCGCACCAAGGAACCGGGCTGCGACGGCGAGCCTCTGTACCTGGATGTCCGCAATGTCCTGTGCAAGGCACGTCCCGAGATCGCTTGCGTGGTAGCAGGCCGTTACGGGCTTTCGTCCAAGGACGTTACTCCTTCGCACATCATTTCCGTGTATGAAAACATGGATCTGCCCGAACCCAAGACCGGCTTTACCCTGGGTATCGTGGACGATGTGACCTTCCTTTCCCTGCCGCCCAAGGAGGAGATCTCCCTGGCCGACGAGACGACCTTCGAAGCCAAGTTCTTCGGACTCGGTTCGGACGGTACGGTGGGTGCCAACAAGAATACGATCAAGATCATCGGCGAATCGACCGACAAATATTGCCAGGCGTATTTCTCGTACGACTCGAAAAAGTCCGGAGGTTTCACCTGCTCGCACCTGCGTTTCGGCGAGCATCCCATCGATACGCCTTATCTGGTTACCACGCCCAATTTCGTGGCTTGCCACGTAACGTCCTACCTGCAGAAGTACGATGTGCTCCGCGGCATCAAGGACGGCGGTACCCTGTTGCTCAACAGTCTGTACAATGCCGAAGAGACCAAGGCCCTGCTGCCCGATTCGGTGAAGTACACCCTGGCTGCCAAGCACATCAACTTCTACATCATCAACGCTACCAAGATCGCCCGTGAGATCGGCTTGGGCGGACGTACCAATACGATCCTCCAGTCGGCTTTCTTCAAGATCGCTGACGTGATCCCGTACGACCTGGCGGTCAAGGAGATGAAGCACTTCATCGAAAAGTCTTACGGCAAGAAGGGCGCGGATGTCGTTGCCAAGAACAATGCCGCTGTGGATCGCGGAGGCGAGTACGTCAAGGTGGATGTTCCGGCCGAGTGGGCTTCGCTGGATCCGACCTTCCACGTGGTACACCCCGAACGTCCGGAGGCTACCGATTTCGTAACCCGCATCGCCGATCCGGTCAATGCACAAATGGGTGACGATCTGCCGGTGAGCGTATTCCTGGGACGTGAAGACGGTACGATGCCTGCCGGAACGGCTGCCTACGAAAAACGTGGTATTGCCGTAACGGTTCCCGACTGGAATGTCGATACCTGTATCCAGTGCAACCAGTGCGCCTATGTATGTCCTCACGCAGCTATCCGCCCGTTCCTGATGACCGAGCAGGAGGCTGCCGGAATCCCGGGTGGCCTTCCCACCAAACAGGCTGCCGGTTCGCTCAAGGAATATCGTTTCCGCGTACAGGTGAGCCCGCTGGATTGCACCGGTTGCGGCAACTGCGTGGCCGTTTGCCCGACCAAGGAAAAATCCCTGGTGATGAAGCCTCTGGCCGAACTGCAGTCGCAGCAATCCGCTTTCGAATACCTGCACGAGAAGGTAGGATACAAGTCCTCCCTGGTGGACAAAACGCAGAACGTGAAGAACAGCCAGTTCTCCCAGCCGCTCTTCGAATTCTCCGGGGCTTGCGCCGGTTGCGGCGAGACGCCTTACGTGAAACTGATGACGCAACTCTTTGGCGACCACATGCTGGTGGCCAATGCAACGGGTTGCTCGTCCATTTACTCCGGATCGTTCCCCTCGTCCCCGTACACGTGCAATGAAAAGGGTCAGGGTCCGGCCTGGGGCAACTCCCTGTTTGAGGACAATGCCGAGTTCGGTTTGGGTATGTACCTGGGAAGCGAGCGGATGCGCGACCGCATCGAACAGCTGATGAAGGCTGCCCTCGCTCAGGATGTTTGCCCGCAGGAAACGAAAGACCTCTTCTCGCAGTGGATCGAGAACCGCAAGAGCGCCCAGCAGACGGCTGCTTTGGCCGAGAAGATCGTGCCGGCGCTTTCGGCTTGCTCCTGCCCCGAGTGTCAGGAGATCCTCTCGCTGAAGGATTATCTGGTGAAACGTTCCCAGTGGATCGTCGGCGGTGACGGTTGGGCTTACGATATCGGTTACGGCGGTCTGGACCACGTGCTGGCTTCGGGCGAAAATGTCAACGTACTGGTACTCGATACCGAGGTGTACTCCAACACGGGCGGTCAGTCCTCCAAATCGACCCCGCTGGGTGCGGTGGCCAAGTTTGCCACGGCCGGCAAGCGCGTGCGCAAGAAAGACCTCGGCATGATGGCCATGTCCTACGGGTACGTGTATGTGGCGCAGGTAGCTATGGGTGCCAACAACGTTCAGTTGCTCAAGGCCATGAAGGAAGCCGAAGCCTACGACGGACCTTCGCTGATCATCGCTTACTCTCCGTGTATCAACCACGGGATCAAGCAGGGTATGACCAACTCCCAGCTTGTGGAGAAACAGGCTGTGGAATGCGGCTACTGGCACTTGTACCGCTACAACCCGCAGTTGGAGGCCGAGGGCAAGAACCCCTTCACCCTGGACAGCAAGGAGCCGGCTTGGGACAAGTTCAACGACTTTATCATGGATGAGGTTCGTTTCTCCTCGCTCAAGAAGGCTTTCCCGGCCGAGGCCGACGAACTCTTCGCCGCTACCCAGGCCAATGCCAAATGGCGTTACAATTCGTACCGCCGCCTGGCTGCCGAAAACTGGAACCTCGACAATCCGGCCGAAAAGGCTTGAGAGGCACGGGAGACCGGTTACCCCGGTTGAACGATAAAACCCAAAACCCCGGAACTTTTTCCAAAGTTCCGGGGTTTTTTCGTTTTTGGGGGAAGGGGAAAGAGACTCCTTGCGGAGGACTTTGCGAAAATCCGGCAGGAAAACCGTACTTTTGCACCGCGAAAACACAAGGTGTCTTTCGCATACGATCTGTTGATAAACAATTAACAACCAAATCTTTGAAACGATGAAAGAAAAATCCCTGATGCGTACCCTGCGCACCGAAGACTGGACGACGGTGCTGCTGGGGGGAGTTATCGTGGCGCTGGTGGTCGGTTTCGGCCTGGCAGGAAAACTCTCGTGGCTGCCGACGCTGCCCGCTTCGCTCGCTACCCCGGCCGATGCGGGACGTCTGGTGTATATGTTCGTTTTCCTCTATGTGCTTACTTACGCGGCTTTCCGGTTTATGGGACGGGAAACGCGGCATCTGCTGCCTTCCTTTGCCGTGATCTTCGCCATTGCGGCCGGGGCGATGTACATCACGCGGATACCGGCCATCAAGACGCTCGGTCTGGAGTCGGTGCTGTTTTCGGTGGCCATCGGTTTGGTGATCAGCAATTTTATCGGCATCCCCGAGTGGTTGCGTCCGGCGATGCAGAGCGAGTTTTTCATCAAGGCCGGACTGGTGGTGCTGGGTACTTCGGTGATCATTTCCGAGATCCTCAAGGCGGGGCTTTTCGGAATCCTGCAGTCGCTCATCGTGGTCTTCAGCGTGTGGTATTTCGCTTTCTGGATCGCTCGCAAGCTCAAGATCGACCCCGAGATGTCCACCATGCTGGCCAGCGCGGTATCCATCTGCGGTGTGTCGGCGGCCATCGCTACCTGCGGGGCGATCAAGGGCGACAACAAAAAACTCTCGTACGTCATCTCCTTGGTGCTGGTGGTGGCGATCCCGATGATGTACCTGATGCCTTGGCTGGCGCGGGAACTGGGCCTGTCGCAGGAAGTGGCCGGTGCTTGGCTGGGGGGAACGATCGACACTACGGGTGCGGTGGTGGCTTCCGGGAAATTCCTGGGCGAGACGGCCGAGAAGTACAGCGTGATCATCAAGTCGTCGCAGAACGTCCTGCTGGGGCTGGCGGCATTCCTGATATCGATCTACTGGTCGTACCGGGGCACCGTGCGCGAGGAAAAACCGACGGTGGGAGTCCTGTGGTACCGTTTTCCGAAATTCGTGCTGGGATTTGTACTGGCTTCGGTGATCTTCAGCACGTGCTTCGATCCGGCGGTGGCCAAGCAGATGGGCGATGTGGCCAACAAAAATTTCCGCGAGGCGTTCTTTGCCATTGCGTTCGTTTCCATCGGTCTGGAGACCAATTTCCGGCAGTTGTTCTCCCACGAAAACAAAAAGCCGATGTATGCTTTCGGGATCGCACAGGGATTCAATATCCTGCTCACCCTCGCAGTGGCTTACCTGCTGTTCGGGGTAATCGCCGGAGAGTAACCGTTTTTCTGGTCAGGCGGGCAAGCAAAAGGCCGGGGGCGTTGCCCCCGGCCTTTTGATTGCC
>CABSLV010000005.1 GCA_902478645.1 uncultured Flavobacteriales bacterium | reverse complement strand
GGCTTAGCCCCCGCCTTTTGCTTGCCCGCCTGCAGACGCCTTGTCAACGTTCGTCTTCGTCCAAGCGGGCGACCATCGCTTCGGCCAGTTCGCGGCATTGCCGACGAATGTCGTCCCGGATTCCCTGTTTCATCTCGACGGGTTGGCCTACGATTTCGAAACGGCTTTTCTCGGCAAATTCGCCCAAACTTTTCACCGCTGCCCCCGCCCAAGAGAACGAACCGAAGTAGCCCAGGTAGCGTCCCTTGATGTCGCGGTTGAGGATTTTGGACAGCAGGGATTCCATGGCCGGGAACAGAGTTGTGTTGTAGGTAGGCGCCCCCAGGATGAGACCTCGGTAGCGGAATATGTCTGCCAGGATGTACGAAGGATCGCTCTTGCTCAGGTTGTGCAGGCGGATCTTGCGGATACCCCGCAGGGAAAGTTCCTCGGCAATGGTCTCGGCCATGCGTTCGGTGTTGCCGTACATGCTGCCGTAGGCCAGGGTTACGCCGCGTTCGGCCTCGTAGCGGCTCCAGCGGTCGTAAAGCGAGATCACCCGGTCTTTTTCCTGCACCCATACCGGCCCGTGTGTGGAGCAGATCATCGACACCGGCAGGTCTTTCAGTTTGGCGAGTGCTTTCTGTACCGGCTGCCCGTAGCGTCCCACTACATTCGAATAGTAGCGCACCATCTCGTCCCAATATTCCTCGGTGTCGATGCGGGCGTCCAGGCAGCCCCCGTTCAGGGCGCCGAAGGTGCCGAACGCATCGCCGGAGAACAGCACCCCTTCCGTAGCGTCGAAGGTCATCATCGTCTCCGGCCAATGCACCATCGGGGTCATCCGGAAACTCATCCGGTGGTGTCCCAGTTCGAGCACGGTGTCTTCGGTAGCCTGGAGGGTGTTTTCCGTCAGGCCGTAAAAGCCTTCGAGCATACCCAGCGCCTGCCGGCTGGCCACCAGGGTGATCTGCGGGTAATACCGCCGGATCAGTCCGATGGAACCCGAATGGTCAGGCTCCATGTGGTTGATGATCAGGTAGTCGATAGGCCGATCGCCGAGGATGGCGCGGATCTTTTCGAGGTAGGAGTCGAAGTAGCAGGCTTCGACGGTATCTATCAGGGCGGTTTTCTGGTCGGCGATCAGGTAGGAGTTGTACGAGACCCCTTTCGGCAGGGGCCACATGCCTTCGAACAGAGTAGTGGTGCGGTCGTTCACTCCTACGTAGTGGATGTGTCCTTTGAGCGGATGGGTGGAGTTCATGGGGTATGTCTTGTTTTTAAGGTTTGTATTTTTGGTCGCTTTTTTTCGGAACTTTTTTCGATGCTCGGGACATCCCGATCGAGGGGTGTTCACGGGAGAGGGGAAGAAATGCTCGGCACAAGAGTATGCGGATTTTTAAACATCTTCGCATTTTTTTGTTCGATAGCTTCGGAAAAAATCATTTTCGGAAGCGAAAGCAAATATAACTCTTTTCGTACATTTGTCCACGTTAGTTGTTGCGGAATGAAAAAACTGTTCACCTCGACGACCTTTCTGGCCGTGATATGCTGCGTTTTGTGGGCTTCGCCGTTCGTGCCGTTGAAGGTAGGGCTGGACATCATGCCGCGTCCGCTGGAGTTTGCCGGGTATCGCTTCTTTCTGGCCGGGGTTTTTGTCGCGCTGTTTTACGCCCTCTCCCGCCGGGGAAAAGGTCCGGATAAAGAGCGAGGCGGATATTTTACCCAAGTGCGGCGAAACTTTCCCAAGATCGCACTTATCTCGGTGTTCCATACCTCGTTGCTCTACACATTTTTCTACATGGGGCAGATGCGGGTCGAGGCGGCCGTGGGTGCCCTGGTAGTCGGTTCGCAGCCCTTGTTCGTGGCGGTGTTCGCTCACGTGATGCGTCGCGACGACCGGCTCTCCTGGCGCAAGACGGCGGCCATCCTGCTGGGGTTGGCCGGGCTGGTGATCATCGCTTCCGGAAAAGTGTCGGCAGCGGATTTTCTGGGGTGGACGCCCCTGATCGGTATCCTGTTCCTGGTGGGCAACAACATGACTTCGGCTTTTTCCAACGTATTGATCTCGCGTACCCGCACCGATCGTTTGGACCCTTCGGTATTCTCCTCCTCGCAGCTGATGGTGGGCGGGGCGACCCTGCTGGTGGTGTCGTACTCCACCGAGGGCTTCCAAGGATTCCCGTCCCAGGGAGTGTGGTGGGTGTCGCTGGCCGTACTGGTGTTTATCTCGACGGTAGCCATCGGGGTGTGGTTCGTGTTGCTGGCGCGTCCGGGCGTGAAGGTGTCCGAACTGAACATGTGGAAATTCCTCATCCCGGTAGTGGGTTCGGTAGAAAGTTGGTGGCTGATGCCCGACGAGCACCCGCAGTTGTATTCCGTGATCGGCCTCCTGGTGCTGACCTCTTCGCTGGTGCTGCTCAACTACGGTAGCCTCCGCCGGGCGTTTTGTGGTGAAAAAACATTGGAACGATGAAAAAAATACTCTTTTCCACGCCTTTTTTGGCGATTTTGACCTGTTTGCTTTGGGCTTCGACTTTTGTGCCGACCAAGATCGCTCTGGAGTACCTCTCCTCGCCGTTGCAGTTGGCCGGGTGTACGTACCTCATTGCGGGGATCGTCCTGATGCCCTGGGCGGGGATCGGGCCGCGGTATTTCCGGCAGGTAGGGAAAAACGGCTCCCTGGTGGTAAAGGTCGCGCTGTTTTCCACCACGATCCTCTACGGAGCGTACTACCTGGGGCAGAACCTGCTGGACCCCTCGTTGGCGGCGCTGATCGTAAGTGCGCAGCCGTTCTTTGTGGCGGTGATGGCGCATCTGCTGGTCAAAAACGACCGCTTTACCCCGTTGAAAGTATTCAGCATCCTGCTGGCCATCGTGGGCTTGGTGGTCGTAAGTTTCCCCAGTCTGGTCAATATGCAGGCAATGGGCATAGCCGCCATCGGAGGCATCCTGCTGATGTTGGTCAATTGCCTTTCGGCCGCCTACGGCAACATCATCGTCTCGAAAGTCGATTTCGCCACGGTCGACATCCGGGTGCTCAATTCGGCTCAACTCACCTTGGGCGGGGCACTGCTGCTGGCCTTGGCCGCAGGGACCGGACGATGGCAGCCTCTCCCGGCGGAAGGGGCGTTCTATATCACTTTGGCGATCATGGTGTTCATCGCAGTAGCGACGATGGTTACCTGGTTTTCGCTCCTCTCGCGTCCCGAGGTCAAGGTCTCGGAGCTGAACATGTGGAAATTCCTCATCCCGGTGTTCGGCTCGCTCGAGGGGTGGCTGCTGGTGGAGGGCGACACGCCCAATGCGTTTTCGGTAACGGGAATGATCCTGCTGACGGCCTCCCTGCTGCTGTTTTACCACCGTCCGCTCGGTGAATTCTTTTTCCGCAAGGGAAATACATCTCCTTGGTCAGCTGGGTGATGTCTTGGTTGGCTGTTTTACCACCGTCCGCTCGGTGAATTCTTTTTCCGCAAGGGAAATACGTCCAAACAATAGATACGCAAATCGTGATGGAACACAAGAAAACATACTTCATTACCGGGATCGACACCGATGCCGGGAAAACCTGGGTGACGGGTGCCTTTGCCCGTTACCTGGTCGATCGGGGACAGAGCGTGGTGACGCAGAAGATCGCCCAGACAGGCTGTGTGGACACTTCGGAGGACATCGAACGCCACCGCTTGATGATGGGTACGGGGGCATTGCCGGAGGATGCGCAGGGGCTTACCTGTCCGTTTATCTTTACCGTACCCTGTTCGCCGCACCTGGCGGCCGAGATCGACGGAGGGCGGATCGACCCGGAAAAGATCACCGCTGCGCGCAAGGAACTGGAAAAACGTTATGAATACGTCCTGTGCGAAGGGGTAGGGGGACTTTGCGTACCGCTTACCCGGGAGGAATACCTGGTCGATTGGCTCGCCCGGCAGGACCTGCCTGTCGTGCTGGTTACCTCGGGCAAGTTGGGCAGCATCAACCATACGGTGATGAGCCTGGAGGTGTGCCGCTCCCGGGGCATTGACATCGCGGCGGTGGTGTACAATTACTATCCGGACGTGTTGTCCCAGATCGAGGCGGATACGGTGCGGGTCATCCGCGATTATCTGGACAAGACCTATCCCCAGAGTGCGTTTATCCGGGTGGGAAATCTCGCGCAAGAGGGATACGGTAGTGCGGACTTTTCCGCTTTGCTGTAAAAAATCGGGAGGCCGGAGTGTTTTTTCTTCGTTTTTGAGCGGGGAAAAGTCCTCCCGGTTTCCGATCTTTGTCGAAAACGGGACTACGAACAAAAACTACAATACCATCATGCTCAAAAAAACCGTTTGTCTTTTGCTGGCGGCCGCATCCATCGGGGCCGTCCAAGCCCAACAGCTCCGTATCGTTGCCGGAGCGCCCGACACGACCTACACGGCCACCCTCAACCTGCGGGGAGTGGCCACGGCCGGTACGCAGATCTCCGTGCAGGGAGAGACCTTTCCGGTGTATTCCTCCGGGGAGTGGGCGGCTCGGGTGGAACTGACCGAAGGGGACAATACCGTTACGCTCACCACTACCGACGGACAGAGCGTATCGAAAAACATCTTTCTCAAGAAACGGGAAGCACCTCAACCGATCGATGGTCCGCGGGCTGAAAACATCCAGCTCCTTCCCTCGTCCGATATGGCGCTTTCTCCCGGCGATGCAGTGCGTATCCGACTGAATGCAGCCCCCGGGGCGAAGATCGCGTGGATCGGCGGAGAGCCCCTCTATGAGGTTTCCCAAGGGGTATTCCAGGGACAGTACACGGTGCAGCCGGGCGATACGCTGATCGGCCGTCCGATCGAACTATCCATCGCTTGGGGCGATACGACAGCCGTTCAGGGGGTAGAATCGTCGCTGGAACTGATCGAGGGGCCGATGCCCCGTATCGTTCAGACCAAGGCGGGGGCGTACTTGAACTATGGTTTGGGCGGAGACCGTCTGGGCGGAGCCAAGATCAATTATCTGGCCGAAGGGATCAAGCTTCAGGTCGTGGGTCGGGTAAACCAGATGTACAAGGTGCGTCTTTCCCGCAATACCGTAGCGTGGATTCCGGTATCCTGCACCGAGCCGATGCCGGAGGGAACGTTTGCTCCCGAGTCGCTCTCCGGATCGTGGAGTGTAACCACCGGTGGGAAGTACGATCAGCTCACCGTAGGGTTGTCCGAGCGCCTGCCGTACATCATCACCGAGGACCCGGATCTGCATCGGATCAACATCGACCTGTATGGGGCGGCCTGCAATACCAACTGGATCACCCAACTCAAAGGTGAAAAGGAGATCGCCAACGTATCCTACCGTCAGGTGCAGGACGACGTGCTGCGGGTGATCGTCGAGTTGCGCGACAGCCAGATGTGGGGCTATTCGGTGGGCTACCGCGGCAACAGCCTGGTGGTTCGGGTCAAACACCGCCCGGAAAGCCTCAAGTTGAGCAACCTGACCATTGCGGTGGATGCCGGACACGGCGAGCCCTGGAACGGTGCGCGTACTACCAGTGGTGTGAAGGAGCAGGACCTGACCAAGGATATGGCCGATCATCTCAAGGCGGTATTGGAGGCCAAGGGAGCGAAAGTGATCCTCACCCGTCCGGGGACGGAAAATGTGGATATGGATGATCGCAAGGCGGCTGCGCTGGATGGCGGGGCAGACATCCTGATCTCGATCCACTGCAATGCCGGAGGGTCGCCCTTTGCGGCCAAGGGGACGAGTACCTACTACCGCCACTTGTCCCAGCGTCCGCTTTCGGTCTATATCCTGGAGAGTATCCTGGAGATGGATGTGAACAATTTCGGCAACATCGGTAATTTCAATTTCACCCTCAACCAGCCTACCGAATACCTGACGGTGTTGGTGGAGACCTTGTTCCTTTCCTCGCCGGAAGATTCGGCCAAGATCCTGGACAAGCGTTTCCGCGACGAGATGATGGATCGGGTTGTTTGGGGACTGGAAAAATTCCTGGCTTCGGTGCCCGGCAGCGATGCCAAGGCGCCCAAGAAGTTCAAACCTTCCAAGTAATCCATTCCTGATGCGAGCAAGCGGAAGCGGCCGCGCCCCGTTCCGGGGCGCGGCCGCTTCCGCTTGCTCGCCTTGCCCGCCACAGGATTTCAGCGACGTGTAGTCCCGTGCGAAGGAAGAAACCTTTGCGAAGCATTTCTCGCGGAGGAGGATATTGCGCGGATAATTGGTTACCTTTGTCCCGACTGAAAGCAAGAGAAAGGATGGATTATCTCGTTTTGTTCCTGGCGGTACTGCTGCCTGTAGCGATGGTGGATTTGGCTCGGGGGAGACTGACCCCGGGCGTGATGGAGGCCGTATCCGGATTTACAGGTGCCTTTGTGTTGGGCGTCATCGTATTCCATATGCTGCCCGAAGCGTACGGAGGTACGCATTCCGCCGCATGGGTGGGCGGTTGCGTGCTGGCGGGGCTGCTCCTGCAGACCGTCTTGGAGTTTTTCTCCCGGGGCATCGATCACGGGCATACGCACTCCCGAAGCGCAAGCCATGGGGAAGACCGTGCGCATGCAGCGGACGGGTCGCTGACCATCGGGATGTTCGTCAGCCTGTTCCTGCATACCTTTCTCGAATCGACTCCCATCGTAGCCGGCGACGCACACGGGCACGGACACCTGCACGAAGTCGCCGCGGAGGGAAGCCTCTCCCCGCTGCTGGTCAGCATCGCGCTTCATACCATTCCGATGGCTATCGTATTGTACATGATGTTGCTGCGTACGGTCAAAAGCCGCACGAGGGCATGGCTGCTTATGATTTTGTTCGCGCTCTCCGGACCCTTGGGCATACTGGCCGGGGCGCAGTGGGAATTCATCCACCGGTATTACTACGCAGCACTGGCCGTTGTGGTGGGCATCCTGCTCCACGTCTCTTCGGTGATGATGTCCGACTGTCAGATAGGTTTCCACGGCCGTTTGCGCAAACTCGGGGTGATCGTCCTGGGGTTTGCTGCCGCCGCCTGGATAGGCTTGTAAAACAAAGGGAAAAGTTAAGGAGAAAACGCGAGCGGAAAAGATGGGAACGTATCTGTTGGTAGTCCTTTTGATCGCAGGGGGAATCGTTTGGCTGGGGCGCCGCATGGAGGAGTCCTACCGCCGTGCGGTCCACCAGGCGCAACACCTGATGGAAAGCGGAGAGCGGGAAAAAGCCCTTGCGCTTTATCGGAGCTTGTTGGATACGGAACTGGAAGGGCGGATAAGGCGTACCTCCCGGATTGTCTTCCTGACCGATCGGGTGCAGGAACTGCTCGCACTCACCGGGCGCTGGGAGGAGGAACGCCGTGTGCTGGAACGTTCCCTGCAGGCCTGCATGACGGTTACCCGGGGCAATGCCTGGGCGCGTTGGCAGCGGCGTCTGGTGGAGTTGGACGAATCGCCCGTTACTTTTCGGCCGACAGAGCCTTCAGACGCTCCATCTCGTCCCGCCAAGCAGCCGCCGAGATAAAATCCAGATTTTTGGCCGCTTTTTCCATCTCGCGCCGGGCGGAGTCGATGCGTTTTTTCAGTTCCGCACCCGAGAGGAATTTTTCGTCGGCAGCCTGGGCGCTGATACCGTTTTCTTTTGACAGGCGCACCAGTTCGGCTGCCCCCTGGGGACTTTCGGAGGCTTTGGCCAGCAGGGAGTTGAGGTTGATCGCTTTTTGGATGGGACGGGGCGTGATGCCGTGATCCCGGTTGTATTGCTGCTGGATACGGCGGCGGCGCGCTGTTTCGTCGATCGTCTGCCGCATGGAGTCGGTGATCTTGTCGCCGTAGAGGATCGCTTTCCCGTTTACATGGCGGGCGGCACGGCCGATGGTCTGGGTGAGCGAGCGGTGCGAGCGGAGAAATCCTTCCTTGTCCGCATCGAGAATGGCCACCAGTGATACTTCCGGCAGGTCGAGCCCCTCGCGCAGCAGGTTGACCCCGATCAGCACGTCGAAACGTCCCTCGCGCAAGTCCTGCATGATCTGTACCCGCTCCAGCGTATCGACATCCGAGTGGATGTAACGGCAGCGCACCCCCACCCGGGCCAGGTATTTGGCCAGTTCTTCGGCCATGCGTTTGGTCAGGGTGGTGACCAGTACGCGTTCGTCCAGTTCTTCCCGGCGATGGATCTCTTCCAGCAGGTCGTCAATCTGGTTTTTCGTCGGGCGCACCTCGATCTCGGGGTCCAGCAGGCCGGTGGGACGGATGACCTGTTCCACATATACTCCGCCCGATTTCTCCAGTTCGTAGTCGGCCGGAGTAGCCGACACATAGATGGTCTGGTGCTGCATGGCCTCGAATTCCTCGAATTTGAGCGGGCGGTTGTCGATGGCGGCCGGCAGGCGGAATCCGTATTCCACCAGGGTGGTCTTGCGGCTACGGTCGCCCCCGTACATGGCCTGCACCTGCGGGACGGTTACATGGCTCTCGTCGATCACCATCAGAAAATCCTTGGGGAAATAGTCCAGCAGGCAAAACGGGCGGCTGCCCGGTTCCCGGCCGTCCAGATACCGGGAGTAGTTCTCGATGCCGGAACAGTATCCCAACTCGCGGATCATTTCCAGGTCGAACTCGGTACGCTCCTTCAGCCGTTTTGCCTCCAGAAGCTGGCCAGCGGCGTTGAAGTATTCCACACGCTCTCCCAGGTCGATCTCGATCTGGTGGATGGCGTTTTTCAAACGGTCTTTCCCGGTTACGAAGATGTTGGCCGGGTAGATGCGCAGGTGGTCGTACTGGGTCAGGTGAGCGTTGGTCGTGGGATCCGTGCCCTCGATCTCCTCGATACGGTCGCCGAAGAAGTGGATGCGCACCGAAGTGTCGGAATACGCGGGGAATACATCGACCGTGTCGCCTTTGACCCGGAAATTTCCCCGGGCAAAATCGCCCGTGGTGCGGCTGTACAGTCCTTCGGTGAGTTGGTGCAGGAAACAGGTGCGGGGGATGCTTTGTCCCACTTCGAGGTCGATGACGCTCTTTTCAAACTCGTAAGGGTTGCCGATGCCGTAGAGGCACGACACGGAAGCCACCACGATCACGTCCCGGCGTGAGGAGAGCAGCGACGACACGGCCGAAAGGCGGAGTTTTTCGATGTCTTCGTTGATCGAGAGGTCTTTCTCGATGTAGGTGCCGGTCGAAGGGATGTAAGCCTCGGGCTGGTAGTAGTCGTAATACGAAACGAAGTATTCGACGGCATTTTCCGGGAAAAATCCCTTGAACTCCGAGTAGAGTTGGGCGGCCAGGGTCTTGTTGTGTGCCAGCACGAGGGTAGGGCGGCCGGTGTTCTGGATGACGTTGGCTATGGTGAAGGTCTTTCCCGAGCCGGTTACCCCCAGCAGGGTCTGGGCCGCAAGGCCGCTTTCGACCCCTTGGGTGAGCTGGCGGATGGCTTCCGGTTGGTCGCCGGTAGGCCGGTAGTCGCTGGTGAGTTTGAATTGCATGGTAAGCGTCTGATGTTTTTTCCCCGCCTTTCGTTTGCTTGGGATAGCACGCAACGCGGGGAGAAATAGTAAAGATACGAAAAAGCGGACAGAAAACCTTCCCGCTGACGGATGTTTTTTCCTCCGGAAAGGGAGGCTTCTCTGTCCCGAGAGCGATGGTGGACGAAGCGGCTTCCGGTGGAGCGGGGCAGGAAAGGGACGGACGGAAGAAAAAGCGCTTTTTTTCGTTTTCTGCGGGATAAATCCGTACTTTTACCCGAAAAAACAGGGAAAACCATGATGAGAAAGACAGGACTCGCCGTCGCCGTGGTGTTGTCGCTGGTGCTGGCTTCGTGCACGGCCACCCGGGCGACCGTAGGACAAGGACTTCCCGCTCCTGAGCGGGGCGCGGCGCTTTTTCGGGCGCAGGCCGACTCGCTGACTTACTCCCAGCGCGATTCGTTGGCGGTACAATGGTATGCAGCGGGGGATTTTCCGCGCTTCATGCGTCATTTCCAGCGGGTGGACACCCGGATCGTTACCTCGGACGGACGGACGGTGAAGGCGCATTATTACGTGGCGCCGGACTATCTGTGCGTGGGTACGGACGAGGATTTTCTCCGCCTTCCCCTTACGCCCCGCGCAGCGCAGCGTATCGCCGATCTGCTGGGGTGTTTCCTGTCCACCCCCACCGTTTGCGACCAGGTGTACCGCGCCGCTCGGGTAAAATTGGAACCGATGCCGATGATGTGCGAGCGCGAGAGTTTCCGTACGTTCGTGGTGCACAATTACATCATCGAAGGTCAGCGGAAAGGGCGCAAGGGGCTCATCGCCGGGCATAAAAAGGACGTGGTGCTCACCGCCGCCCTCGAAGGCAAACCCAACCGGATTGCCCTCTACGGCTGGCACACCCTCGACGGAAAACCTATCCAACCGGTCTATACCGGGCATATCTTCCATTATGTGGATTACAGCCATGGTTTTCGCCTGGTACGGCGGGACATCTGGGTCGACGGTCGCCGGATGGACTACACCGAAGTGCTGGCCCACCCCGAATACTGGCGGGTGCTCACCGACCGTCCTGGGCAGAAGATGACGGCCTATCCGGCCCGGTAGATTGTATCTGGGGATCCAATTTGTGGGGAAAACGTGCGGCAGGATGGCGCATTTGCCGTAATTTTGCCACCGGAATCAAAATCGTGAAACACGGGCAGAACGGGAAGGATGGAAATGCAGTTTTCGCTCCGGGACGCTTCCGAACCGAGATGAGTTTTATCTAAAAAAGCAAAGTGAACCAGAACGACCGATACCTCATCGGCGGGATTCCCGCCGAAACGCTTGCCGAACGTTACGGCACGCCTGTTTACATATACGACTGTGCGCAGATCGAGCAGCAGTATGCTCGCCTGGATGGTGTATTCCGTCCGGTGGCCGACCATCGCATCCATTTTGCGATGAAGGCTTTGAGCAACATCAACATCCTGCGGGTGATCCGCGGATTGGGGGCCGGGGTCGATACCGTGTCGGTCAATGAAATCCGTCTGGCGCTGCTGGCCGGTTTCGCTCCGAAAGACATCATCTACACCCCCAACGGCGTGCCGATGCAGGAGATCGACCAGGCCGTCGAACTGGGTGTTCACATCCATATCGATTCGGTGGAGACCTTGCAGGTTTTTGCCCGGACCCATCCCGGTGTTCCGGTAGGCATTCGTATCACCCCGGAAATCTTTGCCGGGGGACATGCCAAGATTTCGGTCGGGGGGCGGGAGTCCAAATTCGGCATCCCTCTCGAGCGGATGGATGAGGTCGAGGAGTTGGCCAAGCGGGAGGGCCTCCCCATCGTGGGCGTGCACCTGCATACCGGTTCGGACATTTACGACGTGGATGTGTTTCTCGAAGGAGCCGAGCGGGTGTTCTCCGTCGCGCGGCGTTTCCCGGTGGAATACATCGACTTCGGCAGCGGGTTCAAAGTGCCTTACCGGCCGGACGAACACGGAACGGATGTGGAGTTGCTCGGCGAGAAACTTTCGGAGCGTTTCAACCGCTTCGTGCAGCAGACGGGTCGTCCGGTGCGCATGGTCGTGGAGCCGGGAAAATTCCTGGTGAGCCGCTGCGGTACGCTGCTGGTGCGCGCCGATTGGGTGAAGCACACCCCGGCGGCGGATTTCGTGCAGGTGGACAGCGGGCTTTGCCACCTGATCCGCCCGATGATGTACGATGCGTACCACCATATCCTCAACGTCTCCAACCCTTGCGGTGCGCCCAGGCAGTACAACGTAACGGGATTTATCTGCGAGACGGACAATTTTGCCGTACACCGCACCCTGCCCGAAGTGCGTCGGGGCGACCTGCTGGCGATACTCAATGCCGGAGCGTACGGCTATACGATGGCTTCGGTGTACAATTCGCGTTTCCGTCCGCCGCAGGTGCTGGTCAAGGACGGGACCGACTACCTAATCTCGCGCCGCGAAACGCTGGACGATCTGTTGGCCCTCCAGACCGATTACGGTTTTTGAGGCGATAAAAAAGACAAAAGGAGCGCAGGCCATGGCTTGCCTCTGCGAGGAAACACCACGAAAAACGAAACGAGAGAAGATGAAATTCGAGATAAAGCACACCGCACCCGCTACCCAGGCCCGCGCCGGCGTCTTGACGACGGCGCACGGGGACATCCCTACTCCCATCTTCATGCCGGTGGGGACGGTAGGCAGTGTCAAGGGCGTGCATCAGCGGGAATTGGCTCAGGACATCGACGCCAAGATCATCTTGGGCAATACCTATCACCTGTACCTGCGTCCGGGCACGGACATTCTGGAAAAAGCCGGCGGCCTGCACCGTTTTATCGGTTGGGACCGGCCGATCCTCACCGACAGCGGAGGCTATCAGGTGTATTCGCTCTCGGCCACGCGAAAGATCCGCGAAGAAGGCGTACGCTTCAAGTCCCACATCGACGGCTCGGCGCACCTGTTCTCCCCGGAGAGTGTCATGGAGATCGAGCGCAAGATCGGGGCCGACATCATCATGACCTTCGACGAGTGTACGCCTTATCCGTGTGAATACGCCTATGCCAAGGCCTCGATGCAGATGACCCACCGCTGGCTGGACCGCTGCGTGGCGTATCTGGCCGAACATCCCGAACGTTACGGTTATCCGCAGGCCTTGTTCCCCATCGTGCAGGGCTCGGTGTACTCCGACCTGCGCCGGATCTCGGCCGAGAAGATCGCTTCGGTCGGAGCGGAGGGGAACGCCATCGGAGGCTTGTCCGTAGGCGAGCCGCACGAAGTGATGTACGAGATGATCGAGGAGGTCTGCGCCATCCTGCCGGCCGACCGTCCGCGCTACCTGATGGGTGTCGGTACGCCGACCAACATCCTGGAAGCCATCGACCGCGGTATCGACATGATGGACTGCGTGATGCCGACCCGCAACGGTCGCAACGGGATGCTGTTTACCGCCGAGGGCATCATCAACATCAAGAACCGCAAGTGGGCGGACGATTTTTCGCCCGTCGATCCGGCCGGCTACACGTGGGTGGATACGGCCTACACGCGCGCCTATCTGCGCCATCTGTTTACGGCGGACGAATTCCTGGCCAAGCAGATCGCATCGGTACACAACCTGGGATTTTACCTGTGGCTGGTGGGCGAGGCGCGCCGACGCATCGCCTCGGGTGAGTTTGCCCAATGGAAAAGGGAGATGGTGGAAAAACTCGAGCGGCGGTTATGAGACCCCTGAAGATACTCGACCGGTATATCCTGAAGAATTTTCTCGGCACCTTTGTGGTAACCGAGCTGGTGGTGCTCATCCTGGCCACCATCGTGGATATGTCCGAGAAGATCGACAAGTATCTCACCAACCAGGCACCGGCATCCGAGATCGCCACGTATTACCTGAACTTTGCCCTGTACTACGGCAATATGTACATGTCGCTAGTGGTCTTTTTGGCGGCGACCATCTTTACCTCGAAGTTTGCCGCCCGTTCGGAGATCATCGCCATCATGAGCGCGGGGGTCAACTACAACCGTTTCCTCCGCCCGTACCTCTACGGCGCGGTGCTGCTTACGGCGCTTTCGCTGCTGATCAACAATTTTATCCTGCCGTACTCCAACATCCGGCGTCTGGATTTCGAGGCGCGTTACGTCAAGCCGCGTGACGATAATTATCTGGTTATTCAGGATATCCACAAGCAGGTAGGTCCGGGGCAGATCATCTACATCAAGGACTGGAACGTGGGGCGTGCCGTGGGTTCGTATTTCACGTTCGAGCAGTACGACTCCACCGGTACGATGACCCACAAGTTTTCCTCGGAACACATCACCTACGACCGGGAGACCTCGCGTTACCGCCTGACCAACTATTTCTCGAAAGACCTCAGGGAGGACGGCTCGGAAGACATCACCTCCGGTTATACGATCGACACCGTGTTTGCCTTTACCCCGGCCGATTTTTCGATGGACAAACACGTGGGCGACAAGAAAAACTCCATCGAACTGGAGAAACTCATCCGGCTCGAACAGCAGCGCGGATCGCCCGACGTGCGTACCCTGATTACCGAACGGTACAAACGTGTGGCCTTGCCATTTTCCTCGCTCATCCTCACGGTGTTGGCCGTAGCACTGTGCTCGCGCAAAAAACGCGGAGGTACGGGGATCAACATCGCTATCGGTATCGTCCTGATGGCGGCCTATCTGTTCATGCTTCGCGTGTTTGAAACCACGGCGGCCAAGAGTACCGACGGTTCTCCGCTGTTTTGGATCTGGCTGCCCAATATCCTCTTTGCCGGGATCGCTTATTACCTGTACCGCCATGCAAAAAAGTAACAAAGCCCGTCCGTACCTTTCGCTCCACCTGATCATTCTCATTTTCGGGTTTACCGGTATCTTGGGACGCTACATTGACACCCCGCCCACGGCGCTGACCATCTACCGCACGGGGCTTACCTGCGTGTGTCTGGGAGCCTTCATGTGGCTGCGGGGCATGTCGTTCCGCGTAGGGTGGCGTAACGTGGTGCTGCTGCTGCTCTCCGGCGGAGTCATCGGGATCCATTGGGTGCTGTTCTTCTCGGCCATCAAGCAGGCCAACGTATCGGTTACGATGGCCATGCTCTCCACCGGAGCGCTGTTCGCCTCGCTGCTCGAACCCCTGTTTTACCATCGGCGCTTGCGGGCGCACGAGGTTGTCTTCGGGCTCATCGTCGTGGTGGGCATCTTCATCATCTCGGGACAGAATGCCGAGTACCACGGCGGGATCGTTACGGCCCTGGCTGCATCGTTCGTCTCGGCGTGCTATTCCATCATCAACAGCAAGTGGTTCGTCCGTTTTCCCAACGATACGGTGATGATCTCGTTTTACGAAATGGCGGGAGCCGTCGTGGTAGTTGCAGCACTGTTCGCTCCCACGGAAGGTTTCGTGCAGGGTTTGGGCCAAGTGAGCCTCAAGGACGCGTTGGGCATCCTGTTCCTGGCGGTGGTCTGCACCTCGTACACCAATGTGCGGATGATCCAGCTGTTCCGCTACCTTTCGCCCTTTACGGTGATGCTCAACATCAACCTCGAACCGGTCTATGCCATGCTCATGGCGGCAGCCCTGTATCCCGACGAGCGGATGTCCGGCGCGTTCTACCTCGGGGCGGCCATCATCCTGTCCGTAGTGGTGCTCAACGCCTGGCTGAACAACCTGCGCGAGCGGCGCAAAGCCAAACGCCTGCCGACCCAGCCGCAGGAAGGACACGGGGAAGGGTGATCCTGCGCTCTTTCTTTTTTCGTATCTTGCCTCTCCTTTTTCATCCGAAACCATGAAAGACAAAAGACCCAATACCATCGACATCCGCAACAAGCGCGCCGGCTTCGAATACGAGTTGTTGGACCGCTATACGGCCGGGATCGTCCTCTACGGCACCGAGATCAAGTCGCTGCGGGGAGGCAAAGGGCGGATCGCCGAGAGTTTCTGCCAGTTCAAGGACGGGGAACTGTTCGTCATCAACATGAACATCGACCCGTACGACCATACGGTGTATTTCAACCACGCCGCCCGCCGCGAGCGCAAACTGCTGCTCACCCGCACCGAATTGCGCCGTTTGGACCGCGCTGTGCGGGAAAAGGGTTTGACGGTCGTCCCCCTTCGCTTGTTTATCAACGACCGGGGACTGGCCAAGATGGAGATCGCCCTGGCGCGGGGAAAGAAGCTCTACGACAAGCGCGAATCCATCAAGGACAAGGACATCCGCCGCGATGCCGACCGGGCGGTCAAGATAAAGCTGTAACTTCCTTTACCGAGTTTCCGTATGACCCTCCGGGAAAAAGTCGATTTTCTCATCCGCACTTTGGATACCTTGTATCCCGATCCGCAGATCCCGCTCCGGCACAGCGATCCGTTCACTTTTCTGGTGGCGGTGATGCTTTCGGCGCAGACTACCGACAAACGGGTGAACGAGGTAACTCCCGCTTTGTTTGCCGCCGCCTCAACCCCCGAGCAGATGGCCAGTCTGCCGGTGGAGCGCATCGTATCGCTGATCCATCCTGTCGGTCTGGCTCCCACCAAGGGGCGTAACCTTCAGGCGATGTCGCGGATTTTGGTGGAACGCTACGGAGGAGAAGTGCCCCGCACCTTTGAAGAACTCGAAGCCCTCCCCGGAGTGGGACACAAGACGGCCTCGGTGATCATGTCCCAGGCTTTCGATGTACCGGCCTTTCCGGTCGATACGCACATCCACCGGCTGATGCACCGTTGGGGGCTTTCTTCGGGCAAGAATGTGGAGCAGACCGAGCGGGATGCCAAACGGTTGTTCCCCCAGCATCTTTGGACGCGCCTGCACTTGCAGATCATCTATTACGGCCGGGAGTATTCTCCGGCGCGGGGAGCTACCTTGGAGCGCGATATCATTACGGCCCGTCTCAATCCCCGGGCGCTGCTTTGATTTTTGAGGGAGGATTCCAAGAATTTTTATATCTATCTTTGGATAAGACAGGATGCGTCTCGGCAGGGTCAAAGTGAAAACTTCGTTTTCGTTTGCCTCTGCTCTCGGCTTTCACTATCTTTGTACGCGGCAGGCGGAAAATGCCATGCCGATAGACGAAATGGCTGCCAAGAAAAAGGAATCCCACCCCGGGAATGAACCCAAGGAAAGTTTCCGTCGTCGTCTGCACCGGAAACTGACCAATCACTTCAAGTTCATCGTTTTTGACGAAGCGATGTTCCACGAGGTGTTTTCCCTGCGCCTTCGCCCGATGAACATCGTCATCCTCCTGGCCGTGGCTACCCTCGTGCTGGTGGGGGGAACGATCCTGCTGTTGCGCTATACCAGCCTGAAGACGTATGTGATCACCGACGATATCCCGGCCCTGCGCCGCCAAACGGTACACCTGCTTTCCCAGGTCGATACGCTGGAAACACGCCTGATGCAAAACGAAGCCTACCTGGCGGTGCTTCGCGATATTCTGGCCGGGGATGTCGCTCCGGAAAAGATGCAGGATTCGGTCTTTGTCGATTCGGTTTCCAAAAACGCCCAACAATTTATCTGGGCCTCGGCACAGGATTCGGCATTCCGTCGTCAGGTCGAGCAGCGGCAGATGGAGGCTTTGCAGGCTGCGATAACTACCCGTTCGATGCAGGTACTCTCCGTGCCGGTACGCGGAGCGGTGATGGCTGCGCCGTACGATCCCTCGACCGATCATCTCTGGATCGATCTTTCGGCGCCCTCCAATACGCCGATCTTTGCCGTTGCCTCCGGAACGGTCATTTACCGCGACTGGACCCCCGAGAGCGGCAATGTACTCGTGATAAGCCACCCGGGAAACATGTCCACCGTCTATAAGAACGTAGGCCTTACCCAGAAGCATCCCGGCGATCGCGTTTCCCAGGGGGAACTGATCGCCACCACGGGATTGGGAGCCAGAGCGACCTCGAACCCGGTGGTGCGTTTTGAGTTGTGGATCGACGGCGCATCGGTCGATCCGCAGGATTATATCAATTTCGGAATGTAAGCGAAGGAGCGGGAACGATGAAAAAGTATTTTGCCACAGCCTTTGCCCGCAGTCAGATCCGCCGTGCGGACCGTTTTATCGCCCATCCGATCGAAACCCAGCAGAAGTTGCTCTCGCGTTTTCTCTCCGCCGCGGCCGATACGGCTTTCGGGCGGGAGCACGGTTTCGGGGACATCCGCACTTACCAGCAGTATCGCCAGCGCGTCCCCCTTTGTACGTACGAAGACCTCCGCGGCTATATCCAGCGCATCGCCGAGGGCGAGCGCGACGTGCTTTGGCCCGGCCGGCCGGCGTATTTTGCCAAGACTTCGGGGACGACCTCCGGTACGAAATACATCCCGCTCACCCGGGAAGGCCTGGCATGCCAGGTGCGGGCCACGCGGGACATGCTGCTGCGTTACATCCTTTCCAGCGGTCAGGTGGACTTCGTCGGCGGGAAGATGATCTTCCTGCAAGGAAGTCCTGTGCTGGAAGACCGCAACGGCATCCTCACCGGGCGGCTCTCGGGCATCGTGGCCCATTGCGTGCCTTTTTACCTGCGGGGCAACCGCAAGCCCTCCTACCGTACCAATTGCATCGAGGACTGGGAGCAGAAGGTGGAGGCCATTGTCGATGAGACCATCTCGGCCGACATGACCTTGATCTCGGGTATCCCTTCGTGGCTGCAAATGTATTTCGAACGCCTCATCGCCCGCTCGGGCAAACCGGTCGGCGAACTTTTTCCCCATTTCTCGGTGATGGTAACCGGTGGGGTGAACTACGAACCGTACCGCGAACGTTTCCGTCAGCTTATCGGACGCGAGGTCGATGTGCTGGAAACTTACCCGGCCTCCGAAGGCTTTGTTGCCGCCTCCGACAGTGTAGCCCGGGACGGAAGCCTGCTGCTGGAGGTAAACAGCGGATTGTTCTACGAATTTGTCCCGGCCGACCTTTACGGCCAGCCGGATGCACCCCGGTTAGACCTCTCACAGGTGGAGACAGGGGTGAACTACGCTTTGATCCTCACGACCAATTCCGGCCTGTGGGCGTACAGCATCGGCGATACGGTGATGTTTACCTCTACCTCCCCGTACCGCGTAAAGGTAACGGGACGGGTGGCGCACTATACGTCGGCTTTCGGGGAGCACGTCATTGCGGCGGAAGCCGAGCGGGCGGTATCCCAGGCAGCCCGGGAGAGCGGAGCAGTGGTGGCGGAGTTTACCCTTGCCCCGCAGGTGGCCCCCGAGAGCGGGCTCCCGTACCACGAGTGGTGGATCGAGTTTGCCCGAAAACCGTCCGATCCCGACCTCTTTGCCCGAGTTCTCGACCGGGAGATGCAACACCAGAATATCTATTACCGGGATTTGATCCAAGGGCGCATCCTGCGTCCGGCTGTGGTGCGTCCGCTGCCCGAAGGGGCTTTTGCAGCGTACATGAAGTCGGTAGGGCGTCTGGGCGGGCAGAACAAGATCCCCCGTCTGTCCAACGACCGTACCTTGGCCGATGGACTGCAGGCAGCGATGGAAAAAATGAAATTCACCAATAAAGATATTGCACGATGAATGTACTGATACTCGGTTCCGGCGGGCGGGAACACGCCCTGGCGTGGAAGATAGCGCAAAGTCCGATGTGCGACCGCTTGTGGATCGCTCCCGGCAATGCCGGCACGGCGCAGGTAGGGACCAACCTTGCGATCAAGGTCGGCGATTTTCAGGCGATCAAACAGGCCGTGCTGGACCATGCGATCGATTTCGTGGTGGTAGGGCCGGAAGATCCGCTGGTAAACGGCATCTACGACTTTTTCCACGCCGATCCCCAGTTGGCCCGCGTAGCGGTGTTCGGCCCTTCGCGCCAGGGAGCGACCCTGGAGGGCAGCAAGGAATACGCCAAGGAATTCATGATGCGCCACGGCATACCCACGGCTGCCTACCGGAGTTTTACCCGGGAAAATCTCGACCAGGCGGATGCCTTCATCGACAGCCTTACTCCCCCGTATGTACTCAAGGCCGACGGCCTGGCTGCGGGGAAAGGAGTGCTGATCCTCCCCGACGCCCGGCAGGCCAAGGATGAATTGCGGGAGATGATCCTCGGCGGGAAATTCGGCTCGGCTTCGGCCAAGGTGGTGATCGAGGAGTTCCTTTCCGGGATCGAACTTTCGGTCTTTGCCATTACCGACGGACACGACTACAAACTGCTCCCTTCCGCCAAGGATTACAAGCGGATCGGGGAAGGCGATACGGGGCTCAATACCGGCGGCATGGGAGCGGTTTCGCCCGTACCCTTTGCCCAAGGGGAATTCATGAAAAAGATCGAGGAACGCATCGTCCGCCCGACTATCCGGGGACTGGAGAAGGACGGGATCGTCTATACCGGGTTTGTCTTCTTCGGGTTGATCAACGTGGGGGGCGAACCCAAAGTGATCGAATACAACGTGCGGATGGGCGACCCGGAGACCGAAGCGGTGATCCCCCGGGTGAAGAGCGACCTGCTCGAAGCCCTCTATGCCGCCTCCCAGGGGAGGTTGGGACAGGTGAACTTCGAGATCGACTCCCGTGCCGCCGTTACGGTGGTGATGGTCTCCGGAGGCTATCCCCAGGCGTACGAAAAAGGCAAGCCGATCGCCGGACTCGATGCCGTGCAGGGCAGTGTCGTATTCCATGCCGGGACGAAACTTTCCCCGCAGGGGGAGGTGCTCACCGACGGGGGACGCGTACTGGCAGTAACGTCCTATGCCGACGATTTCCGCGACGCGCTGGTGCAGAGCTATGCCAATGTCGACCGGATCCATTTCGAAGGGGCGTATTGCCGTCGGGACATCGGAAAGGATTTGGAAAAGATGCTGTAAGGTTTACGGGCGCGCTCCCGGCCAAACGTTCCCTGCTTTGGGATTTCCCGGGCGGAAGGAAAAGAGGTGGTAGGGGAGGAAAGGTTGATTCTCTTTAGGAAAGGATCCTCGGGGTGCGCAGAATGGCAAAAGGAAGAACAAGGATAAAAGATAGCGAAAATTATGGGAATGAAACTGAAAAAACTCCGAAGCATTCTCGCCGGACCGACCTTTACCGGCGGGCTGTTGTTTTTCGCTGCGGTAGCAGCATTTGTCTGGGCGAACGTCTCGCCCGATACGTACAATGCAGTGTGGAACCAGCCTTTGACCCTCAACCTGGGCAAACACGTGGAGAAAGCACTGGAAAACGGGCAGGTGGTAGAACACGTATCCTACTTCATGTCGATTCACTTGAAGAGCCTGCAGTTGTTTGTCAGCGACCTGCTGATGGTCATCTTCTTCTTTAGCGTAGGATTGGAACTCAAGGGCGAGTTCGTCGCCGGAAAACTCTCCTCGTTCAAGAAAGCGATCCTGCCCATTGCCGCCGCTTTGGGCGGAATGCTGGCTCCGGCCATCATCTACCATCTGTTCAACCACAATGCGGCCGACATCGCCGAGCAAGGTTGGGGTATCCCGATGGCTACCGACATTGCCTTCTCGTTGGCGGTGATCTCCCTGTTGGCCAAACGGGTGCCTTTGAGCCTGAAAGTGTTCCTGATGACCCTGGCCGTGGCGGACGACCTGGGAGGTATCGCCGTGATTGCCTTCTTCTATACCGAGCATCTCAATACCGGCGCGCTGGCCATTGCGTTGATCGGGGTGGCCTTCCTGTTCTTTTCCAACATGGTCAATGCCCGCACCCGCTGGTTGTACTACGTGGTGGGATTTGTCGTGGTGTGGACGCAGATCCTCGAATCCGGAGTGCATGCCACCATTGCCGGTGTGTTGATGGGCTTTGCTTTCCCGACCAATGCCGGGATGTTGCCCAAGGATTACGCGGCCAAGGCCAAGAAACTGCTCGGTAAACTCGAGGACAAAGGACCGGAGACGATATTCCGGGGGATGCCCGATGCCGAGACTTCGGATACGTACTTCGAACTGAAACAACTCACCAAATATGCGGAAAGCCCGCTGGCAAGTGTCGAGCGGACGCTGGCTCCCTGGGTGGCGCTGTTGGTGATGCCGGTCTTCGCTTTGGCCAATGCCGGAGTGAACGTGAGCGGCGATTTGAGTTTTACCCAGGCTATCGCTACTCCGGTGGCGCTCGGTGTGGGAATAGGTCTGCTGGTAGGTAAACCGATCGGTATCTTCCTCTTTACGCTCCTGTTTGTCAAACTGGGCATCGGCAAATTGCCCGAGGGCGTGAAGTGGAAACACATCTTCGGAATGGGCATCATTGCCGGTATGGGCTTTACCGTAGCGTTGTTCATCACCGAACTGGCCTTCCGCACCACGGATCTGTCCATCCGGGAGATAGCGATGAATTATACCTCTGAAGCGAAACTGGCTATCCTGTTGGCTTCGGTGCTGGCGGCCATCATTGGTTATACGTTCCTTTACGCGATCTCGGCCAAGCGCAAGCACTGATCCGCGTGAGAGCAGAGCGCAAAGAAAAACCCCCGGGGGATTTTCCCCCGGGGGTTTTTCTTTGCGCTCTGCTCAACTTGAGCCGGATCCCTGTTTCGTTGCAGGGGAAGCGTTTTAAAAGAGAGCGTCGATCTTTGCCTTCAGGTCGGCCTTGGATGCCACCCCTACGTGCTTGTCGACCAACTGTCCGTTTTTGAAGAACAGCAGGGTCGGGATGTTGCGGATGCTCTGCGAGGCGGAAACCCCCGGGTTGTCGTCCACATTGACTTTGCCGATGACGGCTTTTCCTGCATATTCTTCGGCCAGTTCGTCGATGATGGGAGCTACCATGCGGCACGGACCGCACCAGGGAGCCCAGAAATCGACCACGACCACCCCTTCGCGGGTGATCTCGGCGAAATTAGCGTCTGTGATCTCTTTTGCCATGTCGTTGATGTGTTTTTTACGGTGAATGGAGAGAAAAACTTCCCGCTCATCGCGGAAAGTTTTTCATGAACATTGCTGCTGATGGCGGAGGTTGCCCTTCCGCCGGGCAGACTTATTTCTTGAAATAGCGGTTGTAGAGTCCCTCGAAGCCTTTGCCGTGACGAGCCTCGTCCTTGGCCATTTCATGAACCGTATCGTGGATAGCGTCCAGGTTCAGTTCCTTGGCGCGTTTGGCGATACGCATCTTGTCTTCGCAAGCGCCGCATTCGGCCTGCATGCGTTTTTCCAGGTTGGTCTTGGTGTCCCATACCACATCGCCCAGCAGTTCGGCAAATTTGCTGGCGTGTTCGGCTTCTTCCCAAGCGTAGCGCTTGTAGGCTTCGGCGATCTCGGGGTAGCCTTCACGGTCGGCCTGACGGCTCATGGCCAGGTACATGCCCACTTCGGTGCATTCTCCGGTGAAGTGTGCGTTGAGGTCCTTGATCATTTCCTCGTCGCAGCCTTTGGCTACGCCGATCTCATGCTCGGTTACGAAAGCAAGGGCGCCTTCGCTTTCTACCAATTCTTTGAATTTGCTGGCCGGAGCATGGCACTGAGGGCATTTTTCGGGAGCGGAATCCCCTTCGTGAACGTAACCGCAGATGGTGCAGATGAATTTCTTTTTCATAGGATCTTGATGTTTTGTATAGTTCTTATAAGATTTTTGTTGTAACAAAGGTACGGCTTTTTATCCGGAGGGGGTGCGTTGCGTATAATTGTTTTTCTTTGTCGGGATAGATAAAAACTATATTGATTGTTTTTCAATTGTTTAATTTGCCTCGCTCGGTGTTGGAAAGGCATTTGGGGGAAAATCTTATGATTTATTTAAGGAGACCGGTTGCGCGGCGCGTCATATTATCCTGTATCTTTGCCCGAGTCTTCGACTTTTTTTTCACGTGAACGGATAAAATTCATACATTTGCACCTATGTTACTATCACGCATCAAAATAGGGTTGCTCTGCGCATTGACGGTATCGTTGGCAAGTTGCGGCGAGTATTCCAAGATACTCCGCAGCGAGGATCCTGTCGCTCATTTGGACTACGCCAAAAAACTGTTCGAACAGGGAAAGTATCCGAAGGTTGTCAAAGTACTCGAGCCGTATTATCAGCATTTTAAAAACACGAAAGAGGCCGAAAATGCCGACTGGATGATGGCCTATTCGTGGTACATGGATGACATGTACGAGCTTTCGGCTTATTTGATGGGCAATTTTGCCAAGACCTACCCTTTGAGCGATAAAAACGAACAGGCGGCATTTATGGCTGCCCAGTCGTCGTATAATATTTCTCCTGAAAGTTATCTGGATCAGGAAAATACGACCAAGGCGATCAACGCTTTGCAGCGTTTTATCGAACGTTATCCTACCGCTCCGCAGGTGGCCCAGGCGGACAGTATGGTGCGGGAGTTGAACGAAAAGTTGGATAAAAAGGCTTTCGATATCGCGTACAATTATTACCGGATGGAGGATTACAGTTCGGCGGTAATTGCTTTCACCAATGCGTTGGATGATCGGCCTTATACTACCCAGCGGGAAAACCTGATGTATTACCGTGCCAAGGCGGCTGCGATCTATGCCAACAAGAGTATTCCCGACAAACAGGCCGAGCGTTATACGGATGCCATGACTTATGGACGTTTGTTCCTGCGCCAGTTCCCTGAGTCGGTTCATTATGCCGAGATCGAAAAGGCCGTCAAGGCCATGGAAAACAAGTCCGCCATTCTCGATCAGGTGATCAAGGACCTGGGGGAGAAAGATGGTTTGGATGAAAAGAAAATGAAGAAGTACGACCGTCAGGTGGAGAAGGCGGAAAAGGCCGCTTTGAAAGCGCAGGCAAAAGAACAAAAAAAACAAAACAAGGAATAAGAGATGATGGATTTGAAGAAATCGAACGCGCCGCTGACGACCATTACGCGGGATATTCGTCAGATTGATGCCAAGACGGGAAATGTTTATGAGGCGATCATGATCATAGCGGCCCGTGCTACGCAAATCGGTGTCGATCTGAAAAAGGAGTTGAATGACAAATTGGATGAATTTGCCGCCAACGCTGAAAATCTGGAGGAAGTATTTGAGAACAAGGAGCAGATAGAAGTTTCCCGCTTTTATGAAAAACTCCCCAAGCCCACGGCCATCGCAGTTCAGGAATGGTTGGAAGACCGTATTTATTTCCGTCGTGGGGGAAAGGCGGCTCAGGAGCAAGGCACAATTTCTGAAAAAAATAAAAAAGTTGTTGCGGCTGTCTGAAAAATGACTAAATTTGCACCGTGATTCAGCCCTATGGTGTAATGGTAGCACATCAGATTCTGGATCTGCTTGTCTTGGTTCGAATCCAGGTAGGGCTACAAGCCTTTGCAAAAACGGAAACGCTTGCAAAGGCTTTTTTTATTGTTTTCTTTTGTCTGAAAGTCACCGGAGGCTGGTGGCATTGAAAAAGATTTATAAATTTGCGTAACAGACGTATTTTGACAATTCCATGAAGAAAATGCTGCTTTGGGCCCTTGCACTCGGAATGTGCCAGATTGTGTGGGGACAACAGATACAGGTGACTCCCGCCATGTTGCAACAAGCTAGACAGATGGGGGTGTCCGACTCGCAAATCAACCAAGTCCTGTCCAATGCGCAGGATAGTCGGGAACTCAATATTCCGGCAGATACTTCTTTGGGACGTCAGAGTGGTATCCGTCAAGTCGTCCCTCCGGAACGAACGGTTTCGGATAGTTTGTCAATCAGTTTGTTGCCTGTAGCGGATACCGATCGGGTGTTCGGTATGGAAATATTCGGGAATCAACGTTTGTCTTTTGAACCGAACTTCAACATGCCGACCCCCCAAGGTTATGTCCTTTCGGCCGGAGACCAGCTTCTGATCGAATTGTGGGGCAATTCCGAGGCTTCCTACACCCGTACGATCAGTCCCGACGGAGTGATCAGCCTGCCGTCGGTCGGAGTGATTTTCCTCAGCGGGCAAACGGTGGAACAAGCCCGGAAGACTATCGAGGAACAGATGAGTGCGGTGTATTCCGAAATCAAGACCGGTGGGATCAACTTGCGGGTATCCTTGGGACAGATACGCAGTATCCGGGTGAATATCGCCGGAGAGGTAATGGCTCCGGGTACCTATACTCTGCCGTCGCTGGCCACTTTGTTCAATGCGCTGTATATGGCCGGCGGAGTGAATGCGATCGGTTCGCTGCGTGATATTCAGGTGTATCGGAATAGCAAATGCGTGGCGACGCTCGATGTGTACGACTATATCCTCAATGGAAAATACGAGGCCAATATTGCGCTCGAAGACAACGATATGATCATCGTTGGTCCTTATTGCAACCATGTCCGGGTTTCGGGCAAGGTCAAACGCGAACGTATCTTCGAACTCAAGGATGGAGAAACGCTCTCCGACTTGATCCGTTATGCAGGCGGCTTTACGGGCGATGCCTATACGGGCAATGTGTCGGTAAACCGAAAGGCGGACGGCAATTTTTACCGAATGTTTACCGTCGAAGAACGGAACTTTGCCGATTTCCCGATGCGGGATGGCGATTCGGTATCGGTAGGCGAGGTGATCGATCGGTATGAAAACCGTGTCTCGGTTCGCGGGGCGGTTTGGCGTCCGGGGGATTATCAGCTCGACGATACGGTACGTTCGGTGGTTTCGCTGGTTCACAAGGCCCAGGGCCTTCGGCAGGATGAGTATTTCGAACGGGGTATCATTCGCCGGCTAAAGCCGGACGGTACCTATCAGGCTCTACCGGTCGATGTGCCGGCCGTGTTCTCCGGACAGGCTCCGGATATTGCATTGGAAAACGGGGATGAATTGTATATACCTTATGCCGGGGAACTTCATGAGCCGTATTATGTGACGGTACGGGGCGAAGTGAATGGCCTGAATATGGGCACTAAGGAAGATATGCTCCGTCGCAACATACAGGCTGTCCAAAAAGGAGGCGAATATGTGTCGGAAAGCGAGAACCAACAGAAGAATGGCTATAAACTCGACTATATGGAGGGAATGTCGGTAGCCGATGCGATTTTGTTGGCCGGAGGGTTTAAGGAGTCGGCTTCCCAAACGCAGATATTGGTGGTTCGGCGGGGAAAAGACCCGTTGTCTACGATGTATGACGACCGTCCGGCAGAAGAATTCCAGATAACGTTGGAGGGAGGTTTGGCCTTTGACCAGAAAGGAGACAGTTTTGATCTGAAACCTTTCGATGAGATCATTGTTCGGCGTTCTCCTTCATTTGTCGCTCAGAAATTCGTGTCGGTCAATGGAGAGGTGGTTTTCCGAGGAGGGTATAATCTGAAAAAGAACATGCGGCTTTCGGATTTGGTCAAACAGGCAGGAGGCTTTACCCCGTATGCGTACATTCGTGGAGCGCAGTTGCGCCGCAAACTGTCCGAGGCCGATTTGGTAAAGCTCGAAGCAAGGGCGAGGATTGTGCAGAATGCCGACGGTGCGGATTCACTCAGTACGGCCTTGGTCACCGACATCCCGGAATACTATCTGGTGGGGATCGATCTGGAAGCAGCCATGGAAAATCCGGGAGGACAGCAGGATGCGTATCTTCAGGAAGGGGATGAGTTGGTCGTTCCCACTTATACGAGTACTGTGCGGATCAGTGGAGCTGTCGTATATCCCAATGCAGTAACCTATGAAAAGGGCAAGAGCCTGAAGAAATACATCTACAATGCCGGAGGTTATGCACAGAATGCCCGCCGGAAAGCTTATGTGATCTATGCCAACGGGCAGGTCGAAACGGTACGGGGAAGTATTTTCCGCCGTTACCCCAAGATAGAGCCTGGGTGTGAAATCATCGTTCCGATCAAGACTCCCCGTGAAGGGTTGGGTTTGGCTGAAATCATGAGTTTGGCTTCGTCCACGACCTCGATCGCGGCGCTGATCAATTCGATGATCAAATAATACTGACTTTTCCTTGTTTGTCCCAGGAGCAGGAAAAGTACACGCGTAGGTTCTTTCGTTGCAACAGGAAAGCTCAACAAAAAATAAAAACAGACATGAGTGAAAATACGGGCAACAATCCGGTTGGGGAAATCGACCTGCTGGAAATCGCACGGAAACTGTGGGCGCGCCGTCGTTTTATCTTCAAATGGACCGGAGTGGCGGCCGTAGTAGGTTTGGTCGTCGGATTCAGCATCCCGTCCGAATACACCGTATCGGTCAAGATGGTCGCGGAAGAAGCCGACAATAAAATGGCGACTTCCGGAGTGAGCCAGTTGGCATCCTTGGCCGGGATAGACTTGGGAGGATCGGGCAGCGGATACGGTATCGGAGTGCTTATGTATCCGGAAGTAGCTTCGTCGTTGCCTTTCCTGGCCGATATGCGCACCGTGCCTGTACAGCCCCGAAAGGCAAAGGAGCCTTACACGTTGTACGATTATCTCTCGGAACATCAAAAAACGGCCTGGTGGAACCACATTATCGCTTTCCCATTTCGGGTATTGGGCTGGGGAATGTCGTTGTTTTCCTCGAAAGAGCCTCAGGAAGCAGAGGAGTTCGATGTGGCCAATCTTACCAAGGAACAATACGATTATGTAAAAACTATCCGCGAACGCATGGGAATCTCGTTGGACAAAAAAACGGGGATCATTACCGCTTCGGTGACTATGCAGGATCCCGGGGTAGCTGCCGTGGTAGCCGATTCGATGGTCTCCAAATTCCAGGAATACATCGTCCGATACCGTACCGACAAGGCTCGCCAGGATATGGAATATTGCCAGAAGGCCTTCGACGAGTCGAAGAAACAATATTACGAGGCGCAAAACCGCTATGCCGCTTTTGTGGACCAGAACAAGGATCTGGTCCGTCAGTCGGTCAAGACCGAGCAGTATCGTTTGAGCAACGAAATGGATTTCGCCTACAATATGTATGCCGCCACATCGCAGCAGTTGGAAATGGCGAAACTGAAATTGCAGGAACAGACCCCCTGTCTGACGGTGATCGAACCGGCTACGCGCCCGTTGCAGAAATCCAAACCGAGCAAAGCGAAAATCCTCATCGGTTTCATGTTCCTCGGAGCGCTGGCTTCGTGTGGCTATTTGGTAGTCAAGGATATGTTTTGGGGAGAAAATAAGGCATAAGGAGAATTTTTTTCCGAAGATTTTTGACGGGGCGCAAATATCTCCACGTATTTTTAAGCGAGGTCAAACAAGATCGGCGCGTTTTCAGAGAAAGTTTTGAAGGCGGGGACGGGTGTAGGCGCATCCCGGGCGTACGATTATAGCTTGCGTACCAGGATGAATTCCTCGTCGGTTCCCCGGAGTTTTTCGAATCCCAGGCGCTTGTAGAGGCGAAAGGCCGGGTTGGCTTTTTGCACCGAGAGGGAGACCTGCGCATAGCCTTTTCCGTGCAGCAGTTGAAGCATGTTTTCCAACAGTCGGGTACCGATACCTTTTCCCCGATATTCTTCCCGCAGGGAGAGGGCCAGCGAAGGCGTTTGTTCGTCCACATACCCGAAATCGTGCATCCGTCGGCACCAGACGAGGCCAATGACTTCTTCCCCTACGGCCGCCACCAGGGCGTGGTCTGCGTCGTGGTGGCCGAAATCCTTGAAATAGAGGTTCAGTTCGGGGCTTTCCACGATCTCGGGCGGAGGGGGTGGTGTACCCTCGGGCAGGTAGATGGCCCGCAGGAGGAATTCCCGTAGCAGGGGGTGTTCGTCTGTGCGGAGTTCCCGAAAGACGATCGGAAGGGGAGGGGTGTTGTTCATTTTTTTTCTGTCTTTTATCGGGGTGTGGGAAACGGTTTTTGTCCAGGCATGGCTGAAAACTGCTCCCGAGGGTCAGAACAGTTCGTCGATACCCAGGTAGAACTGGACGTCTCCGTGCGTGTTGAATCCCACGTCGCCCCGGAAGTACATCCGTTGTCCCCGGAAAGGTTTCACACGAAGCCCGCCACCGAAGGTGAATTTGTCCATTTTCAGTGCTTTCAGCGGCGTATCACCCACATTGGCCGTCCCTGCGAATGCCGAAATGCCGAACCGTCCGAAATAGTACCGGTATTCCGCCTGGAGGGACATGAGGTTTTTGTCGATATAACGGCCGCTGGCGTATCCTCGTGAGTGGATGCCGTTGGACAGGGAGGCCATGTCCTGAAAAGGGACTTCTCCGGTGGCGATCTGGGAGTAGAAATTCAGGGCGATCAATTGGTCTTTTCCTACCGGGATGTATCCGCGCAGATCGATCAGGTATTTGGTGTAATCCTGCGTGCTGCCCAGCAGATGTGCGTTGAAGTAGCCGTCCAGTTGTGCGTAAAAACCTTTCAGGGGAACGAACGGATCGTCGCGGCTGTCGTAGATGTAGTGCAGGGAAAGGCCTGAAATCCTGGCTCCGTCGCAGCCGGGGATCGTGCCCTGATCCAGCATCCCGCCTTCGAGTATGTCTTTCACCTGATAATCGTAGTAGTAATACCCCAGGCCGATGTACATGTTTTCAAACCACCGCCAGTACGTCGCCAAGCGAAGGCGGGTGGAGCGTTCGTCGTAGTCCTCCTTTTGGTCTTCCGGACTGTCCGGGCCGATGGCCTGAAAGGTCGAAGGGTAGTGTCCCAGTCCGAAGTACCCCCGCAGCAGCAGGCGTTCGTCGAGCAGGTACACCGTCGGGCGGAGCGAGAGCGACAGATTGCCTTTGAAGGTGAAATGTGAGGAGAAATCCACGTACGACTGCCGCCGGGCCTTGCCCTGCGGATGGGGGCGGAAGTCGTTGATGTACAGGCGGGCGGTAAATCCAAGCCCCAGACCATTTTCGTCACCGTAGGAAAACTCGGGGAGTGCCAGCAGGGAAAACCGCCGCCGTTTGGTCGTATCTACTTGAAAGAGACTGCTCACCGTCTGGACGAACGAGGAAAAACCGCTCGGGGAGGCCGTATCCACCGCTTCGGGCGGAGCGAGAGACAAATCCTGATCCTCCACTTCGGAGCCCAGCGGGGGAAAGTCCGGCGAGCTTGCCCGTTCGACGGGGACAAGAGCGTTGGTATCGCTCGGGGTGCGCATGGCCGATTGTCCCGCGGCGGGATGCGCAGCGAACCAAAGAAACGGCAGGAGGAACAATATGCGGTATGTGTTACCCATCGAGCGGAGTGCCAGCGGCAATTCGTGCGACTAAATTAGGCAAAAGGGGTGGGATCGAACGTTAATCCGCGGCGGGGCGAGCGGGAAAATGCGGAGGGGTACTTGTGTTTTATTTCTTTTTTGATTATATTTGTTAAAACAAGCGGACGATTCCCGGGGTTGGTCTTCGGAAATACCGGGGAAGGTATGGCAAGATTGCGTGGAACGAGCGTCCGCAAGGTCAGTGCAGCATGGATATAAATGAAAGAGAAAATGGCAAGCAGTAAAAAGAGTAATGGTAGTAGCACGGCAGGATCGAACATCGTATCGAGTGTGGAGATTCAGCGGACGACGGCCGATTTGCGCAATCAGATTTTGGAAAGTCTCACGGGGCTGGGCGAGTTGGGTCGAGGATTGTCAGGGTTCAACGGTTCGCTCCGCCAGGCGGGGGATTTGATCGTTCAGGTGTCCTCCAGTGGACAGATGTTGGTGCAGAATATTTCAAAACTCGCCGAGGCCATCCGCCAGGCCAAGGAGGTCAAGACGACTTCTTCCGGCGCAGCGGCGGCTTCCGCTGCCGGGGGCGTGGCGGGTTCGGCAGCGGGCGCTTCAGGGGGCATGAGTGGTGGATCGGGTAGCGGCGGCAGCATCTTCGGGGCGGTCCTGGGCGGTTTGGGTGCCGGAGCTTCGCTGATATCTGGGATCGTGGGTATTTTCCGCCGGCGGAGGGAGGAGGAAAAGAAATACCAGCGGGAGATGCAGCAGGCGCTCAATGCTCAGTTGAACGCGGAGGTGGAATTGTCTTTGGCTACTTCCCGCCGCCTGGCCGACGAGCAGGCGATCACCCGCGAGAAGTACAAGCAGATCGAGTCCGGCCTTCAGCAGGCTTCGGGCAACCGGCAGGAGGTCGTCTCCGAGATCGACGATCGGATGCAGGAATTGTACGGCAAGATGAACGGGCGGTACAGCGCGCGCTACAAGCGGGGTGCATCGAATTACTACAATGCTTTGCTGGAGTTGAAAAACCATCGGGACGACTTGGACTGGCTCGAGACGATGGGTGGTTCGCCGTTGATGCCTTCGAGTGACGAGTCGTACGATGAGTACCAGTCGTTTTACGAGCGTTTGCTCGCCCTGGCCCAGCAGGAAAAAGACTGGGTGGAGCAGCAGAAAAGCTTGGCCGAGGAGTTGATCGGTTCTTCGGCCCAATCATTGGCCGACAGTTGGGTCGAGGCCTTCCGCAAGGGCGAGGAAGCTACGTGGGATTTTGCCAAGAATTTCGAGGACGTGATGCGGCAGGCGATCATCAACGGTTTTTCCGATTCGGTGATCCTGGCGCAGATCGACCCGATATTCAACAAATTCCGGGAAAAGGTGATGGACTTCCTCGCCGGAGAGATCGACTTGGACGAGGTGGTTACTCCGGAACTCGAAGCGCAGATCGAACAGACGGCCGAGAAGATCAAGGAACTTTCTCCCGAGTTGAGCTCCATCCTCGAAAAACTGGGCCTGGAGGTGGACAATTCGAGTTCGCAGACGCTTTCCGCCGCGATAAAAGGGGTGAGCGAACAGACTGCTTCGCTGGTGGCCGGGCAGATGAACGCCATCCGCACCAATCAGATAAAATCGATGGAAACCCTTTCCGACAGCCTGTCCGCTCTGGTGGCCATCGAATCCAATACGCGCTACAACCGCTATCTGGAGAGTATCGACCGGAGGTTGGGAACGCTGCTCTCCAACGGTTCGCTCCGGGCGGCCGGGCTGGCGTGAGGAAGAACGAACTTTTTTTTCTGGTGATTGTTTGGTTGTTTAGGTCGGGTTGCGCACAAGGGAAGGGATCCCTGTGCGCAATCCTTTTGTCTTCCGATCTTCCCGGGGCAAAAACGGCTGGTTTTCCCCCGCTTGGAGCAGACGCTCGGAGGGAGATCAATAAGTGTCCGGGTCGTCTTTTATCTCCTGTTTGTCGATCTTGTGCCGCCCCATCGAATGCCATACGTAGGCGATGTACGCCACTACGAACGGGATGAACAACGAGACGTAACTCATGACCGTGAGGGTGTAGCGGCCGGAGGAACTGTTGCGGATGGTCAGGCCGTTCTGGATGTTGGCACCGGTGGAGGGGTAGTACACGGTATCGTTCAGCCCGGCGGTGAGTAGCAGGGCGAGTACTACCAGTACTACGCCGGGGGCCGAGTAGTAGAAACCTCTCCGGCGGGCGGTGTAGCCCCCCAGAACGATGCCGGCCACGGTGAGTCCGGTGCCCAGCAGCAACAGGACCAGGACGAGGGGCATCTGCAACAGGTTGTGCAGGTACTTGAAGCTCTCGGTATAGATCAGGCCCTGCGAGTCGTAGGCGTATCCCTCGCGCAGCAGGAGGTTCAGCAGGAAAAAGACGAAGAACAGCAGGAAGAAAGGCGCTTCCTGACGGATGGTTTTCTCGGAACGTTCGGCGATCTCCGGGGAGTCGATGCTGCTTTTCAGGTACATTGCTCCCAGTACCCGGGTGAGGAATACCAGGGCTATGCCGAGCGAAAGGTTGATGTAGGTGGTGTAACTGCTCAGGTCAAAGGCCAGTTCCAGCCCCCCGAACCCTCCGGTCCAGCGGGGGGTGAGCACGCCGCTTGCCGGGTCGGACAGCAGCACGAAGGAACTCCCGGTAAAGAAGGAAGCGACTGCCACTCCCAGAAAGAGCGGGGCTCCGATGCCGTTGATCAGCAGAAAATTCTGGTAGGTGCGCTGTCCCAGCAGGTTGCCGGCCTTGGTGCGGAATTCGTACGAGACGGCCTGGAGGACGAAAAACAGCAGGATGACCATCCATACCCAATACGCCCCGCCGAAACTGGTGGCGTAAAACAGGGGAAAGGCGGCGAAGAACGCTCCGCCGAATACCACCAGGGTGGTGAAGGTCAGTTCCCATTTGTGCCCCAGGGCATTGACGATCATCGTGCGTTCCAGGTCGGTCTTCCCGGCCTGGTAGATCAGGGTTTGTCCCCCTTGGACGAACATCAGGGCGACCAGCAGTCCGGCCAACAGGGAGATAATCACCCACCAGTATTGTTGCAGAGCGAAAGTCGAGAAGGTTTCAAACATGGCTGAAAGTGTTTTGGTTTTTTTCCGTTTGCACCGATCCGGGTCGGGTCAGGCTTGCGGGGTGTTCGGTTCCGGGGAAGCAGGCGTCATGCCTTTTTTGATCTGGCCGATCATGATCTTTATTTCCGCGATCAGCAGCACGGTGAACACGCCGGCGAAGATCCAGAAGGTAGTCTGTACCGAGGAGGTTTCCACATCCGATACGGCGGCCAAGGTAGGCATCAGGCGTTCGATGATCCAAGGTTGCCGGCCTACTTCGGCTACCACCCAGCCGGCCATCGAGCAGAGGTACACCAGCGGGATGCACGCGATGGCGGCATAGAAGAACCACCGTTTTCCTTCGAGGCGTTTTTTGACCGACAGGTACAGCCCCAGGGCAAACAGCAGCACGAAGAGGCAGCCCAGTCCGACCATCACCCGGAAGGAGTAGAAGACCAGCGGGACGTTGGGCACCAGCAGTTCGGCATTCTTTCGGCTTACCTGCGGGTCCTTGTGGTAAAAATATCCGTAGCCGAAATAGTCGAAATAGTCCTTTTGCCATTGCGGGTCGGAGAACTTTTCGAGGGCCAGGTGGTATTCCAGCGAGCCTTTTTCCATGTCCTTGAGTTCGGCCAGGGCTTGCTGGGCGATGTGCCCCCGTTCCATTTTTTCGTAGGCGGACAGGATGCCGTGTTCGGGGTTGCCTTCGATCAGGTCATTTATCCCCGGCACGAAGGCGTCCGTGCGGTGGGCGGCCAGGAAGGAAAGCATGCCCGGTACGTCGATGCCTTTCACTTGTGTGCCCTGATAGCCTTTCTCTGCATCGGTGTCCACGTATCCCACCACGGTGAGCGGTGCGTGGGTCTGTCCGTAGATGAGGCCTTCGGCGGCGGCCAGTTTCATCGGTTGGATCTCGAAAATACGCCGTCCGGAGCCGTCGCCCGTATACATGCTCAGCAGGATTCCGGCCAGTCCGAAGATCGCACCGATGCGCAGGCTGTGCAGGGCGTATTGTATGTTTTTCTTTTTGAGCAAGAGGTACGAGCTGACCCCTACCACGAACACGCCGGCCGTGACGAAACCGGAGAGAACCGTATGGAAAAACTTGTTGATGGCCGTCGGAGAGAGCAGCACGGCCCAGAAGTCCATCATCTCGTTTCGGGCGGTTTCGGGATTGAACTGCATCCCGACGGGGTCCTGCATCCAGGCGTTGGCCACCAGGATCCATAGTGCCGAGAGGTTGGACCCGACGGCTACCATCCAGGCCGAAGTCAGGTGAAGGCCCCTTCCGACGCGGTTCCAGCCGAAGAATAGCACGGCAAAGAACGTGCTTTCCAGGAAAAAGGCCAGGATGCCTTCCACGGCCAGCGGTGCTCCGAAAATATCGCCCACGAACCACGAATAGGTGGACCAGTTGGTGCCGAATTCGAATTCGAGGATCAGGCCGGTGGCCACGCCCACCGCGAAGTTGATCCCGAAGAGCTTGAGCCAGAATCGGGTGATGGTCTTCCATTTGGGGGCGTTGGTGCGGTAGTACACGGTGGCCATGATGGCGATGATCCACGACAGGCCGAGGGTCAGGGGAACGAAAATCCAGTGGTAGAGGGCCGTCAGGGCAAACTGTGCCCGCGACCAGTCGACCAGGGAGAAGTCTATGTGTTCCATCGTAGTGAAAAGGTGTTAGGAATCGTCATTCATTTCGTCCGCTCAAAGCCTCCAGCACGTACTGTGTCTTTTGCTCCGGGGTGTCGAACCGCTGGTCGAGGTAGTCCTGGAAAAAGAAAACTTTCAGGACAAGGAACAGGATGGCCACTTTGACCAGGATGAGTACCCAGAGCATTCGTCCCAGGCGACTCATCCGGGCAAAACCGTCCCGGTAAAAGGCGTAGATGTTCTTGAGGGTTTGCACGGTTTTTCGGACGGAAGACCGCAGCGGAGTTTTTCCCCGGCGAGGCTCTTCGGGGGTAAATGTAAGGAAAAAACCGAGGAACGGGAAAGATTTTTCGTTTTCTCTCCACCGGCGGACGGAAGCACCGAAAGCACAAGGGCGGGAGGTAAAGATAATTTAATGTACTTTTTGGGGGAATATGAGTGTAAAAGCATAACTTTGTCTGTTTAAAAAACAACCGTTAAACGACCGTTTCTACAAAGTATGGCCAAGACAACCAAAGGACTTACTTCCGAGCAGGCTTTGGAGAGCCGCCGGCAACATGGTGAAAACCTGGTAACGCCCCCTCCCCGCGAATCCGTATGGAGGCTGTTGCTCGAAAAATTCAAGGACCCGATCATCGAAATCCTGCTGGTAGCAGCGCTGCTTTCGTTTTTGATAGCAGCCACCTCGGGCGAATACATCGAAACGGTAGGCATCGTGGTAGCCATCCTGCTGGCTACGTGCGTCGGCTTCTTTTTCGAGTGGGACGCCGGCAAGAAGTTCGACCTGCTCAACCAAGTGAACGACGATGTCCCGGTCAAGGTGTACCGGGACGGGGCTGTCCGGGAGATACCCCGCCGCGAAGTAGTGGTGGGCGATGTGGTCGTGCTGGCTCAGGGCGACGAGATCCCGGCGGACGGGCGTCTGACGGAGGCGGTGTCCTTGCAGGTGAACGAATCGGCCCTCACCGGGGAACCGGTGATCGACAAGACGACCGATCCGGCGCAGTTCGACCCCGAAGCAACGTATCCCTCCGACCGGGTGATGCGGGGAACGACGGTGGTGGACGGCCGGGGCGAGATGGTGGTTACTGCAGTGGGCGATGCGACCGAATTTGGAAAGGTCGCCCGGCAGTCCAGTGCCAAGACCGAAGAAAAAACCCCGCTCAACCGTCAGTTGGAAGGGTTGGCGAAGTTTATCAGTGCGCTGGGATTTGCCTTTGCGCTGCTGATCTTCCTGCTGCTTTTCCTGCGCGACGTCGTGTGGGGTGTGCCCGATTTCGGGTCGTGGCAGATGGCTTCGTTGTGGGTCGTAGTCGGAGCGTTCCTGTTGCTGGGCATGAAGGTTTGGGTACGGATCGTGTACGATGTGGTGGCCTTGTTCCGCAAAGGGATCGAATCTCCGCGCTGGATCCGCCGCAGCCCCTGGTGGGCATGGGCACTTTCGGCTGTGGCTCTGGTGGCCGTGTTCGTCGGGGTGGAATACGCTATGGGCGTCGATCCGACCGATGGCGACAACTGGGTTCCGCTGGGCGTGCTGGCCGAGATACTGGGTTATCTGATGGTCGCCGTCACGTTGATCGTGGTGGTGGTGCCCGAGGGTTTGCCGATGAGTGTCACGCTGTCGCTGGCTTTGAGCATGCGTCGGATGCTCAAGTCGCATAACCTGGTGCGCAAGATGCATGCTTGCGAGACGATGGGGGCCGTAACGGTCATCTGCACCGACAAGACGGGTACCCTGACCCAAAACCGGATGCAGGTATATCGGGCGGACTTCTACGGACTTTCCTCCGAGGGGAAACTCTCGGACGATGCCCTTTCCCGCTGTATCGAGCAGGGGATGGCGGCCAATTCGACCGCTTTCCTCGAAACCAACCCGCAGGGGCAGGTACATCCCATCGGCAATCCGACGGAAGGGGCGCTGCTGTTGTGGCTGCGCAACCAGGGAAAGGACTACCAGCAGTTGCGCGAAGGGGTCGAGGTGGTTGCACAGCTGACTTTCTCGACCGAGAGAAAATACATGGCGACCCTGGTGCGGGACGCCGAGGGAGAGTGTACCCTCTATGTGAAAGGTGCTCCGGAGATCGTCTTTTCCAAATGTGCGCGGGTGGCGCTTTCCGACCGGGAGGACGAGGCTTCCCGTTGGGGCGATGACCTGCGGGAAAAACTCATCGGGTATCAGAACCAGGCCATGCGCACCCTCGGGTTCGCCTACCGGAAGGTAGAGGAAAAAGACCTCCGTACGCCGCTGGAGGAACTTTCCGCGCAGGGGCTCGTCTTTTTGGGCATCACGGCCATTTCCGACCCCGTTCGTCCCGATGTGGGAGAGGCCATCGGCGAATGCCTTCGCGCCGGGGTGGCGGTGAAGATCGTTACGGGCGACACGCCGAATACGGCACGGGAGATCGCCCGCCAGATCGGACTGTGGGATCCGGCCCGCGATACGGACAGCCAGATTATCACCGGACCGGACTTCGAAGCTTTGTCCGACCAGCAGGCCTACGATCGGGTGGAGCAACTCAAGATCATGGCGCGTGCCCGGCCGATGGACAAGCAGCGTTTGGTGCGTCTGCTCCAGCGTCATGGCGAAGTGGTGGCGGTAACGGGCGACGGCACGAACGACGCTCCGGCTCTGAACTTTGCACACGTAGGCTTGTCGATGGGTACCGGGACGTCGGTAGCCAAGGAAGCCAGCGACATTACGATCCTGGACGATTCGTTTACCTCCATCTCCACGGCCGTGATGTGGGGACGTTCCCTGTACAAGAATATCCAGCGCTTTATCGTCTTCCAGCTGACGATCAATCTGGTGGCCCTGGTGGTGGTGTTCCTCGGCTCGGCATTCGGCGGGCAGGCCCCCCTGAGCGTAACGCAGATGTTGTGGGTAAACCTGATCATGGATACCTTGGCGGCCGGTGCGCTGGCTTCGTTGCCGCCCGATCGGAGCGTGATGCTGGATCGCCCGCGCGATGCGGCGGCCTTTATCATCACCCGGGGAATGAAACACGCCATTTTCCTCACCGGAGGACTTTCCGCAGTGGCTCTCTTGGCGGTGCTGGGGTGGTTTTACCATACCGACGGAGCGCTGACCCCGGTCGAACTCTCGATGTTCTTTACCCTGTTCGTGATGATGCAGGTGTGGAACCTGCTCAACGTGCGGGCGTTTTCCTCGGGGCATTCGGCCTTCTACCACCTGGGACGCAGCCAGGCATTCTTGCTCATCCTGCTGGCCATCGTGGTGGGGCAGGTGCTCATCGTTACCTTCGGCGGGGATGCTTTCAGCGTCCGCCCGTTGACTCTTGGACAGTGGATCGCGGTATTGGCCGGCTCGTCCCTGGTGCTGTGGGTAGGAGAAGTGATCCGCCTGTTTACGCGCCGTAAGTCCCGGTAAACCTATTCCCTCCCATCAGGGTGCAGAAAACCGGAGGTGGGGGGAGAGGAAAAGGGGACGGCGGGAGTGTCCCGGAAGGATGGATAGAGGGAGAGAGCGAGAAGACAGGAACGGAGAAGGGAGAAAAAGCAACGCAAACCATGAAGTTGATATTTTTGGGAACAGGAACCTCGCAGGGCGTACCGATGATCGGCAGCAAGAGCCCCGTGTCACGATCGACCGATCCGCGCGACAACCGCCTGCGCACCTCGGCCGCCATCGTCACCGACAACGGACACATCATCCTGCTCGATTGCGGACCGGACTTCCGCTACCAAATGCTGCGCGCCGGCCTGTCCGACCTGGACGGCATCCTGTTCACCCACCAGCATTCCGACCATACGGCCGGTTTGGACGACGTGCGCCCCATCTGTTACTTCCGCAGCCACGACATCGACCTGTATGCCAAGAAGGAAGTGATGGATTCGCTCAAGGCGCGCTTTGCATACGTTTTTGCCAAAGGAGCGGACCGTTATCCCGGAGCCCCGACCGTTGCCGAACACATCATTACCGACGAGCCGTTTTACGTACGGGACGTGCGGGTGATCCCCATCCCGGCCAACCACGGATGGATCGACGTAACGGGTTACCGCATCGGAAACCTGGCTTACCTGACCGATGTCAAACAGATGTTCGAGTCCTCCTACCGCCTGCTCGAAGGGGTCGACGTGTTGGTGCTCAACTGTTTGCGCCACAGCGATCCGCACCCCACCCACATGATCCTGCCCGAAGCGCTGGAAGTGGTGCGGCGCGTGGCACCCAAACGGACGTATTTCACCCACATCAGCGAAGCGATGGGTTTTGCCGCCCAGGCGGAAACCTTGCTTCCCGAAGGGGTACACCTGGCCTACGATACCTTGGAGATCGATTTTTGACAGGGCCGGAAGCGAGGCTCCCGGGAAAGGGAAGGAGGAGAAAGGGGAGAGGAAAGAAAGAAGAGAGGGCTGGACAAGGCAGGACGGAGACCCGATAGGGAAAACGGAAAAACAGGCGCTGGAAACAATTATCATTGGACGAGAAAAAACGAACGTTGTGAGAGAAAGAATAAAATTGAGCCAAGAGCAGATCCTATCCCGGATGAACGCCATCTGCCCCGGAACGCTGATGGAGACCCTCGGCATCCGCTACACGGCGGTGGGAGAGGACTGGATCGCCTGCACGATGAAAGTAACGCAGCTGCATCTGCGCACCGAAGGCTTTCTGCATGGAGGGGCGACGATGGCGCTGCTGGAGACGGCCGGAAGTTCCGGTTCGTACCTTTTTCTGGATCCGGAGCGGGAGATCGTACTCGGGATCGACGTCTCGGCTTCGCACCTGAGTCCCGGAAGGGAGGGCGACCTGCTCACCGCTACCGCCCGTGCGGTACATGTGGGACGTACCACGCAGTTGTGGCAAGTGGAAGTCCGGGCACAGGACGGACGGCTGGTCTCGGTGGGAAAGGTAACCAACGTCATCCTGCCCAAGAGTGCGGCGGAGAACGGCCTTAAAAAGAAGGAATAATAAGATGAGTGCAAAAGCAGATTTTACGGCGGTGATGAAAATCCTGGCCAAGGGAAGTTTCCCCTTTGCCGTGTATCGGTTGCCGGGAGAAGATACGGTCAAGGTGTTGATCGACCGCAGCGAGGATCTTCATGTGGTGGAAAATGCCAACGCCGACCGGGGTTTTGTCTTTGCTCCGTTTGCCAGTGAGAGCGTACCTTCGGTCTTGTTGCGCCCCGGAGCGGTAGCCGAATTCCCGATGTCCTCCCTTCCGGTTGCAGAAAATCTGCCCCGGCAGACGGAAGGCGTGTACCGCTGGGGGGAAGAGGATCGGGAACACTATGTCGAGCTCGTCGGCCGGGCCAAGGATGCTTTGCAGCAAGGCACGCTGGAAAAGGTCGTGGTCTCGCGGCGCGTAGCCTTGCCGTGTTCCCGGGTCGATGCAGCGGGGTTGTTCTCGGCGCTGGCCGTGCAGTATCCCGAGGCGTTCGTGTACTGTTTTTCGCATCCCCGGATAGGCCGCTGGTTCGGTGCATCGCCCGAGTTGCTGCTGCTTCGGCGCGGAAAACAGTTGCGCAGCATGGCTCTGGCCGGAACCTTGCCCTACCAGGGCGACCGGATGTACCGATGGGATCGGAAAAACGTGGAGGAACAGGCCATCGTCAGCGTATTTATCAAGGATGCGTTGGAGCGCAGCGGTGCGGCTACGGTGAGTGTCTCCACCCCGGGCAACCAGTCGGCCGGGCCGGTGGTGCATCTGTGCAGCCGGATCGAAGCTCAGGCTACCGACGAACTGGACATGAACACCCTGTTGCGCAATCTGGCGCCTACTCCGGCCTTGTGCGGGTATCCGCGTCGGGAGGCGATGGAGTTTATCCGTCACTACGAGGGATACCCGCGGGAGTTTTACGGCGGCTATCTCGGCGAGTTGAACCTCGCGGGGGAAAAGTCGGCGGAACTCTACGTCAATATCCGCTGCATGCAGGCTCGGAAAGGGGAATTGCTCCTCTATGCCGGAGGCGGCATCCTCTCGGACAGCGATCCGGTGCAGGAGTGGGACGAGACCGAGAGAAAGCTCTCGGCCGTAGCACCCTTGGCCGAGTACTTTGCGCAGGATTGATTTCGGACTCCGGAACGGCACTCCGACCGAGCGCGAGAAACGAAAAGGAAAACGCGGGGGTGTCCCGAAGAGAAAGAGAAACAAAAAGAGAAAACAAGGAAATACGACGATGGAAACCAAACCTTTTGAGCAGGTGATGGAGCGCTTCCGCGCCTTGCGCATCGACGAACCGTTCGACATGATCGTGGCCATAGCCGACGGAGGAATCCTCCCGGCGGGGATCTTGTGCCGCAAGTTGGGCTTGCCGGTGTATTTGCTGCGGCTCAACCTCCGCGACGAATGCCAGAACAAGTTGTACGATCGGCCGAAGTTGCTCCGCCCGATCGATTTCGACTTTGCAGGCAAGCGGGTGCTGCTGGTCGAAGACCGGATCAAGACCGGAACGACGGTCCGTTATGCGAAGGAATTGCTCGCCGAGGCGGCCACGGTCAAGACCTTTGCGGTGAACGGAACGGCCGATTATTGTCTGTACGACGAGGCTTGTTTTCGCTTCCCGTGGGTGCTGTAAAAAGTGTTTTTTTGTCGGAAACGAAACGGTAGTGCGTTCTCGGGCAATGTGTTAAAAAAGAAAACCGGTAGGAATTTTTAACAATAATATTTCCGCTTATTTGGAAATATGAATATATTTGCAGGTAAAGACCAAGTCGCATGGTTTTGACTGTAAGGCGTTAAAGCGAATACAGGAAGTACAATTAACACTTAATACATAACCTAAAATTTGTTTTCGACATGAAAAATTTACTTGATCAAATCAAAGAGCAGATCGATAGTTTCGTAAAAGACGCCGAAGCTAACGTGGTAAAAGGCAATAAGGCTGCCGGCACCCGCGCCCGCAAGGCTTCGTTGGAACTGACCAAGATGTTCAAGGAGTTCCGCGCAAAATCCATCGACGCTGCCAAGAAGTAATGGCTTCGGCGAAGTTGTTATAAAAAACCGGGGGAGCAAGAAATGCTCCCCCGGTTTTTTATATCGGATCGGTATCCGTTTTCGGAAAGGATGACGCCCCCACTTATTTGTCGCGCGTACGGAGTACGAACAGGTCGTAGCTCAAAGTGAGTGTTCCGCGCATCTGAAGCATCTTGTAGTCGAAGTATTTGTTGTCCGAGGTAAAGATGTCCTTCAGTCCGAAAGTTACCCGAAGGCCGATGTCGAAACGGGAGAACAGTTTCTTTTCGTATCCGAGCAGCAATCCGGCATCCCAGGAATCCATCGACGAAGAGAAGTCCATGTGGATGGGGGCTTCCGGAGTAACCGCATTGCGGAATTCGTCGGGTTCGTTGCCTACGTAGCCTTTGGTGGCGGTCACATTGAAGCGGCTGTTGAGGTAGTAGGCTCCGTAAACACCGAACAGCAGATGGCTTCCTTGCCCGGAAGTGAAGGCGTAACGGACATAGACAGGAACCTCTACCATGTTGAATGCCATGGACATCCCGGCCGTTCCCGAGAAATATTGCGTTTTCCTTTCTCCCTGGTCGTTTCCCTCGAAACGCTGGTTTTCCACGCGTGCATCGGCATCAAGTGCAATCCGTTTGTAGGTTACTTCGGCACCAAGGCCCCATTTTTTACCTTTCAAGGGGATGTTTACCTTGGCTCCCAGAGCGATGGAAAGCTGCGGATAGGGGTTGAATTTGTCCGGGATATGTTTGAACGGATAGGGAACGGCCCCTCCGATGTCCGTCCCGGCCAAAACACCGATGGAAATGCGGCGTTTCAAGACCGTGGTATCGGTCGTTTCAGGGGTGTCGGATGCGAGGCTTTTTTCCATATCCCCGGCCTGCAGGCAGGGGATGCTCAGCAGGGCGGTCAGCAACAGGGCGTATATTTTTGTTTTCATGGTTTTCTCGTGTTTGAAAATAAGGAAGGACTACTCGTAGTTCAAGCGGACATCGTCGATCATCAGTACGCTGCCCGGTGCGCCTTCGAAGTAATCGCCCCGGATGCTCGAGGTAAATACAATGGCGATGTAGTTCGGAATGGTGGTCGGGTCGGTATAGGTGATGTCTATCGTCGCTTCCACCCAGCCGTTGGTGTCGTCGATGACCAGTTCGCCGTTGCCCACAACTTGGATGTTGGCGGCCGGATCCTTGTGGTATTCCATTTCCCCCTGGCCGGAATAGTGGAGCAGTTGTATCCAGGCCTGTCCCCGGTCTTTGCCCGAGAGGTTGACGAAGTTGCCGTTTTCTACCTTCTGCAACTGTTCGCCCGCTTTGTAGCTCATGCGGAAGGTCATCGAGGTGGGTCGTTTGATGAAATGCGAACCGAAGAAAGTCATCTGCCGCGGGTTGTCCAGGTTGACATTCGAGGAGAAGTTTCCGGTAAAGGTGGTCCCGGCGGCGATGGTGCGGTAAACGAAGTCGACTTTCTTGGTCGTCATCTGGGCGCAAAGTCCGTTGGGACCGCTGGCCGGCAGGGTGCCCTGTACGAAATAGTTGTTGGCCGTGCACCAGTAGTTGTTGCCTTCGATGGAGGTCGGGTTGAGGTTGACCTTGTTGGTGTTGGTGTTGATCCACTGCTCGAAGTCGCTGTTGGGTATCTGGAACAACTCTTCCAGGTAGTCGCCTCCGCCGGTGGCGTTGTCCGAGAGCGAGATGGTGTAGGTATTGACCAGTCCGCTTTCGGCGATCAGGACAAACCGGTAGGTCTGTCCGTAGGTGAAGGTGAGCGGGGACATGAAATCCCACTCCTGGCTTTCGCTACCCGAGAGGGTAGGAATGTAAAAGATCTTTTCTGCGCCCGAGAAGGTGGGTTCGACCAGCACCGAATACGGATAGTCCGTGTTGGTAGCGTCGGTGGTTATCACGATCCGGTTGTCGTCCGGATTGTCCGAAGGGATGATCTCCACGCTTTTCACCTTGACACCGCTGGAAGCGGCGGTGACGATAAAGCTGTCGATGCTCGTCCGGTCGTTCAATTTGTTCACTTTTTCGCAGGAAAAAGCGAGGGAACAGGCTGCGGCCAGGACGAAGAGTTTGTTGAATGTGGACATGAGTCGGTTTTTCATGAGTTTGATAAAGCGCAGCAAATGTATGAATTAATCGATAAAAAATCGTGTTTTTTTCGGTGTATGCGTTAAATGTTCTTTTCGGGAACAGGAAAAAGAGCGAGGGGATAGGATTCGTTGCATTTTCTTTAATCCTTTTCCGCTGGCTCCGAGGGGGTTCTTTGGCACAGTGAGCGAACACGTTCTACGTCCGTCTGGCTTTCGGACATCAAGGTCAGGATGTCGCCCTGTTCGATGACCGTCGAACCGTTCGGAGCAAAGTATTTCCCGTCCCGATACACCAGGATGATCATCACCGAGTGGGGGATCTTCAGGTCCACCACTTTCTTGTCCACGATAAAGGAGCCGGGGCGGGCCGTTACCTCGACCAGTTCGCTCTTGAAACTCTCGGAGGTCTCGTAGTCCAGCGGGTGCTGGCGGGCGTCGCTGCCCGGCAGGTCGAGCCGCAGCCAGCGCGCCATCAGCGGCAGCGAAGTCCCTTGGATGAGTACCGAGGAGATCGAGATAAAGAACACGATGTTGAAGATCGTATTGGCCTGCGGTACGCCCGATACCAATGCGTAGGAAGCAAAGACGATGGGCACCGCTCCGCGCAACCCTCCCCAGGAGATGAAGATCTTGTCGCGGGCCGAAAACTTGGAGAAAGCCATCAGGATAAACACGACTACCGGACGGGCTACCAGGATCATGAAGAACGAGATGACGATCCCGATGCCGATCACCGGGACGATCTCCGAGGGATAGACCAGCAGTCCCAGCATGAGGAACATCACCACCTGCATCAGCCAGGCCAGACCGTCGTTGAACTGCATCAGGCTGCGTTTGTGTACGAAGTTGCTGTTGCCCAGGATGATGGCCGAGATGTAGATGGCCAGGAAACCGTTGCCCCCGGTCAGGTCCGTTGCGGCAAAGGTGAGCAGTGTAGTGGCCATCATCAGCACCGGGTACAGTCCGTCGGTGTCCAGTTTGATACGGTTGATCACCCACAGCGAGGCTTTTCCGAAGGCCCACCCGGCGATGGAGCCCAGGACGATGGAGCGCACCAGCATCCACCCGATGGTGGCAAAGGAGGTATTGGGTTCCTGGATCAGGTAGATGAACGTGGTGGTCATGATGTAGGCCATCGGGTCGTTCGAGCCGCTTTCCAACTCCAGCAGCGGGCGCAGGTTGTGTTTGAGCCCCATTTTCCGGCTTCGGAATACGCCGAACACGGCCGCTGCGTCGGTGGAGGAGACGATCGCCCCGATAAGCAGAGAGACTAACAAGGAAAAATCAGTTACCAAATACACGAATCCTCCCACAGCGAAAACTGACAGCAAAACACCCAGTGTAGACAAAATAATGCCTTCGGTCAATACGGGACGGATGGTGGAAAACTTAGTTTCTAGTCCACCTGAATATATGATGAAGATCAAGGCGATATTGCCCACGAATTGGGCAAATTGATAGTCGTCGAATTCGATGCCTCCGATGCCTTCCGAACCAGCCAGCATTCCCGTGATCAAAAACAGGAGCAGGGACGGTGTGCCGAATTTATGGGAAGTCTTGCTCAAAACAATACTGATGAGCAACAGTAGGGCAGAGAGAAAAATAAGATGCGTCATATTTTGTTGATAGGATAAAAAATTATGTTTTTAAATGTCCTCTCTGTTTTTGCAGACTGAAGTATTTTCTCAGGCGGACAAAGGGGTTGTTTTCCCGGTTTTTGTTCAGGATCACCAGTACCACGGCGCAGACTACCAGGACGAATCCCAGCAGGGTGCGGCTGGTGAACGGCTCGCCGAAATACAGGATGCCCACCAGCATGGCGGTCAGCGGTTCGGCCGATCCCAGGATGGAGGTAACGACGGCTCCGGAATTCTTTACCGCCTTGAGCAGGGCGACGTTCGGGATGACGGTAGCCAGCAGGGCGACTCCGGCGAGCATTTTCCACTGGTAAACCGAGCGCACCGGTTGCAGGCCGCCTTCGGCCAGGGTGGTCAGGGCAAACAGGACGGCGCCCAACACGAAGATGTAGAACATCATCGTCATGCTGGCCAACTCGCTCACCGAGGAGCGGTTGACGATGATCAGGTACGAGGCATACCAGAAAATGGTCGATCCGGCCCAGGCCAGTCCCCGAACGTCGAGGGTTCCGCCCGGTGTCCAGCACAGCAGGGCTACCCCTGCGATGGCCATTCCCATGGCAGTGAAGATGGTCTTGGAGCGGCGCTCGTGGAAAAAGAAGATCATCGCACAGGTAACGATCACCGGGTAGATGAAGTGGATTGTGGTAGATACTCCGCTGGGAATATACATGTACGAATGTACCAGTCCGGTGGCCGAAGCTACGTACATGGCGGCCAGTCCCAGCAGAATGAAAAATTGCCGGCGGGTGATGCGCAGGTTTATCCGTCTTATCAGTACCACGAGGGTCATGACTCCGGCTGCTACCACGAACCGGTAAAAGAGCAGTGACGAAACTGTCATCCCGTCCGCCATCAGGGGGATGGAAAAGAACGGCAGAAACCCGAAGGTAACGGCTGCGAACAGTCCGAAAAATACGCCTTTTGCGTTGTCTGTCTTTAAGGTAGGATAAGCCATCGTTTTTTTTGGATCGAACAAATTTTACGAGTGCAAAGGTACGGTAAAAGCGGGAAGTTCCCCTCGGGGGTTGTCAACTTTATTTCCTACCGAAATCGCTCCCGGGGGAGGCCGGGAGTATGTATTTTTTTTATAAATTGCAACTTTCTACCGTAAGGAGGGAAATAGCGGAAAAGCACACGGAAAAATGCTTATAATCAACTGGGTGATCAAAACGGTCAATCTTCTCTGCGCGCTGGCTTTGGCCGCCGTGTTCCTCTGCTCGCATTTTCCGCCCGAAAGCCTTCCGTATATCTCTGTGGCAGGGTTGCTCGCCCCGTTTCTGATCATCGTCAATGTGCTTTTCGCTCTGTTTTGGGTCATCCGTCTCAATCCGTTTGCCTTGTATTCCATCCTGGCATTGGTGGTAGGCTGGGGACAACTGGGACACGCGTTTGCCTTGGGCGGAGGGGAGAAGGTGTCCGATGCCGATACTTTGCGCATCGTCAGTTATAATGTCCACGGGTTTTGTTACAAGCAGGAAGCAGCAGGAGAGTCTCCCGCCGAAAAGATCGCCCGTGAGGTGGCCCGTTATACTCCCGATGTGGTGTGCTTTCAGGAGTATGCCCGTGGCAAGTGCGACATGTCGGCCTACCGGTATTCCTACGTGCAACCGCACGGGTGGTATTGCGATGCCGTTTTTTCCAAATATCCCATCGTAGGCACCGGCAATCTGGATTTTCCCCGTACGCAGAACAACGCCGTGTATGCCGATATCCGCCTTCCCGAGGGACGGGTGGTGCGGGTGTACAGCGTGCATCTGCAGTCGTTGGGCATCAGTGCCGACGAGGTGAACGAACTGACCTCCCTGTCGTCGGATCAGCTCAAGGATCGGGCCAAGGGGCTTTTGGGACGTCTCAACACCGGATTTATCCGCCAGCAGTCCCAGGTGGAGACGCTGCGGGCGAGCATCGATGCCAGTCCCTACCCGTGTGTCGTAGCCGGCGACTTCAACAACACCCCGTTTTCCTATGCCTTCCTTACCATTGCGGGCGATGACTTGACGGACGCTTTCTCCCAGGCCGGTTTCGGTTTCGGGCGGACGTTCCGGGCCATCAAACTCTATCCCCTGCGCATCGACTTCATCCTGGCGGACGAGCAGATGTTCCGTCCGGCGAAGTTTTCCACCTTGCGCAGCGATGCCAGCGACCACAACGGCATTACGGCACTCCTGACCATCGTTCCTGTCGATCGGGAAGACAAAACAGCCTCTGAAAACGAAAAACCGTAAACATAAGTCATGGAAAAAGAAGAAAACCTTCCCGTAGCAGGGACCTCGGTGAGCGAGATCGAACAGCAGATCCGCAACGATTTCAAACCCCATACGTGGAACGACATCAAGACGAACGATTCGTGGTCCATCTTCAAGGTGATGAGCGAATTCGTCAGCGGTTTCGACATCATGGCGCGCATCGGGCCCTGCGTGTCCATTTTCGGTTCGGCGCGCATCAAGCCCGGCACGAAATACTACCGGTTGGCCGAGCAGATCGCCTACCGGTTGACCGGACTGGGCTTCGGTATTATCACCGGTGGAGGCCCGGGTATCATGGAGGCGGCCAACAAAGGCGCGTACTTCGGAGGAGGAACTTCCTGCGGGATGAACATCGAACTGCCGCACGAACAAAATTCGAACCCCTTTATCGACAAGGACAAAAATGTGTATTTCAGCCACTTTTTTGTCCGTAAGGTGATGTTCGTCAAGTATGCGCAGGCCTTTGTAGTGATGCCCGGAGGTTTCGGTACGCTCGATGAACTCTTCGAGGCCATTACCTTGATCCAGACCGGCAAATCGACCCTGTATCCCATCGTCATGGTGGGATCCGAGTATTGGGGCGGGCTGCTCGACTGGATCCGCGAACGCTTGGTGACCGAGGGAATGATCGCTCCCGAAGACCTCGACCTGATCTCTCTGGTGGACACTCCGGACGAGGTCGTGGCGGCCATCGGCAAATTCTACGAAAAGAAAACCTTTACCCCCAATTTCTGATCCCTCGATCTCCATTTGCTTTTGCCCCGAGCCTTTGACAAGGAACACCGGGGAAGAACGAGGCAGGAGGACAGAAAAACGGGATGCAGGAAAAAGAGCAAGGAAGGAAGAGAGAAACGCAGGCAAGGAGAGACACAAACAGGAAGGAACAAAAAAGAGAAGCGATATGAAAACTTTGGTTTTGTCTTTGTTTTTGTCGGTTTGGGTCGCATGGCCGGCCGCGGCACAGACGTTCTCGCCGACAGACGGCATCCCTCCGGTGCGTTACATCGAGGTAACCGGCTCTTCGGAACTCGAAGTCGATCCGGACGAAATCATTCTCTCGATCTATATCCGGGAGTACTGGGAGGAGGAATTCGACCGCCGTTCCAAGCCCGAGGATTACCGCACCAAGGTCCCCTTGGAACGTATCGAGACGCAGGTAACCCGGGCTCTGATCGCTGCGGGTGTGCGCCAGGAGGACATCTCCGTGCAGGATGTGGGAGAGTCCTGGCGTGAACGGGGACGAGATTTCCTGATGGGAAAACAATACCAGGTGCGGGTGTTCGATTTTGCTACCGTCAACCGAATCCTGCGCGCGGGCAATCTGCGCGGGATAGAGTCGTTCCAGATCGCCGAACTCAAAAACAAGGACATAGCCCAGTATCGCGAAGAAGGCAAGATCCTCGCTTTGCAGGCGGCCCGGGAGAAAGCCCAGTACCTGCTCGAAGCGGTCGGGAAGCGTCTGGGGGATATTCTCTTTATCGTCGAACCGGATGAAAACAATGCTTTCCAGCCGACGCAATACTTGGAAAGCAACCTGACGATGCTCTCTTCGGCCGAAGGCGAAGGCAGTCTTCAGGACGAAAGTACGGTCAAGATCAAATTGCATTACCGGATGCGCGTACGGTTCCAGATAGCCGATTACCTGCAATGAAGAAGGACAAACACCAAGGAAGAATAACAAAGCAATAAATACCAAGACAATTACATGGAGAACAAAGTTCTGATCCTCGATTTCGGTTCGCAGTACACGCAACTCATCGCCCGTCGGGTGCGCGAACTCAATATCTATTGCGAGATCCATCCCTTCAACAAAGTGCCCGACCTGTCGGCTTTCGGTGCGGTGATCCTTAGCGGAAGTCCCTCGTCGGTGCGTCAGGACGATGCTCCTCAGGTGGATCTTTCGCTCTTTCGCGGCCGCTTCCCCTTGCTCGGGGTGTGCTACGGCGCCCAGTACCTCGCCTACTGCGCGGGAGGGGAGGTCCTTCCCAGCCAGGTGCGCGAGTATGGCCGGGCCAATATCGTGCAGATCGACCCGGACGAGCCGCTGCTCAAGGACATCCCCGTCGGTACGCAAGTGTGGATGAGCCACGGAGACACCATCCAGCAGCTTCCCCAGGGTTTCCGCATCATCGCTTCCACGGCCGATGTGGCGGTAGCTGCCTACAAGATCGAGGGCGAGAAGACCTACGGCATACAGTTCCACCCCGAGGTGTACCACTCGGAGCACGGCACGCAGCTTCTGCGCAATTTCCTGGTAGGGGTAGCCGGCCTGAAACAGGACTGGACGCCCGATTCGTTCGTGGAGACCACCATCGCATCCCTGCGCGAGACCCTCGGGCAGGACAAGGTCGTGTTGGGACTCTCGGGAGGTGTGGATTCGACAGTGGCCGGGGTACTGCTCTCACGGGCCATCGGGGATCGGCTCACCTGCATCTTTGTCAACAACGGTCTGCTGCGCAAGAACGAATACGAAAGCGTCCTGGCCCAATACAAGGACATGGGGCTCAATATCGTGGGTGTGGATGCCAGCGAGCGTTTTTACAAGGTTTTGGCCGGGGTTACCGATCCTGAAAAGAAGCGCAAGGCCATCGGGGCGTCGTTCATCGATGTGTTCGACGCCGAGGCGGCCAAGATCAAGGATGCCCGGTGGTTGGCACAGGGGACCATTTACCCTGATGTGATCGAATCCTGCTCGGTCAAGGGACCTTCGGCCACCATCAAGAGCCACCACAACGTGGGCGGGTTGCCGGCCTACATGAAACTCAAGGTGGTCGAGCCGCTCCGTACCCTCTTCAAGGACGAAGTGCGCCGCGTGGGAGCGACTTTGGGTATCCCCGACGAACTCCTCTCGCGCCATCCGTTCCCCGGACCGGGGTTGGCCATCCGCATCCTGGGCGATATTACGCCGGAGAAGGTGCGGATCCTGCAGGATGTGGACGACATTTTTATCTCCGCGCTGCGTCAGTGGGGACTCTACAAGAAAGTATGGCAGGCGGGTGCAATCCTGCTCCCCGTTCAGTCGGTAGGCGTGATGGGCGACGAACGCACCTACGAGCGGGTCGTGGCTTTGCGGGCAGTGGAATCCACCGACGGCATGACGGCCGACTGGTCGCACTTGCCGTACGAGTTCCTGGCCAAGGTATCGAACGACATCATCAACAAGGTCAAGGGCGTGAACCGCGTGGTGTACGACATCAGTTCCAAACCGCCGGCCACCATCGAATGGGAATGATCCCCGGGAGGCGATCCGACACAGCATTTTGACGAAGAAAGTTAGGCACGCAATGGACGATATTCCTCAGAAAGGAGACGGCGTTTCCCGGCCTTCGGGGCGGGAGGTCGGTCGTTATTTGTCGTTGGGGATAGCCCTGGGGCTGCTTCTCGGGGCAGCGATCGGCAATATCCCACTCGGGCTGCTTCTGGGCTTGTTTCTGGGAGTGCTGGCGGGGCGTTTTCCCCGCAGGGGAAACGACTCCGACCGTCAAGGTCGTGCTGTGCAGTCGTAGCAAGGGTAGAAAGTAAACAAGAAAATCAACGGATATATGCCTGTATCTTTTACGAGAACATTTTTTCTGGTGTTTCTGCTGGCAGGGTGGGCGCTTTCGGCCGATGCCCAGGCGGTGGAAACGTATCGGGTAAAGAAAAGCGATACGATGCAGACCATCGCCGACCGTTTCGGTTTGAGCGTGGAGGAACTGCTGGAATACAACCAAGCGTACAAGACCCGCGAGCTCCGTGCGCGCGACATCTTGATCATCCCTTCGCGCAAGGAGCGCAAAAAGCTCCAGCAGCAGAGGGAACAGGCTGCTGCGCAAGTGGTTCAGCAGGCTCCCGTGGTACAGCAACCTGTAGAATTCGCTACGCATGTGGTCGCTCCCAAGGAGACCGTCTACGGCATCTCGCGGCAGTGGGGCATTACCCAGGATCAGCTCAAGGAGTACAATCCCGAACTGAAAACTTCGGTGCTCAAGATCGGGATGACGCTCCGCATCCCGGTGATGGGTACTCCGGAAACGACCCCTGCGGAGCAGGTTCCCCCTGTGGCCAGACCGCAGGACACGTCTTCGTCAGTTGCCTCGCAGACCGACCGCCGTTCCGAACCACCCCTCCGGCAGCCGCAGGACGAAGCACCGGAGGACCAACTGACGGGATTTCCGCCAGTACCGGACGATCCTTGGCGGCAAGGCAATGATGCTTTCTCCCTGCACCAGGCCAGTCAGTTGAACGTCCGCAGGGCATTGAGGGTGGATGTGCTCCTGCCGTTTTACCTCGATCGGGCCGATTCGCTGGTAGGGGAAACTCCGGCGCGGCGTCTGGCCGATTCCAACGTAGCGCTGGGATTTTACATGGGGGTACGCATGGCACTCGATTCGCTCGCCGGGCAAGGTTTGGTGGCGCAAGTGCGGGTGTTCGATACCCGCAGGGATACCCTGACGATAGACAGCCTGATGGCCGCACACGATTTTTCGCAGACCGATGTGGTGATCGGGCCGTTGTATGCCGAGGTGGCCGAGCGGGCGGCCAGGAATCTTCGCGGCAGCAAGGCGATCGTGGTCTCTCCGCTTTCCCTGCGCCACGACGTGGTCTCCTCGCCCAATATCCTTCAGGTATCCGCACCGGCCGAAGACTTGCAGCGGGCGATTCTGCGGTACCTTCAGGACAACCTCTCGCCGGATCGCAAGGTGATCCTCATGGCTTCCTCCACCGGGCAGGGAACGCTCATCGCCCGGGTGAAGAGTGCGTTGGCCCAGCGGGGGATTACCTCGGTGGAAGTACTCGATACCGATCTGGGAGAGAACGCAGCCCGTTTGAGCGGGATGATCCGGCAGGGCGTTTCTCCGGTTTTGATCGTCCCCTCGCTCACCGGATCGACCGTGGCCGAAGTCTATCAGGCGGTGGAACTCTCCAACCGGCTGGACCCGGTGGAGGTCTATGCCTTCGAGGCCAATACGGCGGCCGGAAAACTCATGCGGGAGGCGCAGGGTCAGGCTGCTTCGCGGGTACGCTTTGTTTATGCCGACCGGATGTTTGAAAATACGGGCCGGGCGCAGTACAACGATTTCGTTCGTTCGTTCCGGCGGCATTTCCGGGAGTTCCCCGGGACGTACTCCCTGGTGGGATTCGATGTTACCTACGATGTGCTGTCCCGCATGGCGGTGGAACCGGACAACGAGACGGCGCTCACGTCCTATCCCAGCGAGCAGGTGGCGGATCGTTTCCGCTTTATCAAGTACCTGGGCGGAGGCTATGTCAATACCGAGGTGTTTATTCTGATGCATACCCCCGACAGGGGGACGGTGCTTTTGTACTGACCAAAAGACAGGAGGACAGGCGATGGATATGAAGGCTTTGAATTTTCTTACGACCCGGGATGCGGGCTGGGCACGGGAAAAACTCCGTGTGTTCCTCCTGCTGTGGTTTGTGCTGAGTTATGTGCAGGGGGTGTTTTCCGGACTGAACGAGGACGAACCGTACTATTACATGTACGCCATGTTTCCGGCCTGGGGGTATTTCGACCATCCGCCGATGGTGGGCATGTTCGCTTGGGCCGGGATGCAGATGTTCGGCAAGGTGTTGGGATTGCGGCTGTTTTCGGCCATTTCCTCGACCTTGTTCCTGTACGCCGTTTGGAAACTGATCGAGCACAAGGACAAGTACAAGTACGTCAATGTCTTTATCCTGATGGCCCTGTCCATCCCGATGGTGAGCGTGTACGGATTCATGATCGTACCCGACGGGCCGCTGTTGTTCTTCGTATCCCTGTTCCTGCTGGCTTACCGCTGGTTCCTCAAGAGTGAGAATGTTCTCAAAGCGATCCTGGTAGGTGTCCTGGCGGCCGCCGTGTTGTACAGCAAGTACCACGGAGCACTGGTGTTGCTGCTGGTGGTAGCCTCCAATGTGAAACTGCTGCGCGACCGTTATTTTTATATCGCGGCCCTTACGGCATTGGTGCTGCTGGTGCCCCACATCACTTGGCAGGTGGAACACGATTTTCCTTCGCTGTCCTATCACTTGTACGAGCGTACGGCCGATAAGGCGTACAAGTTCCGCTATACGTGGGAGTATCCGCTCAACCAACTGGCGGTCTTCGGCCCGTTCCTGTTTCCGGTGATGGTGCTGGCCGTGTGGAAAGGCGGGAAAAAGAATCCCGGCAGGATGGCTCGCGCCATGCGCTTTTTGTTCTGGGGCTTTCTGGCATTCTTTTTCCTGATGACGTTCAAGGGGCATGTGGAACCGCACTGGACGGTGGTAGCCATCATCCCGGCGATGTATTTTACGTTCCATTATGTGTTGCGCAGTGAGAGGAAGGCGAGGTATTTCGTGGGGGCTTCCTTGTTTTCCGCTTTTCTGATCTTCGTGGTGCGGGTCGCCTTGTTCCTTCCGGGACTCGATACGCCGTACCATCACCAGAAGGAATGGGCCGGGAGCATTCACGATGTGGCGGGCGATGCGCCGGTGGTATTCCGCGACAGTTACCAGAAGGCCTCGATGTATACGTATTACACGAATTGCCCGGCTATCAGCGCCCGCAGTCCTCAGGGACGGCGCAACCAGTACGATATTTTCCCGATCAAGGATTATATCCGCGGGCAGCGGGTGCTGTTCCTCGACGGGGAGAGCGACCAGGTGATCATCCGTGCGGGCAAGAAAGAGTTGTGCGGGCGATGGATCGAGCATTTCGAACCCGATAGCTTGTGGGCAAAACCTTCGGTGAAGCCATGATAGAGACCGCGCGTGTCCAAGGAGAAGGGTCGTTTTTGTTTTTCGCATTCCTGGCCGGATTTGCGTTTGTCGTTTTGTTGGAATACCTCTATCCGGAGTTTTTCCGTAGGGATACGCGGCGTTTGTTTTATTTCTCGACCGAGGCATCCCTCCAGCGGAATACCCGGGCTTATGCCACATATCGGGCTTTGAGTTCTTTGTTGTTCGGATTTGCCTTTGCGTTGTTTCTTTCGTTTTGTCTGGGGAAGATGTATTTCGGCGGAAGTTTTTCCTGGCTGCGATGGGGAGGCACGTTTGGTGTGGCGCTCGTTTTCCTGGGAGGGAGGCACTTGATCGACCGTTTTCTGGCCTGGCTGTTCGGGGCGAAGGCTTTGGAGCAGGTGTTGGACGAGAAAAGAACGGCGTTCCAATTGTCGTTTGCCGTGTATGGATTGATCCTGTTTTTTCTGGGAGTCTATTCCGGTTTTTTTCCGGACGGTTTTGAAAAAAAAACCTTGCTGGGAGGCTTCATTTTATACTTTGTCGGATATGTGGCTGTGATGGTGGAATATTTGGCCAGACGGGCGGAGTATTTTTTCTATTTTATTTTTTATCTTTGCGTGGTCGAAATTTGCCCGGTACTTGTGGCTTGGAGCATGCTCAAACGCACATTGGCCGGATAGAAAAACACCTTCGACGCGCCCAAGGAAGCGTTTTTAGAAAGAAAAATGAAAGTAAAGACCATTCTTGTTTCCCAGCCCGAACCCAAAACGGAAGGTTCTCCCTACAATGAATTGGAACAGAAATTCGGCGTAAAGATCGACTTTTTGCCTTTTTCCCATGTGGAAGGCGTCGATGCTTCGGCAGTACGCAAGCAAAAGATCGACTTGAAAAACTATACGGCGCTGATTCTCAATAGTAAAAATGCGGTCGATCATTACTTCCGCATAGCCGAAGAAATGCGTTACAAGGTGCCCGATACCCTGAAGTATTTCTGCCAGACGGAGGCCATCGCCTACTACCTGCAGAAGTACGTGGTGTACCGCAAACGCAAGATTTACATCGGCGGGAAAACGTTCGACGATGTAGTGAAGGTCATCCGCAAGCACCGTACCGAGACGTTCCTGATGCCTACCTCGGACAGTTTGCGCCCGGAGATCCCTGCTGCACTCGACGAATTGGGTATCAAGTGGGATCGGGTTATTCTCTATACCAACGTTTATTCCGACCTTTCCGGATTGAAAGACAAGAAGTACGATGTGATGGCTTTCTTTACTCCTGCCGGTATCAAGTCGATGTTCCATAATTTCCCCGACTTCCAGCAAGGCGATACCCGTATTGCAACGTTTGGGGTATCGACTTTCCGCGAAGCCGAAGGATCGGGACTGACGGTGGACATCAAGGCTCCCTCGCCCGAGGCTCCCTCGATGGCCATGGCTTTGCAGGAATACATCAAGACCAACAACAAACAATAATCGGGACTTCGGAAGGAAAGTACGGACAGTTCCGTTTTCGGACACATCCTTTCGACCTCGACAATCGTCGGCCGCCCTTTGGGGCGGCCGACGATTGTTTTTGCCCGCAGTAAAGCACATGTCGGTTGCCGTTGCCTTTGCTCAGAGAGAAAACGTTTTCTCTCCTTCGGCTTTTACTGTCTTTGGATAAGACAGGATGCGCCTCGGCAAATCCTCCGAGGAAAAACTTCGTTTCTCCTCGCGGCTTTGCTCTCGGCTTTCACTATCTTTGTCCGCCGGGAAATTCTGGCGCAAGCCTACCAACGATACTGTGCAGAGCAGCGAATGGTAAGGGTAAACGATAAATTTCATAAAAACATGCTGCTGATATACCGCGATATGTCTTTGGCCGGGATACTCGAAGACCATCCCTTTCTCATGCCGGTACTCGATCGTTTCGGTATCCCGCTCGGCTTGGGCGAGAGTTCCGTGGAACAGGTATGTGCCCGACAGGGTATCGACACCGGTTTTTTCCTGATGGTGCTCAATACCTTTCTCAACGAAGGGTATTTCCCGCAGGAGCAGTTCTCCGCTTTTCACGCCGAACAGATCGTCGATTACCTGAGCAAGACCCATGCGTATTACCGCCGGTTTCAGTTGCCCAACATCGAGCGGCATTTGAAGGGTTTCGTCGCTTCGGGACGGGGGGAAAACCCCGCGCTCGCGCTGGTGGGTGATGCGTTTTCCAAGGCAAAGGCGCGTATCTGCGAGCGGATGGAGCGGGATGAGGACGAGTTTTTCCCCTATGTGCTCCGTCTGTGCCGTTCCGTCCCCCAGGCCGACTTGCGTCCAATGTCGCCCGTGCAAAAGAGTGCGGCAGATCAGGAATACGGCTGGGAGCAGTTGCGCGACATAAAGAGCGTATTGGTGCGGCATTTGCGGGGGATGTACGACCCGAACCTGTGTTACGCCGTATTGTTTGCCGTTTCGGCTTTTGAAAAAGACATGCGCCTGCACGAGCGGATCCGCCACCGGATACTCATCCCGATGGTTCATGCGATGGAGCGCGGGGGCAAAAACACCGGCAGAGACGATGCGTAGGATCCGTCGGGTAGCCATCTGTTGCCGCGACACGCTGCGGGCCGGGGGATTGCGAAACCTGTTGGTTTCGTATTTCCCTCCGATGGAGATCGACCTGTACGCCACCTCGGGCGAATGGGTGCGGCACGAGGACTACGATATGTATTTCGTCGAAGAGGAAGCGATGGGTTCCTTTGCGGGCATCGTTGCGCGGAAACTCGTCCGCTTGTCTTTAGGTGCGGGCCAAGGGGAGGAGGGAGAATGCCTGCTCGATACTTCTGCCGATCAGCACCGTATGGTCGAGGTGATAAAAGGCTTCTTTGGCCGACACGATTCCACAGGAGAGGGTGAGGAAAATAAGAATCTTACACCCCGGGAAATACAGGTCTTGCGTCTGGTCGTTTCGGGGGCTATCAACAAAGAGATTGCCGAGCGGTTGTCCATCAGTTTCAACACCGTGCTCACCCATCGTAAAAACATCTCGGCCAAAACGGGGATCAAGACCGTATCGGGACTTACATTTTATGCGCTGCTCAACGGGTATGTCTCGCCTGCCGAGATAGGGATGTCGTAGGGTTTCCGGAGTGGCTTTTCTGTCGTCTTTTTTAACGAGGAAGAGTTTTCCGTAAGAAATCCATCGGGGGGTATGCCTGCTTGTGCCCGTGCAAGCGGAAATTTTTTGGCTGAGAAAATGCGTTTGCGCAGCAAGGGGGCTCGTTCCTATCCTTTGCAGGACTGGGTTTCGACCTCCGGGGAGCAGGCAGGGGGCGCAGTCCGAGGACCTGTTCGCTGAACGAGAAAATGGCCTCTTCCACGGCCGGGATGTCCTTGGATACGATACCGCTGGCCATCGGGTGTACTCCTACCTCGGGAAGTTCCACGTACACGTTTCCCTGGGGAGGGGTGCCGAGTTCGGAAACCATTTCCCGGATACGGCTCACGCGAACCGTGCCATCCTGATGCTGCCGGTTCTTGTAGTAGGCCAGGGTGAGGCTCGGGGCGGTAACCCGTTGGAAGGTCCGGCGGGTCATCGTGGCTTCGACCAGCGATTGCAACTCTACGGCCGATTCCAGGCGAGCGCCTTCGCTCCAGGCTTCCGGATGGTACGAGTCGGGATCGACGGGCATGTATTTTCCCCCCATCACCGCCCGGGCTATTTGCAAGCCCCAAGGACCGTTGATCAGTCCGATGCCGCGGTTGGCCGGGAGGATGTTCGGCGAGATGTTGATCAGGGCATGGATTTTTTCCGGGTAGGTCGCAGCCAGGGTCAAGGCGAGGGTGCCGCCGGTGGAGGTGCTCATCACGATCACTTTCTCTCCCAGTTTTTCCGCCACAGCCAAGGCGTTCTTGGCGCCTTCCCACAGGCAGTCCGCCGTCATGTCCAGCAGCGGTTCGGGCGTGTCCAGACCGTGGGCACACAGACGGGGCGCGTATAGGTTGACCCCGTAACGGGCGGCAAAGTCGGTGGTAACCGGCTCCCCTTCCAACCGGGAGGCACTGTATCCGTGCAGGTACAACAGGACGTATTCGGTGCGTTTCAGCGAGTCGCCCTGCCAGAAGATCCGGCCTTCGTTGTCCTTTTTGACGTTGCCCGCAGCTTTTTCGGCGCGGGAAAGGCTGTCCTGAATGGCTTCCAGCGACTCGGGTACGATGGGAAATTCTGTGGAAAGTACGGGGGCCGCGGGCCGCGGGCCGGCGAGATAGACGACGATCAGGGCGAGAAGCACTACGCCCACGGTCGGGAGGATGCGGCGGGAGTTTGTTTTCATGGTCGGTTTTTCGGTTTAGGGGGTGGGGGTTATAGCTTGTATTCGTTTTCAAATACGGTGTCGCGGGCCAGTTTCGCGGCATCGGCTGTGGCGGCTGCGACGGCCATGGCGTCGCAGCGTTCGTTTTCCGGGTGTTCGTTGTGTCCCTTTATCCAATGGAAGACGATATGTTGTCCTCGGGCGGCGCGCAGGTAACGCATCCACAGGTCGGGGTTCTTTTTTCCGGCGAAGTTTTTTTTGACCCACCCGTCGAGCCAACCTTTGCTCACGGCGTCCACCACGTAGCGGGAGTCCGAATAGATGTGTACCTGATGACCGGAGGTTTGCAGTTTTTCCAGCGCGACGATCACCGCCAGGAGTTCCATCCGGTTGTTGGTCGTCAGGCGGAATCCCTGTTGGAAGGACTTTTCGTAGTTCGTGTCGTGCACCCGCATCACGATGCCGTAGCCGCCGGGACCGGGGTTGCCCCGCGAGGAGCCGTCGGTGTAGATGTCTATTTGCATACTTCGTTTCTTCGGTCTATTTCCTCCCGCCAACGGGCAAAGGCTTTGTCCATCCGGCTTTTTACGGTGGTCAGTTCGGGTACATCATGCCCGGTCCACAGAAAGATGAATGCGAACCGATGGGAGTATCCGCCGATGTATTGGTAGCGTGTGGTGCGGTAAACTTCACGCATCAGGCGTTTGATCCGGTTGCGCTCTACCGCGTGCCGGTAGTATTTCTTGGGTACGAAAAAAGCGGCTAAGGGATTCCCTTCGCCCGGTATCTCGTTCCAGAGAATGCGCAGTGGTGGCGCGGCCACGCTCTTTCGTCTGGAGAAGATTTCGCGGATCTGTTTGGAACTTTTCAGCCGTTGGTTTTTGCCCAAAGTGGCGCGCATCGGGTCAGTGTTTTTTGTTAGGGCAAAGATAGCGAATGCTGAGTGCAAAGCCTCGGGGGAAAATGAAGTTTTTCCTTAAGGGATTGCCGAGGCGCATCCTGTCTTATGAAAAGATAGTGAAAGCCGAGTGCAAAGGCGAGGGAGAGAGAGAGGTTTTTCCCCGATGGTTTTGCCGAGGCGCATCCTGTCTTATGAAAAGACAGTGAAAGCCGAGTGCAAAGGCGAGGGAGAGGGTGAGGTTTTTCCCCGATGGTTTTGCCGGAGCGCATCCTGTCTTATGAAAAGATGGCTGGAGTCTCGTTTATTCTTGGCTTGTCGGCTGGGAGGAAGTCAAAAAATGAGTAAATTTGCGGCATCTCAAAATCCATAGTAAAATCTACAAACGAATGAAAAGATTTTTTTACACCATGATCCTTGCTGCCGCCCTGGCAGTAGGATTTACGTCCTGCTCGAAGGAGGACGATCCGGATGTTCCGGCTATTGCCGGAATCGAAAATGCCGAAGACAACCTTTCGATGGCTGTCGGGGAAAGCATCACCTTCACCGCATCGGTAACCCCTACCGAGCAGACCGAATACCAGTGGACGCTCGACGGGGAGGAAGTATCCACCGAGTTGGCGTACACCTTTGCTCCCAAGCAGACCGGGGAGTACATCCTGAAATTTACCGCCACGAATGTTTCCGGTACCGATTCGCGTGAATTTACCGTAAGTGTAGTGCTGTACAAGGGCGGATTTTTCGTCATCAACGAAGGCTCGTTCGGTCGGACGATGGGTTCGGTCGATTATTTTGCCGACGCATCCACCCGTACTCCGCACGTGTATCAGACGGCCAACCCGGGAAAAGAACTGGGCAATACGACCGAATTCGGTACGAAATGGAACGGAAACTATTACTTCGTCTCCAAGCAGGGCCGCACTCTGGTCAAGGCCTCGGCCACCGATTTTGTCGATGGCGGTGAGTATTCCGCTGCAGTAGCCGGTTCGGATGCCGATGGACGTTCCTTTGCCGGTATCGACGAAAACTACGGGGTGTACACGACCTCCAACGGGGCTTACGTGGTCGATCTCAACACGTTCAAGTCGGTATCTTACCTGGAAGGCTCGCGGGGCGTAGGCTCTACCGGCATGTCGGCCCAGTGCGGCGGTGCGATCACGGCGGGTGACTACATCTTTGTCATCAATGTCAAGGACGGCGTATACGTGTACTCCAAAGCCGATCGTTCGCTGGTCCGCAGCGAGGTGCTCTGCCCGGCGCACATCGGTTTCGTACAGTCCAAGGACGGCAACATCTGGGCTTCGGACGGCCCTTCGCTCTACTGCATCAATCCCAAGACCCTGGCCGTAACCAAGACCGACCTTCCCGAAGGTCTTGAAGTCTATACCGACCAGTGGGCGTGGAAGCCGGCCATGTTCGATGCTTCCGCCACGGAAAATGTCTTGTACTTTGCCAGTGCAGGGGACAACTATGCCGTACAGAATATCTACCGTTATCAGATCGGCGACGCTTCGTCGCTCGCCCAGCCGTTTGCCGCGGGGGGTGCGAACGATTACCTCTACGGCGGTGGTTTCCGGGTAGATCCCGTGAGCGGCGACTTGGTAGCCACTTTCGTGGGTGTTAGCTGGGGAGACAACCAGAACAGACTGGTGGTATTCGACGGAAAGACCGGCGCTGAGAAATCGCGTTTGGAGTATCAGGAATATCTCTTCCCTGCCATGGTCCTGTTCAACTGATCTCTTCGGGAAAAAGAAAACAACGGGAACGGAGGAGTTTCTCCTCTCGACCCATCGATCGGCCCGTACCAACAAGTTGGTACGGGCCGATCGGCTTTTAGCCGGTATTGGGGATTGCTCTCCGGGAGAGGGAGGGCTACTTTTGCCCACGTAATCGAAAAAAACTGGAACACTCCCATGAAAACTCTCAAACAGATCGCCGTGTGGTCTTTCGCGGCGTTTATGCTGCTTGCAGCAGCCTCCTGCAAAAACTCTTCACAGTCGGCCTCGGAACCCGTTTCGATGACCACTTCCGGCGATACGCTCACCATCGACGAGGTCCTTTCCCGGGCGGATTCGCTGGTGGGACAGGCTGTCATCCTGGAAGGAGTCTGCACCCACATCTGCGAACACGGCGGACAGAAAATCTTTCTGATGGGCTCGGACGACACGCAGATGTTGCGCGTGGAAGCCTCCAAGCAGCTCGGGTCCTTCCCCAAGGAAACGGTCAATAGCATCGTGGCGGTCGAAGGCGTGATCGTCGAGGACCGCATCGACGAGGCATACCTGCGCCAATGGGAACAGCAGCTCGAGGCCGCTGCCCAATCTTCCGCCCAGGAGCATGCAACCCAGGGATGCAGTGTCGAACAACAGGCACGGGGCGAATCCGCTACCGCTACCGCCCGGGCGCGCATCGAAAACTACCGCCAGAAGATCGCCCAGCGCAAGCAAGAGCAGGGCAAGGACTACCTCTCGTTCTATCACGCCGAAGCCTCCGCCTACCGGATCAAATAACCGCCGTTTTTCCCCTTCTTCTTTGCGAAAGGGATCTTTTTTCCGTGCGAACACTCCACCCGGTTTTGGGCGCAGGGAAAAAAGGTCTTCGGAAGCGGAAAGAGAGGGGGGGATACTACCCTTAAAAAATGAGTGAAAAAAACACACGAATGGGACGAGTGCGCCGGGTGAGCCGCTGGTTGCACCGCGATCTGTCCTACCTTTTCGCCGGGGCGCTGCTGGTCTATGCCATCTCCGGGATTTGCCTGAACCACAAGCGGGACTTCAACTCGGATTACAGCATCCGCCTGACCGAATACACCCTGGAGAGTCCTCTGCCCGTCGAGAAGGATGGCTGGGACAAGGACTATGTGTTGGGGCTGCTCGAGCCTTTGGGCGAGCGGGAGAACTATACCCAGCATTATTTCCCCGATGAGCATACCGTCAAGGTGTTCCTCAAGGGAGGGTCGTCCCTCCAGGCGGATATCCGCAGCGGGCAGGCCCGGTACGAGTCCTTGCGAAAACGTCCGCTTCTCCCGGCGCTCAATCGTTTGCATTACAACCCGTCGCGCGCCTGGACGATCTTTTCCGATGTGTTTGCCGTGGCGTTGCTGGTGATCACATTGACGGGCATCGTCATGGTCAAGGGGCCCAAGGGGCTTTGGGGTCGTGGGGGAGTGGAGTTGCTCGTGGGGATAGCCGTCCCGCTGACGCTCTTCTTGCTGTTGTAACGGGTTGAAGGAACGAAAAAACAGGTCATTATTGGTTTTTAGAATTTTGTGAACGACGGAGCGTTCGCCGTGGGGAGGCTTCCCGGGGCGAACGCTCTTTTTTTGGGGGGAACATTTCCCCGGGTGCGGGAGGGAAAAGCGGAGGGCTTTCCGTAGGCCGGAACCGTCCCGATGCGTATCTTTGCCCCTGCGATGAAAATGACGGTAACAGATAGGGAAAAAGGTGCGGCCGAATACACCACGGCGATGGGAATCCTGTGGTCGCTGTGCCTAGCGCATTTGTGCAACGATGCATTCCAGTCGGTTATTCCGGCGGTGTATCCTCTTTTGAAGGACAACCTGGCGCTTACTTTTGCCCAGGTGGGGATGATCACGCTGGTGTACCAGATCTGTGCTTCGGTGTTCCAGCCGGTTTTCGGGGTGGTGTTCGACAAGCGTCCCAGCGTGTGGTATTTGCCCTTGAGCTCGCTTTCTACGGCGGCGGGTTTGTTCCTGTTGGCCTACGCCGGGTCGTTCCCGGTGGTATTGGTGGCGGTGGCTCTGGTAGGGTTGGGCTCGTCGGTGCTGCATCCCGAGGCCTCGCGGATGACGCATTTCGCTTCCGGAGGACGGCATGGCCTGGCGCAATCCATCTTTCAGGTGGGGGGCAATCTGGGCAGTTCGTTCGGACCGTTGTTGGCGGCGCTGATCATTGCTCCTTACGGTCAGCACTACATCGTGGTGTTCGCCGGGGCGGCTTTGGTGGCAATGCTGCTCAAGCGGCCGCTGGTGCGGTGGTACGGGCAGGTGATCGCGGGAAGGGGGCAGAGGGAGAAACTTCGGCTCGAACTTCCCCGAAGCGGCTTTTCGCGCAGGAAAATCGTCTTTGTCTTCTCGGTGCTGTTGCTGCTGGTCTTTTCCAAATATGTGTATATGGCTTGCTTGACCAATTTCTACACGTTTTACCTGATGGACAAGTTTGATGTAACGGCGCGTCAGTCGCAGTTTTACCTTTTCGCTTTTCTCTTTTCCGTGGCGTTGGGAACGCTGTTCGGCGGGCCGGTGGGCGATCGTTTCGGGAGGAAATTCGTCATCTGGGCTTCGATCCTCGGGGCGGCGCCGTTCGCCTTGTGGATGCCCTATGCGGGGCTGGCGGGTACGTGCGTGTTGAGCGTGGTGATCGGTCTGGTGCTGTCTTCCGCTTTTTCGGCGATACTGGTCTATGCGCAGGAACTTCTGCCGACGAAACTGGGGCTGGTTTCCGGTTTCTTTTTCGGGGTGATGTTCGGTATCGGGGGCATTGCGGCAGCGGTGCTGGGGCAGATGGCCGATACGCACGGAATCGAGGAGGTTTTCCGGATATGTTCCTATTTGCCTTTGCTGGGTTTCGTAGCGTTTCTTCTGCCGGACGAGCGTGGCGGGCGGGAAGTTCGCGCGGGCAGATAAGGCGGAAAGGGCAAGCGGGCGTGCAAGCAAAAAAAGCCGGGGGCATTGCCCCCGGCTTTTTTGCTTGCACGCAACAGACGCGATCAATCCAGATCGAGCTGGACTTTGGCGATATTTTCGGTGTCGTAAGCGTGGCGAGCCAGTTTGTCGCGCACGTCGGCGAATGCGTTGAGCGTGTACTGGATCTCCTCCTTGGTGTGGTAGTTGGTGGGGATCAGACGCAGCAGGATGAGTCCCTTGGGGATTACCGGCGGGATCACGATCGAGCAGAAGATGCGGTAGTTTTCACGCATGTCGGCCACCACCTGCGAAGCCTCCTGCAGCGAACCTTTCATGTAAACCGGCGTTACGCACGAGGTCAGATCGCCGATGTCGAAACCGCGCTCGCGCAGACCGTTCTGAAGCATGCGTACGTTTTCCCACAGTTTTTCGCGCAGTTCCGGATGGTTGCGGATGATCTCCAGACGTTTGAGGGCGCCCAGGACATTGACCATCGGCAGGGATTTGGCGAAGATCTGCGAACGCATGTTGTAACGCAGGTGAACGATGAGCTGCTTGTCATCCGTAGCGACGAAACCACCGGTGGAAGCCATCGATTTGGCAAACGTAGCGCAGTAAACGTCCACTTCCTTCACGCAGTTCTGTTCGGCGTGCGTACCGTCTCCGTTGGGGCCCTGCGTACCGAATCCATGTGCGTCGTCGATCAGCAGGCGGAAGTTGAATTTCTTTTTCAGGTCGGCGATTTCACGCACCTTACCCTGCATACCGCGCATACCGAACACGCCTTCGGTAACCACCAGGATACCGCCGCCCAGTTCGTTGGCCTTCCGGGTGGCTACTTCCAGTTTCTTTTCGCAGTCCTTGGGGTCGTTGTGGCGGAATTTCAGGCGTTCGGCATCCGTCATGCGGATGGCGTCCATGATCGAAGCGTGGCAGTCGGCGTCGTACACCACTACGTCGTGGCGATCCAGCAGGCAGTCGATGGCCGACATGATGCCCTGGTAACCGTAGTTGATCACGCAACCGTATTTCTTGTGTACGAACTCGGCCAGTTCCTGTTCCAGTTGTTTGTGGTATTTGGTCTGTCCGGACATTACGCGTGCGCCCATCGGGTAAGCCATGCCGTATTTGGCGGCGGCTTCCGCGTCGGCTTTGCGCACCTCGGGATGGTTGGCCAGTCCGAGGTAGTTGTTCAGGCTCCAGCACAGCACTTCCTTGCCGTGGAACATCATGCGGGAACCGATCTCGCCTTCCAGCTCGGGGAACAGGTAATAGCCCTCGCCCTGTTCGTGCCACATTTCCAGCGGGCCGGGTTTGCTTTTGATCTTGTCGAATAAATCTACCATTGCCATAATTTGATAAGTCGTGTTGAAAAGGGCGCAGCACGCCCCGGGTTGATTTCTGTTATGAGTTTTCTATCTTGTCGAATTGTTTTTTGAACATCCGGTCCAGGAAACGGTCCGGCAGCACGTGGATGGCCAGCCAGAACATCCAGCGCGAAGGAGCGATCAGGTAACGCGAATCGGGGTTGGTTTTCGTGTAGGCCTTCAGGATAAGTTGGGCTACCTTTTCGGCCGGAAGGGCGTTGTGCTCCATCTGCTCGACGCCTTTGTCGATCTTCTGGAACAGGACGGCATAATCCGTATCCTGGTATTTGTACACCCCGTCTTTGGATTTGTTTTTGTTCCAGATCTCGGTCTCGATGGGGCCCGGTTCGATGATGATCACGTCGATCCCGTAGCGCATCAGTTCGCGCCGCATGGCATCCGAGATGGCTTCCACCGCATGTTTGGTGGCGGCATACGGTCCCAGATACGGGCGTACTGCACGTCCGGCTCCCGAGGAGATGTTGACGATCTTGGTCTGTACCGTCCGGTTGGCCGAGGAGATCTTCAACAGGGGGAAGAACGCCTGCGAGACACGCAGCATGCCGAGCGTATTGACGTCGTAGATGTACTTCATGTACTCGATCGATACGTGCATGATGGCGTCTCCGCCCGAGATACCGCCGTTGTTGACCAGCAGCTGGATGCCTTGTGCGCCGACCAGTTGCCCTACGCGGGCGGCTTCGGCGGCGATGGCCTGGTCGTCCGTCAGGTCGAAGAAGAGCGGTTCGTAGCTGTCGCCCAATTCTTCCTTGAGCCGAAGGGCGTCTTCTTTCTTGCGGACGCTCCCGAATACTTTGAAACCGGCCTTGGCCAGTTCCCGCGCGGTGGCAAGTCCTATGCCGGAACTTACTCCCGTGATGACTGCATTTTTCATCATGGCGGTCTAACTCTTGTTTTTCGGTTGAACGATGCCCCGGATTACAGCAGGGTGGGGCTTACCCCGTAGGTGTTTTTCAACTCCAGCAGGAAGTCCTTCACTACCGGGGTGAACCCGTTGAGCCATTCCTGCGCCTGCATCCAGCGGTCGTCGAAGATCTTGGTCATGTAGCGTTCACCGTGGTCGGGCAACAGCACTACCGGTACGGCATCCGCAGGCAGGTGTTCCAGTTCCTTGATGACGGCTGCCAGAGCCGCACCGCTGGAATATCCGCACATGAGCCCTTCGACCAAGGGGAGCATTCGGGCGACATGCGCGCTCTCGAAGTCGTTTACTTTGACAAAACGGTCGATCACCGAGAAGTCCGTGGCCGTAGGGATCATGTTTTTCCCCACGCCTTCCATCCGGTAGGGCTGGAGTTCGTTGGGGTCGATGATGCCCGTCTCCTTGTATTTCTTCAGGATGCTTCCTACGGCATCCACGCCGATGACCTCCACGGCCGGGTTCTGTTCCTTGAGGTATTTGCCGATACCGGAGATGGTACCGCCCGTGCCGGAGCAGGCAAAGAAGTGGGTGACTTTCCCGTTGGTCTGCTTCCAGATTTCAGGACCGGCCGTCAGGTAGTACGATTCGGCGTTTTTGGGGTTGAAATACTGGTTGATGTAGATCGATCCGGGATGTTCCTTGGCCAGGCGGGCACCGGTGGAGTAGTACGAATCGGGGTGCTCCGGCGGAACGTTGGCCGGGCAAACGTGTACTTCGGCACCCATGGCGCGCAGGACATTCAGTTTTTCCTGGGCGCATTTGGAGTTGACGGCCACGATACACTTGTATCCTTTGATGGCGCACGTCATGGCTATGCTGTAACCGGTATTGCCCGAGGTAGTTTCCACGATGGTCGCTCCGGGGCGGAGTTCGCCGCGGCGTTCAGCTTCTTCGATAATGTGCAGAGCCACACGGTCCTTCATGGAATGACCGGGGTTGTACGATTCGACTTTTGCGTAGATTCTTATCGGGGAAGCGTGAAAAAACTTGTCCAAAGGGATCATCGGAGTGTTGCCGATGGTCTTCAGAAGAGTGGTCGGTTGGTCATTAAGGCTCATGATCTTATTGTTAAGTCACAGACTATTTGTTTTTTAAGTCTTCATTAAGACTTTTCCGAAAAGCACCGCAATTTAGTCAAATAAAACGGGATGACCTAACAGCCGGGCGATAAATTCGTTTTATGTTTCATAAAAAACGCACGAAGCCTCGCGGAGGCTCCGTGCGTTTGGTTTTCTGAAGAAAAGAAATGTTAAAACTTATAGGCGAAGTTTACCGTGTAGTTCACCGTTCTGCGCCGGTAGACACCGTTCTCGTACTGGCATTGGAGATTGACCTCGGCGCAAAGGGCATAGCGCGGGCCGTCCAGGGCGTAAAGCCGCAGGGGATAGTTGATGACGAAGTTGTTGCTGCTGATGGTTTGTCGGAAATCCGTTTGCCCGTTGTTCCATTCGGAGCGCGTATCTTCCCGGACATAGCCCAGGACGGCCCCTACTTTCAGGAAGCGGAACCAGCGCCTCAGAGGGGTAACGATTAGCCCGGCACCTGCTCCGTAGCGGGTGGTGAGGTAGTCATAGACTGTCAACTTATCCGGCATGTCGGTACGGGTGATAAAGGAAAGGAACAAGTATCCTTCTGCAGCCAGGAAGTCGTTGAACTGCCGCCCGTAGGTGATCCCGAAGACCGGTCCGAAATACCGGAAAGACCCCACGAAGTTCCATTGGTCCGAATCGGGGATCGAGAGGTAAATCCCGTAGTCGGTAGGAAACAGACCGACGTGTGCCATGAGGTAATTTTTCCGGACAGGCTCGTCCCCGGTGCGTTCCGGGGCGGCTTGGAGCGACAACAAGGGGGCTAGGAACAGCCAGAGAAGCAAGAGGCGTCTCGAGGGAAAAGTTGTCGCGGGTTAGCTTCGGACTGGATGAGGATGTTTTTTGATAACGAAAAGGGGACTTTAGGAAAAATTTAGCGGCCCTTGGCGGGGATACATTGTAGGAAAATGCGGGAAAAATGCGTACTTTAGTGCTTGTGTAACCAAAAGGAGAAAACGATGAAAAAATACATATTCTTTTTCCTGTGCCTGTTCGTCGGGCTTTCGGCTTCGGCACGGACCAATGTGTACGATTTGCGGAGTTTTTATTTGGGCGATATGCCGATCTATCGAGCCACTCCGGACCGTGCACGGGAACTGTTGGGCAAACCGCTGACCCGGGAGGGTTATCTCAACGCCCGGGGGGGATATGCGGTGTATCCTTACTTTTCGCCCTGGTGGGGTCCCTGGGGACCGGCTTTCGGGTTTTATGCCCCGTATTATGGCCGACCGGAACTCCTGGGGACGATGGTTTTGATCTACGACCAGATGGTTATCTATTTCGACCAGGAAAGGGAGCGCGGGGAGGCGTTTCTGACCAATGCCAATACCTATACGTCGAACTATCCGCTCTATTACGGTAATACGCCGATCCGGGTGGGTGATGCGTTCGAGTCGTTGGCGGGGGTGTTCCCGGACGAGTACAACAAGGCGCTGCGCAAATCGACCAAGAAGCAGGTGTTCTTCGTACCGGTAAAGGTCGAGGCGGGCAGTGGTGCGTTGCGTCAGAAAGGAAAGATCACCTTTATCGTCAAGGATGGCCACATCGATGCAATTCAGATCGCTTTGCGCTGATTTTTAGCAGACTCACAACCCCGAAGGGGGCGGGCAAGCGGTGCGCCTACGGCGCACCGCTTGCCCGCCCCCTTCGGGGTTTTTCTTGCAGGTCGTAAAAAACTGTTATGCTTTCCCTTTTTCTCCGTTGGCCTTGCGGAGTTCGTCGAGGATCTCGCTCAGCAGTTTCTCCTGCGCCGTCGGTCCCGGAGCGGGAGTGGGGGCCGGTGCGTCTGCCGCAGCCTTGGCTGCATTTTTCTTCTTGAGGAAATCCAGCCGTTCGGAGGAAGTCTTGAGTTTGTTGATCAGTTTCATGACCAGGAAGATGGACAGCGCGATGATCAGAAACTCGATCGTTACCTGGATCAGCATCCCGTAACCGATCGAAACAGCCGCTTTTCCCGTCTCGGGATCGGCTTTCTGGATCGTCCAGGCCATGTTTGAAAAGTCCATGCCCCCTGTGAGGAACCCGATGGTCGGCATGATCACTTGCGCCACCAGTGCATTGACGATCTTTCCGAAGGCCGCACCGATGACAACACCCACGGCCATGTCGATGACGTTGCCCCGGCTGATGAATGTTTTGAATTCTTGGATAAATCCCATAGTGTATCTTGATTTGCAGTTAGTTCTGTGTCGATTTGAGCGGGGGGAGAGTCCCGTAGCGCCGTTGGAGCCGTCGGTAGGCCAGATAGGTCAACCCTGCATACAGGAGCGTCAATGCCCACAACGAAAGGTATTCGAACCGCACGTCCGCCAGTTCGGCTCCCATCGTGTTTATCTTGACAAACCCTTGAATGGCTTGCGAGGAGGGAATGAACCATCCCACGATCTTCCATACGGTCGGGACGGCGGCCATGGGCCAGGAAACCCCCGAGATGAACAGGAAAGGCACCGACGTGAAGACGAAGGCCGGCATGCACGACTCCCGGGTGCGCAGTCCGCTGGCGAGGAACATCGCAAAGAAAGTGCAGGACAGGATGTAGGGAAGCAGGAAAAGGACTTTTGTCCCCATGTCTCCCACGCGCGGGATCGAAAAGATACCCGGTACCACGACGATCATGTAGGCTGTGATGGCTATGTAGAGCAGGGTATAGGCGGCGCTTCGACCCGCCATCGAATCGAGGATGCTTCCCCGGGGCGAGGCCAGGAGTTTGCGCAGGTTGCGCTCCTGCCGCGCCGTGCCGGTGGTCATGCCGATGCCCAGCAGCATCGTCTGCTGGAGGATGACCATCAGGATGGCCGGGATCAGGAACGCGGCAAATCCCGAGTGGACGTTGTACATCGTCGTCCAGCGGTTTTCGATCGGCATCGAACTGGTCAGTTCTTCCTCGCGCGAGGCTCCGGCCATGTTTTGGATCTCGATCTCCCGTCCCATCTCGAGCGAGACATCCGTCAGGGTGGCCAGCAGAGCTTTGTAGTACAGCAGGCTGCTCATGTCGCAATACAGCGATACGGTCGTCTGCTCTCCCCGGGCGATTTTCTTTTCGAAATCACTCGGGATATAGACGATGCCGTAGGCTTTCTTGCGGGCCAGGAGTTGTTGTGCCTGGGTGAGGTCGGCGGCGCGGTAATCGATCTTGACATCCGGAGAGGCATCCACCATGCGGATGAATTCGCGGCTCAGCGGCGTGGGCGATTCGTCCACCGCTACGGTGGGCACTTCGCGTACTGTTTCGTTGGTATAGAGGAACGTGTAGAGCAGAGGATAGGCCAGCGGGACCAGGAAGATAAAGGTCATCACGCCGATGTCGCCGAATATGGCCCGCATTTCCTGCGCCGCGCATCGGTAAATGTCGCGCAGAGTGTCCAGGATCGGATGTTTCTTCTTCTCGTTCATCGTCATATGCGGTATTTAGCGTGTTGGAGGGCATGGCGCAGGCGTCCCAGCAGCGGCAGGGGAAGCAGGCAGAAGGCCGCCAGACAGGCCAAATGTCCGGCGGAATAACTCAAGGGAAGTCCGTTGAGCGCCTGATCCACATACACCAAAAAATAGTGTCGCAAGGGAAACAGGTTGCTCAAGGCCTGCAGCATGGGGTGCATGGCGCTCACCGGGAAGGAAAAGCCCGAGATCGAAAACGAAATGACTCCCCACAGGCTGGCAAAACTGATGCCCAAACGGAAATCGGGCAGCAGGCCGATCATCACGATGCCCAACGCCTGGGCGGAGAGGACAAAGAGCAGCATCAGCAACAGCATCGGCAGGATGCCCGACTGATGGGGAAAACCCAACAGGCCGTACATCACCGTCAGCATGGCTGCTCCCACGGCATAGAAGACGATCGTGTGCGGCAGCAGTTTTCCGGCCAGGGCGACCGAAACCGAACCTTGGGACATTTCCAGCAGGCGTCGTGCGCCGCCGTACTTGATCTCGGTGCCGATGCTGTATACCGTGGTGATGAAAATGATCAGTCCCAATACGCCCGGCAGCAGGATGTTGGACAGGTACACCGAGTAGTTGAGCCACGGGTTGCCGATGGGATGGGTATCGACCACGATGGGTTGTATCTGCGCCATTACTTGAGCATCGGTCTTTCCCCGGGCCTGTCCCACTTGCAACTGGGCAGCTCCGGAGGCCAGTACCGACATCGTCCGCAGGTCGCGGTAGAGCAGCGAGCCGGCGATCAGGAACGAGTTGTTGGTGTAGTAGTCCAGGGTGGGTTGCCGTCCGCTCGAAGCGTCGTGTTCCAAGCCTTTGGGGATCACCAGGATGGCATAGACTTCGCCCCGCTGCATCATTTTCCGCGCTTGGTAAAAGTCGGGGGTTACGGCGACCACATCGCTCTGTTGGAAAGCGTCCACCTGCCGGATGATGTTGCGCGAGACGCTGCTTCCATCCTGATCGACGATGGCTACCGGCAGGTCTTTCGGCAGTCCGCTTCCCATCAGGGTGAGGAAGAATACCGCGCACAGCAGGGGGGCGATCACCATCGAGAGCAGATAGATTCTGTCCCGTCGCAGGATGCCGATTTCCCGTCGGGCGATTTCTCCGATGTGGCGGGTTGTTTCCCGGATGTCTTTCATGGGTTCGTTCTTTTTGATAACGAAAGGTTATCGGTTTGGGCTTCGGTGTTCTTTGTTTTTCATTCGAGGCTTTTGCGGAGTTTCCCCGCTTTCGGTTTTCCTCCGAGCGGGAGGGTTACTTCAGCGATTTGCGCTCCAGCAGCACCGTCATGCCCGGACGAAGTCCCTCGACGGGAGCGGTGGGCCGGGCGCGCACCTCGAAAGTCTTGATGTCGTACTGTCCGTTGGTCTTGGTCGCTTTCCAGGTGGCGTACGAACCGAGGTCTTTCAGGTAGGTAACCTTCAGCGTTACGGTCTGGTCGTCCAAGGCCGGGATGCGGGCCGAGATCTCCTGTCCCATTTTCAAGGCCCCGAGTTCGTCCTCGCGTACGTTGAACGACACCCAGAGGTTTTCCATGTCCAGAATGTTCATGATGGGCGCTCCGGTACCCACCAGTTCGCCTTCGAGGGGGAAGATGTCCGACACCTCGCCGTCGATGGGGCTGATGAGGATCGACTCGTCGATGTAGGATTCGATTTCGCTCATGGCTCCCTGTGCGCGTTCCACCAGGGCGGAAGCCGCTTCGCGATCCTCCCGTTCCGCGCCGTTGACCGCCATGTCGTACTGCGAACGGGCGGCTCGCTCGCTGGCCTGCATCGCTTTGTAGTTGGCCAGGGCTTCGTCGCGTTTCTGGGCGGTTACCACGCCTTCCCCGAAGAGGTTTTCCATCCGGCGATAGGATTTCTCGGCGATTTCCAGCCCGGCAACCGCTTTCTGCCATACTTGATAGGCGGCGGTTATCTGTTCGCTGCGGGCGCCCTTTTGGGCTTTTTTGCTCTGGGCCTGCGCGGCGGAAAGGGCGGCGGCGGCCTGTGCTTTCTTGGCTTCAATGTCGGGAATGTAGAGACGGCCCAGGGTATCTCCCTGGCGGACGCTCTGGCCTTCCTCGACCAGGAGGCTTTCTATCCGGCCCGGTACTTTGCTGGATATGCGAACCTGATCGGCGTCGGCCTGTCCCTGGATGTACGGGTCTTTGGGTTGCAGGAACAGTACGCCTACCAGGGCGACTACCACGATGGCAGCGATGGTGACGATAAAGCCCGTTACCATGCTCTTGTCGTTCGTTTTTTCTTTGTTTTCTTCCATGTTCGTCTGGTTGGTTTATCGTTGGTCTTGTCGGTTTTCCGCACAGGGCGGTTTTATGAAGGTTTGGAGGTTGTTTTTATGTCGTTTTGCAAAAAGTCGTTCAAAGGGTGGAGGGGACCAGTTGGCCGGTGGCGTTGAGCAGGTAAACCCGTGCCATGGTCAGGTCGATCTGCGCGTCGATCTGCTGTGAACTGGCCGAAAGCCACGCGGTTTGGGCCTCGAAAACGTTGGTCAGCGTGGCCACTCCTTCGCGGAAGGAGAGTTGGGCCTGGCGGAGGTTTTCGACGGCTTTGGCCAGGTTGGAGGCGGTCATCTCCGCCTTTTTGCGGGCGGAGTTGAGGTAAAACTCGCTCTGGTGGATCTGGAGTTCTACTTTTTCCTTCGCCTCATCCAACTCCAAACGGGCGATCTCGGTGTCGGCCCGGGCGATCTTCATCTTGTGTCCCCGTTCGTTCCAGCTGAAGATGGGCACCTTGAGCATTACCCCGAGGTTGAACATCCCTTTGGGCGAGAAGGAGAAACCGTTGTAGAGATTGGGCGAGGAGAGCAGATAGCTGCCCGTGAGCGCCAGCGAAGGCAGGTAGTCCGAACGGGTGACGTTTTCCTTTTCCCGGTACATGTCCACGGCCAGGGTGAGGCTCTGGATCTCCTGCCGGTTTTCCACGGCCCGTTGCACGTCGGTGATCGGGGCGGGGTCAGGCTGGCTCACGACGATGCTGTCCGAGAGGGTGAAATCTTCCCCGAGGGGCAGCCCGCAGATCATCGCCAGGTTCATCTTGGAGAGGGTCAGACCGTCTTCGACCTGGGTGAGGGACATCCGTGCCTGGTTCAGCTGCACCTCGACCGAGAGTTCGTCCGAACGGGTGGCGACCCCTTCGCGTTTCATGGCGGCGACATCCTTCTGCAGCTTCTCGAGCAGGGCGAGCAGGCTTTCGGCCAAGTGTTTCTTGTGCGTGAGCGAAACGATGCCCCAGTAGGCCTGGTCGGTCGAGAGGATCACCTGCGAGGCAGCGGCATCCCGCTGATGGACCGAGAGGGTTTCCGCCATGCGTGCGATGCGGTTGTAGGCCTGGATCTTGCCGCCCATGTACACCGGTTGGGCCAGGGTGATCGCCCCGGCGAATACGTTGCGGGTGTCGAAGGTGAGCTGGTCTTTCGGGATGGTGGTGTACTGTTTCCAGAGGATCTTTTCGGGGTTGGTCCGCGGGTCGAACGGCTGTCCGGAGGCGTCCAGCGGAACCACTTGCCCGTCGATGGTGGTAAAGCTGTTGTTTACCTGGTCGGGCGTGAAGGTGAAGCTCCCGTCCGGGGCTACCGATCCGATGGGCAGCATCATGTCGTGGGCGATGAGCGAGGTCTCCCGGCTGTTGAACAGATAGGCTCCGGTGGCCGAGATCGAAGGCAGGCGTTTGGTGGCGGCGGCTTTGCGCTCTTCGGTAGCCTGGATCATCTTTTGGCTCATGATGCCCATCTGCTTGTTGTTTTCCAGGGCCATCTGGCGGCATTGCTGCAGCGAATAAGCGGCTTGGGCGGAGGCTGTCGGCGCAAAGGCGGACAGGAGGATCGCTCCGAGGAGGAAGGAAACGGTGCGCAGGTTCATTTTTCGAGAGATTTGATCAGGTTTTGTGCGAATGTCTCCCGGCGAGAGAGAACGATTCGGGTGAAATCGGTTTGGGTAATGTCGAAGAGTTTTTGCCATAGCGGAAAAGTGAGAAAAGGATATACACACAGTGATTCGATATCGACAAAGAGTTCCATCACGCCCACGGGGCGGATGGTACCTTCCCGGGCGGCGCGGTCGAGCTGTTCCTGGAAGATTTTCACGTGTTCGTGGATGAGCCGTTTGTAGTCGGCCAGCCGGCCGTTGCCTACCGGGCGGCGGTTGACTTCGTTGAGGATGAAACCGGGCACGCGAGGGTTTTCGGAGACGGCCTGGAGGTAGAGTCCCACGATGGTCTGCAGTTTGGTGAACAAGTCTTCCGAGGAAGCCATCACTTCGAAGATGCGTCCGTACAGGCGTTGGAATACGCGGTTGAAGACGATGTCGAACAGATTGTCCTTGCTGCGGAAGTAGTAGTGCAGCATCGAGATGTTGATCCCGGCACGGGCTGCGATCTCGCGCATGGTGGCTCCGTCGTAGCCTTTCTCGACGAAGATGTCCTGTGCGGCATTTACGATGTCTTGTTCGACGTTGTTTCCGGCGGTGCTCATGGATCAAGTGTTTGCTTCAAGCGATCGAAGCAATCAAATGATTGACAAAAGTATTTCGCTTTTTCGGGCCTTACAAGTTTTCTGTGGAAATTAACATATCCGTTTTTCCCGTTTCTCCGGTCAAAATCACTACAAGTAGCGATTGTCCGCAGGGACTTTTTCGGGCGTACTTTGCACCGTAACTCGAAACGAAGAGAAACATAGGATGGTTTTTGCGGAAATCCCAAAAAAATCCTCATATTTGCAGTGAATTTTGACGATCATCTAAAAATTTGCGGATATGGATTTTTTGAAGCACATCAAAGACATCACCCTGATCACCATGACGCTCTTCGTGGTGATCGATATCGTGGGCAGTATTCCCGTGATTCTCGATCTGAAGAAAAAGGCCGGAGGCCTTCAGGCCGGAAAAGCGGCTTGGGCCGCGGGGATCATCATGATCCTGTTCGTGTTCTTCGGTGAGGGGATGTTGCACTACATCGGGATTTCGGTCAATGCCTTTGCGGTAGCCGGTGCGCTGGTCATTTTCTTCTTTGCGATGGAGATGATCCTGGGTATCCAGCTCTTCAAGGACGAACAGCCTGAAACGGCTTCCATCGTGCCTTTGGCTTTTCCGCTGATCGCCGGGGCGGGCAGCCTGACCACGATCCTGTCGCTGCGCTCGCAGTATTCGCTGGCAAGCGTGATCATCGGTATCGTGCTCAACCTGCTGCTGGTCTATGTGGTGATCAAAAAGGCCTCGTCCATCGAACGGATGATCGGCAAGAACGGTCTGTCGGTTTTGCGCCGGATTTTCGGCATTATCCTGCTGGCCATTGCCATTCAGATGTTTACTACCAACCTAAAAACCCTCCTGTAGCTTCTCTCTCGCTTCTGTATCCGTAAGTATCCAGATGAAGAAGCTGTTTTTACTGTATTTTTTGTCGTTTGCCCTCTTCGCCGCAGCGAACGGGGTGCAGGAAGAAAATGTATCCGCCCGTCCTTCGGGGCCTTCGATCGGCGTACAGATCACCGACAGGCTTTCCGGGGAATCGCTCCCCGGGGCTTGGGTCGTGTTGTACGAGGCGGGCACAGGACTCCAGGTGCGCAAGACGACGTGCGACGACCAGGGGTATTACACCTTCGACCGTCTTCCGGAAGGGTCGTATTGCATCGAGGCGGGCCTGTCGGGTTATCGCCCCGCACGAAGCCAGGCGGTGGAAGTGTCGTCGTCGGTTGCCTTGTCCTTGGCCCTTGAACCCGAATACCGTTTGCTTTCCGATGTAGTGGTTACCCCGCGGGTGTCCTCGGTGCGTACCCGGCTGGGGCAGCGTACCGTCTATGTGGGGGGCGACCTTCAGACTTCGGGCAATGCGTCGAAAGACCTGATGAACAACCTGCCGTCGGCCTGTACCGATCTGAAAGGAAACATGACCCTGCGCGGCTCGTCCAACGTGCGGTATTTCATCGACGGGCGCCCGACCAATGTCAATTCGATGGAACTGCTCAACCTGCTGCCCGCTTCGTCCGTGGCGCGGGTGGAATTCATCACCAGTCCCTCGGCCAAGGAATACCCCGACGGTCCTTCGGGTATCGTCAACATCGTAACGACCAAGAGCCGGAAACAAGGCTTCGGCGCCTCGGTGGATGCCGGGGTGGGTACGGGGGAAAAGTACGACCTGGCCCTGAACGTCAATCGCCGGTGGGAGAAGGTAAACATCTGGGGGGCGTACACCTTTTTCCAGAACAAGAGTGTGATCACGGGCGAGGTTTCCAAAACCGACATCCCCTCTTCGCCCGAGCAGGGGGATCCGGCGACCAGCGCCCAGCAGGTAGGCGGCTACTACCTGGGACGGCTCCACGAGGTGAAAGCCGGGGTGGACTACGATATATCCTCCCGCACGCAAATCTCTTACAGCGCTGCTTACCGCAACGCCTGGCGCGCTTCGAAGATGGACATCGACAGCCGTTCCTTCGCGGCAGCTTCCGACGCGGAGCCTTCCTCGGCGTATTCCAGCGCGGCGTATTCCGCCAGCCGGATGGATTTCTTTACTACCGGAGCGCACTTGAGCCATTCCTTCGACAATAGCAGCCGTCTGGAAGCGGACGTGAATTACGAGATAGACCATACGGGAGCCGACACCGAGTTTGCGCAGGACTTTACCGTCAAAGCCTCGCCCTTCATGCCGGACGGAGTGGTCGATACCTCGCACTATCGCAACGACTATTCGTATTTCTCGGCGCGGGTGGACTATACCTATCAGCGGGACCGGTACAAGTGGGAAGCCGGGGTGAGTGCCAACCTCCGCACGATGGACAATCCGTACTACGACCGGAGTATCTCCCGGATGCCTTCGCCCATCCCTCCCCTTGAAACCGTAACGACGTCTCATTTCCAGTTCGATGAAGACGTATATGCCCTTTACCTTACTTACAGCCGCACGTTCGGCGCGCTGACCGCCTCGGTCGGTCTGCGGGGCGAATATTGGAAATCGCAGGTGCGCTCCCTGCTCCAGGAGGACGGCACCGGCGGTTACCGCCATCTCAACGACAGCCTCAACGTGTTTCCCTCGGCCAGCCTCATCTGGCGGGTAGATCGGAATCGGTCCTTGATGTTGTCCTATTCGTCCCGGGTAGCCCGTCCCGATACCCGTCAGTTGAACCCCAACGCGGTATCGACCAACCCGGCCCGCCCCAGCGTGGGCAATCCCTTCCTGCGGCCCGAGTACAACCATTCGTTGGAGCTGACCTTCCATGGGGTGTGGGACGAACTCGACGTAAGTCTTTCGGCGTATTACAACTACAACCAGGATGTGATCCAGTCGTACCTCACGCCCATCCATCCCGTGACCGGGGAGCAAACCCGCGGGGTGCTTTACAATACGTACAAGAATTACGGCTCGTCGTATTTCCTCGGCACGGAACTCATCGCCTCGCTCCAGTTGTGGGATCGCCTGGACCTTTCGGGCAGCCTCAATGCCTACTATGCGGACTATTCCCGGGGGGAGAACACCTTCTGGAATGCTTCGGGGATCAATTTCACGGCCAAAATGTCGGCCAACTTCCAAGTGAACGACCACTTGACCGCCATGCTCCTGGGGCGTTATTCGGGGCGTCAGACCCTCATCCAGGGAACGGTCGATCCGATCGGGACGATGGACGCCGGCTTGCGGTACAGTTTGCTCGAAGGGCGGATGAATCTTTTTGTCCGCCTTACCGACGTGTTCAATTCCTTCCGCTCCACGACCCGTTCGGTGGTCGATGCGGGCGACGGTTTGTTGCAAAACGAAGTATCCCGCGAGGGCTATCGTTCCCGGGTGTTGTATTTTACGGCTTCGTATAGTTTCTGATGCAGTCTCCGAAGGGGCTGTGGCTCCTTCGTCTTTTTTTGTCGGCCCCGGGAAAGGGGTGGAAAAGTTCGGGCGTCCCTTCCAAAGAGGGGCGCTCGGTCGTTTGTCGGGCTTTTGTGAGTGAGAGAGATTTCGGAAAGATCCGGGGGAAGAAAGGCGAAAGGGAACTTGTTTTAACCCTTCCGGGAAAGGACTTGTTTTTTTCGTGCCAGGGAATCCAAGGTGCGGTAGAAAGCCTCGTAGTTGTCCCGGGCGCAGAAGTCCCGTCTTTGTTTTTCGAGGGCGGCGGCAGACAGGGTGCCGTAGAGCTCCCGGATGGAGTCCAGTGCTTCGGCGAAGGCTTCTGCGGTCAGATCGACGGGCAGCAGAGCGCCGCAGGAGGCATCCACCGCGTCGCGCGTGCCACCGGCATCGGTACACAGGGGAACGATGCCGCAGCTCATCGCTTCGATGGCCGAGACCGGCATCCCTTCCGAACGGCTCAGGGATACGAATACGTCAAATTCGCCCGCGGCATACCGCCGGAGGATTTCCCGGTTTTCCACCGCCCCTTCGAACACCGCGTGGAAGTTCTCCGGAGCGTCTTCTTCCGCCAGGGTTTTTACGTGTTCCAGCAGCACGCCCGTGCCGAAGTGGGTCCATCGGATCTGCGTTTCGGGATGCAGGCGGGCGTATCGTTTGAGAAACTCGCCCGTCAGGTCGATGCGTTTCAGGGCGATCACGTTGGCGCAGGAAACGATGCGGAGGACCTTCTGCGGGGCTTCCCGCGGAGGTACGGCTTGGCTATCCACCCCGAGGTGGCGGTAGCCGATCCGGGAGGCCACGCGGGGATAGCGCGCCTTGAGGTAGCTTTCCCCGGCGAAGGAGACCGGGAATACCCGGTCGATGCGCTCCAGTGCCTGCGGACGCGCGGGGAAAAAGATGCCGCGGGTCTGCTCGAACACATCGTAGCCGTGTGCACGGCACACCAGCGGTTTGTCCCGCAAGGTTTTCAGGCGGCCTTTGGCCAGGGCGATCCCCGTAGCGGTGTTGTCCAGCCAGTAGCTGTAAAAAACGTCCGCCCGGGAGAATAGCTCTTCGGAGGATTTCAGAGTAAGAAAAGTGAGGTAGGCGCGGTACAGACCGCCCGCAGCGTTGCGCCAGCCCCGCAGGGTGTTCGGCCGCCGGGACCGAAAGGGAAGGCTCCACAGGTAAGGGCTGAATAGTGCCCGGAATGCGGCGGCGGCTTTCCGCCATCGGGGTGCTTCGGCCAAGGAGGTGTTCAGGGCGATGCCTTCGGGCATACGCCGGATCGTTTGCGCCTTGCGCGCGGGAAAGACGGTGATCTTCTCCGTCCCTCCCGTGCGGGTGCGCAATTCTCCCTCGACAAAGGTCTCGCCCCGCCCGTACGGATACCGGTCGGTAAAGAGGTAGATGCGGGTCGGGCGCGCGGACATGGCCTTGCGCGGGGATTAGTGAGCGCGCAGGATGGTCTGCGTGCGGTCGGGCCCTACCGATACGATGGTGATGGGTACCCCCAGTGCTTTCTCGATGTAGGCGATGTATGCGCGAAGTTCCTGCGGGATGCCCGCTTCGTCGGTTACTCCGGTCAGGTCGCCGCTCCATCCGGGAAGGGTCTCGTAGACGGGGCGGAGGTACTGTTCTTCGATGTTGTAGGGCAGGTAGTCGATTTTTTTGCCCATGTATTCGTAGAGGGTGCAGACTTTCACCTCCGGGAAGCCGGAGAGCACGTCGGCCTTCATCATCATCAGCTGCGAAACCCCGCTGACCATGCATGCGTACTTGAGCACCGGCAGGTCCAGCCAGCCGCAACGCCGCCGCCGTCCGGTGGTCGCACCGTATTCGCGGCCGATTTCGCACAGGCGGTCGCCCGTGGCGTCGTTCAGTTCGGTGGGGAAAGGACCCGACCCCACCCGGGTGGTGTAGGCCTTGAAGATGCCGAATACTTCACCGATGGCTCTCGGAGGTACGCCCAGCCCGGTGCAGGCTCCGGCGGCCATCGTGTTGGACGAGGTGACGAAGGGGTAGGTGCCGAAGTCGACGTCCAGCATCGCTCCCTGTGCGCCTTCGGCCAGGATCTTTTTCCCTTGGGCGACGGCCTGGTTGAGGTAGTGTTCGCTGTCGACGAAGGTGAGCGTTTTGAGCACTTCGAGTGCGGCGAACCATTCGCGTTCCAGTTCGTTCAGGTCGAATTCGATGCGGGCGTTGTAGTTGTCGAGCATCGCCAGGTGCTTTTTTACCAGGGCATGGTAGCGCTCCATGAAGTCCGGCAGTTCGGTGTCGCCAACCCGCAGACCGTTGCGGCCCGTCTTGTCCATGTAGGTCGGTCCGATGCCCTTGAGGGTGGAGCCGATTTTGGCCTTGCCTTTCGAGGCTTCGGAGGCTGCGTCGAGCAGGCGGTGGGTCGGCAGGATCAGGTGCGCCTTGCGCGAGATGAGCAGCCGCGAAGGAATGTCGAGGTTGTATTTGGACAGATCGTCGATCTCTTTGGCCAGGATCACAGGGTCGATCACCACGCCGTTGCCCACCACATTGACCGATTTTTCGTGGAAAATACCCGAGGGGATGGTGTGCAGCACGTGTTTTATCCCGCCGAATTCCAGCGTGTGTCCGGCGTTGGGGCCGCCCTGGAAACGGGCGATGATGTCGTAGTCGGCCGTGAGCACGTCCACGATTTTTCCTTTGCCTTCGTCTCCCCATTGGAGACCCAGAAGAAGATCGATTGCCATGATATGCGAATGTGTTTAGCGTTGTTTCTTACGAGCCGTAAAGATAGGGCAAATAAGGTTTTCGCAGGCGGTTTTTTGCGCAAAAATCATTGCGGAGGTTCCGAGAAAATTCCGTAATTTTGAAAACTATTGCGAAAAAAGACAGAAAGAAGGATAATAGATTGAAATTATGGAAGATGGAGAAAAACTGATACCGATAAACATCGTCGATGAGATGAAGTCTTCGTACATCGACTATTCGATGTCGGTGATCGTTTCCCGCGCACTTCCCGATGTGCGCGACGGGCTCAAGCCGGTGCACCGCCGCGTGCTTTTCGGTATGAACGAACTGGGCATTACGTCCACTTCGAGCTATAAAAAGTCGGCCCGTATCGTGGGTGAGGTGTTGGGTAAATACCACCCGCACGGCGACAGCTCGGTCTATGAAACGATGGTGCGCATGGCACAAAGTTGGTCAATGCGCTATATGTTGGTGGACGGGCAGGGTAACTTCGGTAGTGTGGACGGCGACTCGGCCGCTGCAATGCGTTATACCGAAGCCCGGCTGCGCAAGATCGCCGAAGATATGATGGAGGATATCGACAAGGATACGGTCGATATGGTGCCCAACTTCGACGATACGCTCAAGGAACCCTCGGTACTGCCTACCCGCATTCCCAACCTGCTGGTCAACGGGGCGGCCGGTATCGCGGTCGGTATGGCTACCAACATGCCTCCGCACAATCTTTCGGAAACGGTAGATGCGATCAATGCCTATATCGACAATCCGGACATCACGGTGGACGAGTTGATGAACTATGTCAAGGCGCCGGATTTCCCCACCGGAGGGATCATCTATGGGATCAGCGGTGTGCGCGAAGCCTACCGCACGGGACGCGGCCGGGTGGTGATCCGGGGCAAGGCTACCATCGAGGAGATCGACGGCAGACAGTGCATCGTGGTGAGCGAGATCCCTTACCAGGTGAACAAGTCCGAGATGATCAAGCGCACGGTGGACCTGATCAACGAAAAGAAGATCGAGGGCATCTCCTCGATCCGCGACGAGTCCGACCGCAGCGGGATGCGTATCGTCTATGTGGTCAAACGCGAAGCCGTACCCAACGTGGTGCTCAATACGCTGTACAAGAACACGGCGTTGCAGTCGTCCTTCTCGGTCAACAACATCGCCCTGGTGGACGGCCGTCCGCGCCTGCTCAACCTGCTGGACCTGGTGCATTACTTCGTCGAACACCGCCACGATGTGGTTACCCGTCGCACGCAGTTCGAACTCAACAAGGCCGAGGAACGCGCCCATATCCTCCAGGGGCTCATCATTGCCTCGGACAATATCGACGAGGTGGTGCGGATCATCCGGGCGGCTTCCAACCCTGACGAAGCCCGCACCCGGCTCATGGAACGTTTCTCCCTTTCCGAGATCCAGGCGCGCGCCATCGTCGAGATGCGTCTGCGCCAGCTTACCGGTCTGGAACAGGACAAACTCCGCGCCGAATACGACGATATCCTCCGGCGTATCGAACGTTACAAGGCTCTGCTGGCCGACCGCTCGCTCCGCATGGAACTGGTGCGTCAGGAGATGGAGGAAGTCAAGCAGAAATACGGTGATCTGCGCCGCAGCGAAATAGAATACGGTGCCGATGGCGACTTCTCGGTCGAGGATATGATCGCCGACGAGGAAGTGGTGGTTACCATTTCCCACGCGGGTTACATCAAGCGTACCCGTCTGGCCGAATACCGCCGCCAGTCGCGCGGAGGAGTTGGACAGAAAGGTGTTTCCACCCGCGAGGAGGATTTCCTCGAACATCTGTTCATGGCGACCAACCATCAGTACATGTTGTTCTTTACCGAAAAGGGCAAGGTGTTCTGGATGCGGGTGTTCGAGATCCCGGAAGGTGCCAAGACGGCCAAGGGTCGCGCCATCCAAAACCTGATCAACATCGAACAGGACGACAAGGTGCGCGCCTACATCATGGTGGACAACCTCAAGGATCAGGAGTACATCGACAGCCATTACGTGGTGCTGGTTACCCGCGACGGTACGGTCAAGAAGACTTCCCTCGAAGCGTATTCCCGTCCCCGTGCCAACGGGATCAATGCGATCAATGTGCGCGAAGGCGATATGCTGCTCGAAGCACGTCTGACGACCGGTTCGTCCAAGATCATGATCGCCACCCGCAAGGGCAAGGCCATACGTTTCGATGAGGAAAAACTCCGCCCGATGGGACGTAATGCCACCGGTGTGCGCGGGGTGATGCTCGACGGGGCGGACGACCAGGTAGTCGGGATGATCTGCGTGGACGATGTGCAGTCCGATGTGCTGGTAGTCTCCGAGAAGGGCTTTGGCAAGCGTTCGCAGTTTGACGAATACCGCGAAACCAACCGGGGTGCCAAGGGTGTCAAGACGATCAATGTTACCGATAAGACCGGCGAGTTGGTAGCCATCGTGGATGTCAAGGGTGATGAGGATCTGATGATCATTACCCGCAATGGTCTGACCATTCGCATGGGCATCGATACCTTACGCGTGATGGGTCGCGCTACCCAGGGCGTGAAACTGATCAACCTGCGCGAAGGCGATGAGATCGCAGCGGTGGCCAAGGTCATTTCCGAGGATGAACAACAGGAGGATTCGGCGGGAGGATCGTCGGTGGAAACGGCGGCCGATGCGGTTTCGTCCCAGGAGCCTTCCGGTGAGCAATAAACAGTAAAAACAAATCAATGAGCGCAAAATTCATACGGAAAAGTTTTGTCTTGCCAAGATAATTCTCGACTTTTGCGCAGGGAAAAACATGGTGTCGAACTGAAGATAAATCAAAAGCCAATAATCAATTATCATGAAACGTTTACTTCTTACTTCGGCTTTGATGTGCCTGGTCGCATCGGCCTATGCCCAGAAAACCGAACTGGACGCAGCCCAGAAAGCGTTCGACAAGGGGGATTACCAAACCGCTCTCACTCAGGCTCAGAAAGGCCAGCAGATGTTGGACGAGACATCCAAGCCCGATATGGTCGCCAAAGCGATGTATCTGGTTGGTCTTTCCAAACTTCAGCTTGCCGGAGACAACCGGGAGATGATCGACCAAGCGCTTGAAGAACTCAACGCTTTGGCTGAGTATGAAAAAGGCCAGAACTTTGCCGCTCGCGACAATGCGACCAAAAAGACGGTATATTTCGATAGCCAGAAGGAATTGGATGAAGCAGTTGCTTCCGGCAAGTACAGCAAACCGAAAGTGACCAACCGGACGGCTACTTACTCTCCGCAGATGCGCACCACGGTGGGTGAGTTCGGTAACGGATATTACCAGCAGAGTGTCAATGCGTTCAATTCGCGTGATTTCAAAAAAGCAGCCGAACTGTTCGAATTGACGTATGAGGCTCAGAAAGTATTTGCACCCAAGGCCGATACCGCCCTGCTCAACAATGCGGCTATCTCTCTGCTTCAGGCCAGAGACTATGCGGCTGTCAAGGAACTTTACAAACGCCTCATCGACATGGATTACACCGGTATCGAGACCATTTACGAGGCTACCGATGCCTTGACCGGTGAACGTCGTGTCTACAACTCGAAAGAGGATATGGACATGCAGGTGAGACTCAAACTCGCTTCCGATCCCGAAGTTCGGGTCGAGGAGAACAAGCAGCCTGGCATCTATCTCCTGCTCATTCAGTTGTGCTATCAGGACGAAGAATACGATCAGGCTCTTGAGTATTGCCAGAAAGCCTTGAAGAAATATCCCAAGGACAAGGATATTTTCTTGCTCGAAGGACAGATCCAGTACCAGAAAGGCGATATGGACAAATTCCTGGAAAACCTTCTCAATGCTGAAAAGGTGTTTGAAGGCGATGCCGAGATTTTCTACAACATCGGTTTTGTTTATGGTGAAAAAGGCGACGATGCCAAGTCGATCGAATACTACAAGAAAGCCATTGCTGCCGATCCGAAGTATGTCAACGCTTATGTCAACCTGGCTTCCACCATGCTGAATGAGGAGCAGCGCATCAATGAAGAGATCGACAAGCTGCCTCTCTCGCTCAATGCCGAGCAGAAGAAACAGTACGACGAACTGCTCGCTAAGAAGCAGGCTCTCTACAAGAGTGTAGTCGATATGCTCGAAGAAGCGTACAAGGTATTGCCCGATGAGTTGAACATCGTTCGTATCCTGCGCAGCGTATATTCCGCATTGGACGATCAGGCCAATGTTGAGAAGTATGAGGCCATCGAGCAGCAGATGATGGGTATGTAATCCTCGTCGAAGGATCGGAAAACGCGGCGGAGCTTCCGCCGCGTTTTTCGTATGCAGACCATTCTCTTTGGAAAAATTGAGAAAAGAACCACAGAAAACGATGAATAAGATCGAACAAATCTACCGGATTCTCTGCGAAAACGGATTTCGGGTAACGACCGACACGCGGAAGATCGCCCCGGGCGACGTCTTCTTTGCCCTCAAGGGTGAAAATTTCGATGGGAACGACTTTGTCCCCTTCGCCTTGCAGGCAGGAGCTGCCGGAGTGGTTGCCGACGCCCCCAGCCGTTATACGGACTCTGAACAGGTGGTCGTCGTGGAGGATGTCCTTACCGCCCTTCAGCAGACCGCAACCCTGCACCGGATGAAGATGGGCATCCCCGTTTTGTGTCTGACCGGCAGCAACGGCAAGACCACGACCAAGGAGCTCCTGCGTCGAGTGCTTTCCTGCCGCTTTGAAGTGTGTGCCACGCAAGGTAACCTGAACAACCACATCGGCGTTCCCCTCACGTTGCTCTCGCTGCGCCCCGGCCACCAGTTTGCCGTAGTGGAAATGGGGGCTTCCCATCCGCACGAGATCCGCGATCTGTGCGCCATTGCCCGTCCGGATTATGGCTACATCACCAATTTCGGCCGCGCGCACCTGGAGGGATTCGGCGGAGTGGAAGGCGTGATCCGGACCAAGTCCGAACTGTACGATTTTCTGCGGGAAAACGACGGGCTGGCCTTTGTCCGGGCGGACGATCCGTTGCAGATGCAGCGCAGTGAGGGTATCCGCCGCTATACCTTTTCTTCGCAGGGCCGTCCGGCCGACGTAGCCATCGAGATGATCTCGTCGCTTCCGAGGGTGACGGGACGTTTTTCCTCCGCGGAGTTTTCCACCTCTTTGAGCGGGGAGTACAACTTTACCAATGCTTGTGCAGCCATCGCCGTGGGACTGTACTTCGGCATCGCGCCACAGGACATCACCCGGGCCATCGCTTCGTACGTGCCGGACAACAACCGTTCGCAGTGGGTGGAGCGCGGAGAGGACGTCATCATGATGGATGCCTACAATGCCAATCCGAGCAGCATGGAACTTTCGCTCGAAAACTTTGCCCGTACCGATACGCGCGGTCGGGAAAAGATCGCCGTGCTGGGCGATATGTTCGAACTGGGTGCGTATGCCCGGGAGGAACATCTCCGGATCGCTTCTTTGGCGGCGGCTTTGCCTTTCGGCAGGGTGTACCTGGTGGGAGAGAATTTCTCCCGGGTGGTTTCCCCTTCGGGAAAGACTTCCGTTTTCCGCACCTTCGAGGAATTTTCTTCAGTTTTTGAAAAGCCTTCCGCTCCGGCGGCCTATTTGGTCAAGGGTTCGCGCGGGATGCGGATGGAACGCTTCCTGGAGTTGTTGTGAGGAAACTCCTGTGTGGCGGGCAAGCGAAAGGGCCGGAGCTTTCAGCTCCGGCCCTTTCGCTTGCCC
>CABSLV010000004.1 GCA_902478645.1 uncultured Flavobacteriales bacterium | reverse complement strand
TATTGGACTTCGACCTGACCAAGGAGATTTTGGAGTCGTTCGGCTACAAGATCCGTTACTTTCGGAGCGAGCGGTTTTTCCGGGCGGAAGAGAAACGGGATGGATATACATTTGGTTTCAATATCGCACTTGACTATGGAAGTGCAGAATTGATTTGGGATACGGAATACAACAAAAAATTGGTAAGAGAAGTGACATATACTTGGAGGTTTATATATGATTTACTCATGAATGTTCCTCGGGAACAAGTACCGCTTTATCCTTTTTTCGGCGATTACGACGAGTTGGAGGCGGTGTTGCGCGAGAGTTTTTCGCTATGGGAGGATTTCAAGCGGGAATTTTTGGCAGAATATCCCAAACCTATGTAAGCATTGTTCTTCTATTTTTTTGCCGCGCTTCCGAAAGGGGGTGCGGCTTTTTTATACCGGATTTGCAAAAATTCATTAATTTAGCCAGAGAATATGGCGTAGAAATCATCTTTAAACCAGAATGAGTTATGGGAATAAATGTAGATACAAATATTTTGTCTTCAAGGGATCGGATGATACTCAATAAGATCAATTTTGCCGGACGTTTTGAGGCCCTTTCCCGCCAGCATCCTATCCGTCCGGACCTCGATCTTTTGATGATATTGGACTTCGACCTGACCAAGGAGATTTTGGAGTCGTTCGGCTACAAGATCCGCTACTTTCGGGGCGATCGGTTTTTTCAAGCAACAGAAAAACGAGATGGTTATGAATTCAAATTTAGGTAACTATATACCAATTTACACAATAGTGATAATTTTTATGGTTAAATAAAATTTTTCAAAAAAAAAAACTTTACTTTTGTAGCGCGCCTCCGAAAGGAGATGCGCTTTTTACATAGGTAGCGTTTTGCTATTGAACTTGTATCAGAAAACTGCCAATTTTCAAACGCAACAAGGATCAATAGGCACAAAACGCCCACATTTAGCGTGGGTTGTGCTTATATGTTGCGTAGGTATGGCAGTACCTCTGATACTATAAGTCGGCCTGCGCTTTTTTTGTGCTTAGGTTGGCTGTAAAGAGGCACTATTGCACAAAACATAAAAACACAAAAAAAAAATGAAAAAAATTGTTTTATTGGTTGCCGTGGCTTTATTTACGTTTGTCTCGGCGCAAGCACAGTCTTCATCCCATAAAGTTTACTGCGAGCTTGTTGGAACACAAAAATTGTTGAGCGTAAAAGTAACTGTACAGGTTGATTTTGGGCAAACACTTTCAAATAGCAAGCTTGTAGATGAAAGCGGTAAAAGCATCACATTTAATTCAATGGTGGATGCTATGAATTATATGGGTAAACTCGGATGGGAGTTTGAAAGTGCCTATATAATAACAGAAGGGGAAGGATTAAAAGCTCAAAATGTATATCGTTGGCTGCTATCAAAGTACATATCCGAAGGAGAAAATATAAATGAAGGATTTATTACAAAGCGTCAATTCAAGGATATGCAACGATCAGAAAAGAATCAACAGGAAGAATAATCAAATAGCGAGATGTTGATATATAAAGAGAGCCGTCTGTAAGGCGGCTCTCTTTGCTTTGAATTATACTCATATGAGGATAGCATTACCTGCCTCTGTTATGTAGGTGTTTATTTGACTTGAATAGTCCATGTAGTATGATTTTAGACAACCCCAAAACATTGATAGTTGTTGTTGCTAATAGAGTGATTAAAACATTATCATGAATATACAGACACCACTTAAGGTTGAACATTACTATCACCAACACCAGTGCAAGCCACGCACTAACCACCACCATCATCCATAGTACAAGCCAATGTCTATGGCGGGTATCCTGCTTAAAACGAATAGCAGTTTGTTTATCAAGTGATAGGGTATCTATATCTATTGATCCATGACTTACTTCATCAGAAGGGGATTGACTAATACGGATACCATTGAAACTATTATTCTTGCCCATGTATTATGCTTAAAAAGTACCTTTTGATGTATTCATCAGGTATTTGCGCTCCCCAAGTAAAATTTTTCTCTGATACAGTCTGTTGCCAAGGGGTTCCGTCTGCATGAGACCATTCTGTAAGTTGAGCTGCGCTCCAATTCCCAAAATTATCAAATACCAATTTGAATAAACCTATTAAATCATCGTCGTGTTTAATAGAGGTTAGATCTGGATCTTTGAAATTAATGGAATACAAATCCTTCTTAAGGAGTTTGTTTCTCGTAGTAGGGAATACAGGGCCATAAGGCCAAGCCTGCGGATGTTCATTTGTCAATCTATACTTTTTAACCACCAAAAATATACCATAAGCTATGTACAACAGTTTTTGAACCTTCGTCATATTTATTGATATGCGACGGTCATTGGCAGTAGCTACGATAAACTTGGCTACTTGGACGCTATTATACCCGTACTTTTCTTTGTTCCAGTTCATGTAGCAAATTTATTAGTTGTTTTTGTATTACAAAAATATTTCTATTCCATGAAGATATGAAGAATGAAGATTTTATATGTATAATACAAATCGTGGAAGATGTGTTTTCTTACATATATAATTACATTCATCCAGTTATTCCTTTCTATGGGGATTGGATGATAATGCAATCATCAATTTTGTATCGAAATCATATGTTTTAGGCTCTTCAACTACTTCATTGAACTCCATTTCCAGTTGTACAACCTTATGATACTTTTGTTGGAATAAAGCATCAAACTGTTCCTTTGATTGAGATATTGACATCAGTGTTGTAACCTCAATAATTTGACGTTTCAAATGTTCTCGACCAATTTCTGGGGTAAGGGTTTGGTGCCACTTGTATTTCCAGTTTCCTTTTTCAGTTTTCTCTACTTTTTCTTGTATCTTTTCGACCACACCTTTAGGTAATTCTTCATATATATATTTACGTGTAAGCTTCCCAATAAATGAAGGCTTTTGTCGAATATATTTAGGAATAAAAGGAAGTCCCCATAAGCGATATATCTCGCGATAGAAATCATCCGTAAATGTAAGTTGCCATTTTAGAATTTCATCGGATATATATGCACTTAATATCTTTTGAAGTTCAAGATGCTCCCTTTCATTTTGGTATCCTGTTGCCTCATCGACAAGGGCGATTATACCTAATCGAGCAAACGCCCTAACGAGTATTTCACATTGGTCAGCAATAATAGCCTGCCTTGATGATAGTTTTATGTGTTTTCTTGCCTCTAAAAAAGCATCACATATATCAACTAATACGGTAGCCTCATAACCGTTTATTTTCTTATTTCCATCATAACAAGTTAATGGATTAAAGTGGCCCAACCCTTTATCCTTGAAAATAAATGGTTTAAGTGTTTTTTGACTCAAATATCTCAATATCCTATGGCCCGATGTTTTTCCATTATCATCAACCATATTTAGAGCTTCTTGCATTCCTCTTCCTGACAATACTCTTGTTCCATCTTCAAGAACATAACAAGGTATTTTTATCCCTGCTAAATCCAACTCTCCACGATTTCTTACTCTATTATCCATATATCAATTCTTTATAAGTTAAACGATGTTCATTGTTTCTGATCAGAAGATTAAATCTCTCTCCATCCGTATGTTTTCTTGTGTTGTATCTGAAAACAAACTCATCCACGTAACGTTGCAAGTGTTGTTTTGATGTAAAGTGGTAGATACCTATAATTCCTCGTTTTAGAATCGACCAAAAACCTTCAATAGTATTTGTATATACATCTCCTCTTACATATTCATTAGATCGGTGATTGACATAGCTGTGTTTGAACAACTTTTTGATAGAATTGTATCCCCACCATTCATCGGTATATATAAGAGCATCTTTAACAAAATTAATGATCTGTGGAGTTAATATACCTCCGCTTGTATTCTTCACAACTTTTGCTACAAGTTTCCCTTTTCGCTCCACCATTCCAAGAACAGGTGATTTGTCTTTTACGCTGCGCCCTTGTGAACCTGTTACTCTCTTGTTAGTGTGTCTATTCTTGTTTTTTCCTCCTATATAGGTTTCATCAACTTCAACGGTGTTGCTAAGTTTATCGTTGTTTTCTATTCCAAAACAATTACGAATACGTTGAAGCATAAACCATGCTGTCTTCTGTGTTACATCTATATCTCTACTTAACTGTAAAGAGGAAATACCTTTTTTGTGGGATGTAACAAGCCATATAGCAGCAAACCACTTTCTTAGTTCAATTTTTGAGCTATCAAAAAGAGTATTCGTCTTGACATTGAAATATTTCCCTGTGTTTTTGCATCTATATTTGTTATATTTGCATTTATAGACTTTCGATGTAGGATCAAATGGACTAACAACAATTCCATTCCAACGAAGTCGTTCCAAATGATTAATGCAACTTTGTTCATCCGGGAAAGCTATGAATAACTCTATTAATGAATTGAAGTCTTTCATAATTAAATTCGATCACGACACAAATATAGTAAAAAAATACACAAACAAAAATGTGTTGGTGTAAACTTGTATATAATTACCCAAATTTAATATAGCACTTGAATATGGTCAGGTAGAATTGATTTGGGCTGTATTTCGTGATAAAAAATTAGTACGTCCCTTATCGAGGATATGGATGGGATTGTATGGATTGTTGATGAATGTTCCTCGGGAACAAGTACCGCTTTATCCTTTTTTCGGCGATTACGACGAGTTGGAGGCGGTGTTGCGCGAGAGTTTTTCGCTATGGGAGGATTTCAAGCGGGAATTTTTGGCAGAATATCCCAAACCTATGTAAGCATTGTTCTTCTATTTTTTTGCCGCACCCCATCGGGGTGCGGCTTTTTTATGCCCCTTTCCCGGCAGCCGGGCCCGGCAATACTATATCTACAAAATTACGCCGAAACAGGAAGAGCTCAAGGAGGGAATCCCTATCTTTGAGAGCGAAATCGCTCCAATCCAGAACGGCATCTACCGGACCGAGGGCGGCCTCCTCCAGATATACGTGCCTAATAGAGATAAATGGACAAAACCTCAGCGGGTGATGCGATTGGAAATGTAACCGTGAACCATGTTTAACACCATAAAACCGATAAAGCCATGATAGATTTTACTTCTTTGTACAAAAAGGTCGATGAATTGGTCGATGCAAACGATTTCGAACCGGCCTTGACTCTCTTATGCGATACCGCTCATCGGATCTTAGAGGGGGGGAAATTACCTATTTCTAAAGAGGAAATAGAACGCTTTCTAACAAAAGCAGATACTGTGATGGATAGGGCAGAAAACAGTCAACGAGGTGCATTTTGGAGCAATGAGTTGAATGCATTATCGCGGGTTATGATTATGACTGGGATGAAAATTATCCACAGGTTTGATATACAGAATATCATTGTAAAAAAATCATATATGCGTTCAGCTTGTATTATTGAAAAGGATCCGGAGAGATTAGCGGCCTTGCACAAAGAGTTCGACGAGTTGTCGGCTTTGTATGCCGCGCAGTCCCGCCGCAAGAAGCTGTGAGGACTTTTCTGCCCGGCAGTAGAGCCGCACCCCATCGGGGTGCGGCTTTTTTATGCCCCTTTCCCGGCAACTGCAGAACTTACAAGGCGGCTTTTCGGACCCCTTGTGTCCCGACCCGGTCGTGGATCATTCTCCCTTGGCACAGGGGAGAGAGGGCAGTGGCGAGGAATTCCCGAACGGGCACTTCGGCCGAGGCCGGATAGAGCAAGTGTACGTTGGCGCCGGCATCGAGCGTGAAGTAAAGGGGCACGAGAGTCTCTTTCCGGTATTGCCATACGGCGTCCAGCACGGCAATCGTCGCCGGTTTGAACAGGATGTAACACGGGTCGGCGGCCATCATCATCGCGTGCAGGGTCAGTGCTTCGCGCTCGGCCAAGGCTCCGAATGCCGCTACGTCGCCCCGTCGGAGGATTTCCCGCAGGCGTTCCACGTGCTCTCGGGCTTGGGCAAACCGCGCCGGGGCATACGGATGCCCTTTCATCAGGGCGTGTCCGGCGGTGCTGGATACGCTTTTGGCTCCGTGTTCGATCAGCAGGACGGTGTCCCGCAGGTCTCGGAATACGGGGTGGATGTCCGCCTCGGGGAGTGGTACGGCGTACAGGTCGGACGAGGAGGGTACCGAGGGGCATTCCCCCCACAGGACGACACCGGGATAAATGCTTCGGGAGGCACTTCCCGACCCCAACCGGGCGTAAAACGATACCCGCCGCAGGAAGTCCTCCTGCGCCAAGGGAGCGGAGCAGGCATTTTCAAAATCCACCAGGCAGGCGGCCAAGGCTCCCAGGCCCGAAGCCGACGAAGCAATGCCCGAGGAATGCGGGAAACTGTTGGAGGTGTGCAGCACGAAGGCATAGTCGCGCAGATAGGGTGCGTAGGGGGCGATCCGGTCGAAGAACTGTTCGATCTTGGGGACGAATCCCGGTGCCGGCTGCCCGTCGAGCTGGACCTCGATCCGGTACGGCCGGTCGTCTCCTTCCCCACAGCGGAGCGAAACGTCGAGGGTGGTATCCGTGTAGCAGGCTTCCAGGGTGAGGCTCACCGAGGGGTTGGCCGGGAGCTGGCCTTCCCGTTTGCCCCAGTATTTGACGATGGCGATGTTCGAGGGGCATGTCCAACGGGTATGGTACGCAGGCTTTCCTGCCGGCAGGCGGGCAATGTCTAACATTTCGGCACTTTTTTGTTTTTTACGATCAGACAAAGATAAACCATTTGCCGGGAAAACCGATTTATCGGTTATATTTGCAACTTTCAAGCGGTATTCTCGCAATGCCGGAAAACCTGTACCACAAAAAACGTTAAAGAATTATGCGAACAACATTTTTCAGTCTTTTTTTGCTGCTCTTTGGCGCCCTTTCCGCCCAGCAAAAGAACGCTCCTTTGCCCACGATCATTCCCGAACCCGTTGAGATGACCTCCGGCCAGGGGCAGTTTACCATTTCCCGCGCTACGCGCGTGTATGCAGCCGACAAAGAGGCGGAAAAATCGGCAAAGTACTTCATCGACTATTTCAACCGCCATTTCGGATACCGTTTGGCTCTGGCCAAGAAAGATGCGGGCGAGGATCTGATCGTCTTTTCCGATCGGAAAAACGGGGAGATCTCGGGCGGATATACCCTCACGGTTACTCCCGAAGTGATCCGTATCGAGGGAAATGACGGTCCAGGTGTGTTCTATGGCATGCAGAGCCTTATCCAGATGCTGCCTACCCGGGCGGGAGTGCTGCCCATCATCGGGGCGGTGACGATCCACGATTATCCCCGTTTCGAATACCGGGGCATGCACTTCGACTGCGTCCGGCATTTCTTCCCGGTGGAATACGTAAAACGCTATATCGACTATCTGGCGTTGCACAAGATGAACTATTTCCACTGGCATCTGACCGATGACCAGGCTTGGCGCCTGGAGATGAAGTCCCACCCGGAACTCACCGCCCAAGGCTCTACCCGCGAAGGGGAAATCCTTGGATTGTATCCCGGCACGTACCGCAAACGTCCCTACGGAGGCTACTATACCCAGGAGCAGGCCAAGGAGATCGTTGAATATGCCGCCGAACGCTATATCACCGTTATCCCCGAGATCGACATCCCGGGCCATTGCATGGCGGTACTGGCTGTGCATCCCGAATTCAGCACCCAGCCGGATCTGGAGCACAAGACGGCCCAGACCTGGGGAATCTACAACAAGTTCAACAACGTGTTGGCACCCAAGCCGGAGGTGTTCGCCTTCCTGACCGATGTGTTCTCGGAGTTGTGCGACCTGTTCCCCTCGCAGTACATCCATGTGGGAGGCGATGAATGTGCCAAGAAATGGTGGAAGGAGTCCGAGCAGGCTCAGCAATTCATGAAAGAGCACAACTTGAAGGACGAAGAAGAACTCCAGAGCTATTTCATCCACTATGTGGGGGATGTGATCGCCAAGAAAGGAAAGACGACGGTCGGCTGGAACGAGATCCTCGAAGGCGGTTTGGCTCCCGATGCGATGGTGATGAGCTGGCAGGGAACCGCCGGAGGCATTACGGCCGCCAAGTCCGGCCATCGGGTCATCATGACGCCCTCGGGTTACTCGTATTACAACAATCTCCAGTCCCGCAATCAGCAGCAGGTGTCGCACCAGGGTTATCTTCCCTTGGACAAGGTGTACAATTACGACATTATCCCTGCCGAACTGACCCCGGAGCAGGCTGCCAACATCATCGGTGCGCAGGCTTGCATGTGGACGGAGTATTTCCCCACGACGGGCAAGGTGGAAATGGCGCTGTTCCCGCGTATGTCCGCTTTGGCGGAAAACGTATGGTCCCAGCCGGAAAAGAAGGATTGGGAGCGCTTCCTGCGCAAGATGCCCGATCAGTTCGAACGGTACGATCTGTGGGGAGTCCGCTTCTCGGAGGATTTCTTCCGGATGTATGACATTCCGTATTACGATCCGACGACCCGGTAATCCGGTTCAATATTCTCGTCAAACAAAACGGGCGGCCCTGCAAGGGTCGCCCGTTTTGTTTGCATGAGAAAGGATTTAGAATTACAGTTTTTCCCCGAAAGCCAGATCTCCTGCGTCGCCCAGTCCCGGAACGATGTATTTGTCTTCGTTCAGCCCGTCGTCCACCGTAGCGATCCACAGTTCGGCCGGATACGGCGCAAAATGGTCTGCAATAGCCTTCACCCCAAAGGTCGATCCGATCACCGATACGATGTGAATGCAACGCGGCGTGCCGCATTTTTTCAGTGCTTCGAACACCGCCATGATGGACGAGCCGGTAGCCAGCATCGGGTCGGCGATGATCAGCACTTTCCCCTCGAGGGAGGGAGAAGCGAGGTATTCGACCACGATGTCAAAATCGTGGCTGCCTTCCTGGTGGTGCCGGTAGGCCGAGATAAAGGTGTTTTGTGCCTGGTCGAAACAGTCCAGCAGCCCTCCGTGCAGAGGGAGCCCCGCCCGCAGGATCGAGCAGATGACGACCTCGTCCTGGAGTACGGCGCAGGATTTTGTCCCCAGTGGTGTGGTGATCTCCTGGGACTGGTAGGCGAGCGTTTTGGAGAGTTCGTATCCGAGGAGTTCTCCTACGCGGGCCAGGTTGCGGCGAAAGCGCATGCGGTCTTTCTGGAGGTTTACATCGCGCAGTTGGGCAATGTAGGAACTGAGCAGGGATTTCTCCTGGCTGTAGTCGTGTATTTTCATCGTCTGTCGTTTTTTTGATCCTGAAAACAAATGTAACGATTAATTTTCCTCCTCAAAGGAAAGGTTGGGGGAAAAACGGACTTTTTGTCGGGAGTATCTGGGAGAGGGGCGCCGTCGTGAACGATGCTGAGAACAAAAAATCGCGGCAACCTGTACGGTTGCCGCGATGGAGGAATGCTTTTGTTTGTGGTACCCCCAGGAATCGAACCAGGGACACAAGGATTTTCAGTCCTTTGCTCTACCAACTGAGCTAGGGTACCTTTACAGCGGTGCAAATATAGGGTTAAATTTTTGAAACCGCCAAATTTTTCTCGAAAAAACCGAAAAAAAGCATTCAGATGCCTTTATGAACGGCTTTTCTATTCGTTATAGCCCAGGATTTCCATGAATTCCTCGGCCGTCTGTTCCCGACGGAAGACACGGTCCGTGTAGTTCCCGTGCTCGTCCTTGTCCATGATGATGTGTTGCGGCTGGGGGATCAGGCAGTGCTGGATGCCGCCTACGCCGGCCAATTCGTCCTGGTAGGCTCCGGTGTTGAAAAATCCGATGTAAAGCGGTTTTTTCTCGCTGAATTTCGGCATGTAGATGGCATTGACGTGCTGTTCGGAGTTGTAGAAGTCGTCCGAGTCGCAGGTCAGCCCTCCCATCAGTACCCGTTCGTACGGGTCGCGCCAGCGGTTGATGGGCAGCAGGACAAAACGCTGGTTGATGGCCCAGGCGTCCGGCAGGGTGGTCATGAACGAGGAGTTGATCATGTCCCAACGTTCCCGGTCGTTCTGCTCCTTTTGGTGCATCACTTCGTAGATGGTTGCTCCGCTCTCCCCGACGGTAAAGGTGCCGAATTCGGTGAAGATGTTCGGTACCGGGATTTCCCGGTCTTCGCACATCATCTTGATCTGTCCGATGATCTCGTCGGCCATGTACTGGTAGTCGTACTCGAAGGCCAGAGAAGTCTTGATGGGGAAGCCCCCGCCGATGTTGAGCGAATCGAGTTCCGGGCAGTCCTTTTTCAGGTCGGCGTACACCTTGAGGCATTTGAGCAGTTCGTTCCAGTAGTAGGCGCTGTCCTTGATGCCGGTGTTGATGAAAAAGTGGAGCATCTTCAGCCGAACCTTCGGGTGGTTTTTGATCACCCGGCGGTACAGGGGAGCGATGTCTCGGTACTTGATGCCCAGACGCGAAGTGTAGAAGGTGAATTTCGGTTCCTCTTCCGAGGCGATGCGGATGCCGATCTCGAAGGGGCGGTCGATCGCTTGGCAGAGGTAGTCTATTTCGTCATCGTTGTCGATGATGGGGATCGTGTTCGGGTGGCCGGTGTTGATCAGCCGGGCGATGTAGTCGATGTACTTGCCCCGTTTGAATCCGTTGCACAGGATGTAGCTGTCTTTGGCCAGGCGTCCTTCGGCGATCAGTTTTTCCACGATGGGGATGTCGTAGGCCGAGGAAGTCTCGATGTGGATGTCGTTCTTGAGCGCTTCGTGCAGGATGAAGCTGTAATGCGAACTTTTGGTGCAGTAACAGTAGTTGTACGAAGCGTGGTAATCGTTCTTCTGCATCGCCTGGGCGAAGATGCGCTTGGCCCGCTGGATGTTTTCCGAGATGCGCGGCAGGTAGGTCAGGCGCAGCGGAGTTCCGTATTTCTCGATCAGCCCCATCAGATCGATGCCGTGAAAGGTGAGGTTGTCTCCTTTGAGGTCGAATTCTTCCTGCGGGAAGTAGAACGTCTGGTCGATCAGGTCTATGTAACTTGTTTTCATCCTTTGATAATGCGAATTTTTGAGGGAACAAAACCCGGTGGAACGATCGGTGAAAAAGAAATCGGGGAGAAACGGATCCCGAAAAGCGGAGCACTTGCAGAAGCCCGCAGAAGGGGATCACCGGTACGGGCCGGGCTTCAGATGCGGATGAAAAACACGCAGCGGCGTGCAAAAACGGGAAAGAGTTTTTTCAATGCCTGCTATCTATCGGTGGGATGGAACGAATATTTTTTGTCCCGCTGAAAGCCGGGAGCGGTTTCCAGCGGGACAAAAATACGTATTTTTTTCAACTTTTTTCAATGCTTCTCCCTTCGGGGTGTTTTTGCCTTCGGGCGAAGTCGTTGCGGGGTGGCCACGGGCACTCCGGTCTTTCGGATTTTTGGGAACTACCGTTGTGGTCGTCCCGGAAGGAGAGAACTTATTTTGCTTGCTCGCGTACCCGGGCGCTGGCGGCATAGACCTTTTCCTTCATCGCTTCCTTGAAGTCCACCAGGCGCTGGTGGAGCTGCGGATCGGCTACCGAAAGGATCTGTGCGGCCAGGATGCCGGCGTTGCGGGCGCCGTCCAGGGCGACGGTGGCTACCGGCACGCCCGAAGGCATTTGCAGCATCGAAAGGATGGAGTCCCAGCCGTCGATCGAGTTGGACGATTTGATGGGAACGGCGATCACCGGCATGGCGCTCACCGCGGCGACAAATCCGGCCAGGTGGGCGGCGCCGCCCGCTCCGGCGATGATCACGGCTACTCCGCGCTCGTAAGCTCCCCGGGCATAGTCCAATACCCGTTCGGGCGTGCGGTGGGCGGACATGACATCCATTTCGGTTTCGACACCCAGTTCGTGCAGGACGGCTTCGGCCTGCTGCATGATTTTCAGGTCGGAGTCCGACCCCATGATGATACCTACTTTCATACGTTTGTTATGTTGTCTTTTGTCTTTCTGTGTTCAGACTGCGTGCGGGAGTGTTGTCCGGCAGGGGATCTTTTCGGCCCTCGGCGGAAATCCCGGGGGACGGGGCGGGGTCAGTCGTCCGAGAGACGGAGTACGGCCATGAAAGCCGACTGGGGTACTTCGACCCGGCCGATCTGCCGCATGCGCTTTTTACCCTGTTTCTGTTTTTCGAGCAGTTTGCGTTTGCGGGAGATGTCGCCTCCGTAGCACTTGGCGGTAACGTCCTTGCGGACAGCCTTGATCGTTTCACGGGCGATGATCTTGGCACCGATGGCCGCCTGGAGCGGAATGTCGAACTGCTGGCGGGGGATCAGGCCGCGGAGCTTCTCGACGATCTTCTTGCCGATGTTGTATGCATTGGCACGGTGTACCAGCGAGGAGAGCGCATCGACCGGTTCGCCGTTGATCAGGATATCGACCTTGACCAGGTCCGCTTGGCGGAAGTCGATGGGCGTGTAGTCGAACGAGGCGTATCCGCGCGAGAGGGACTTGAGCCGGTCGTAAAAGTCGAATACCACTTCGGCCATCGGGAGTTCGAAGATGAGTTCTACCCGGGTGGGGGTGAGGTACGACTGGTTCTTGAGTACGCCCCGTTTGGAGATGCAGAGTTCCATCACCGGACCGATGTATTCGGATTGGGTGATGATCGAGGCGCGGATATAGGGTTCCTCCACGCGGTCCAGCCGCGAGGGGTCGGGCAGTTCCGAGGGATTGTGGATGGTCAGGGGATGGTTGCGGTCGGAGGTCTGGTACACGCGGTACGATACGTTGGGGACGGTGGTGATGACCGTCATGCCGAATTCGCGTTCCAGACGCTCCTGGATGATCTCCAAGTGCAGCATTCCCAGGAATCCGCAGCGGAAACCGAAGCCCAGTGCGGCGGACGATTCGGCTTCGAAGGTCAGGGCGGCGTCGTTCAGGTGGAGTTTTTCCATCGACGAGCGCAGCTCTTCGTAATCTTCGGTGTCCACCGGGTAGATGCCGGCAAAGACCATGGGCTTGACTTCCTCGAAGCCCTCGATAGGCTGGGCGGCCGGGCGTTCGACCGAAGTGATGGTGTCGCCCACTTTGACTTCGACGGCTTCCTTGATGCCCGAGATGACGTAGCCCACGTCGCCGGCCGAGATCTGTTTTTTGGCTTGTTTTTTGAGTTTGAGGGTGCCTACCTCGTCGGCAAGGTAGGCCTTGCCGGTGGCCATGAATTTGACCTTTTCCCCTTGGTGGATGGTGCCGTTGACCACTTTGTAGTAAGCCTCCACGCCGCGGAACGAATTGAACACCGAGTCGAATACCAGGGCTTCGAGCGGTGCATCCGGATCGCCTTCCGGAGCGGGGATGCGTTCCACGATGGCACGCAGGATGTCCTCGACACCTTGTCCGGTCTTGCCCGAGGCATGGATGATGTCCTCCGGGCGGCAGTCGATCAGGGCGACGATGTCATCCGCTACTTCTTCCGGTTTGGCCGAAGGGAGGTCGATCTTGTTGAGCACCGGGATGATGGTCAGTCCGTTTTCCAGAGCCAGGTACAGGTTGGAGATGGTCTGCGCCTGGATACTCTGGGCGGCGTCCACCACCAGCAGTGCGCCTTCGCAGGCGGCGATCGACCGCGACACTTCGTACGAGAAGTCCACGTGTCCCGGGGTGTCGATCAGGTTGAGGATGTATTTTTCCCCATTGAGCACATAGTCCATCTGGATGGCGTGGCTTTTGATGGTGATGCCGCGCTCGCGCTCCAGGTCCATGTCGTCGAGCAGTTGGTCCTGTTTTTCCCGTTCGGAGATGGTCTTGGTGTATTCCAACAGCCGGTCGGCCAGGGTGGACTTTCCGTGATCGATGTGGGCGATGATGCAGAAATTGCGAATGTTTTTCATACGTGTGATAAAAAGCAAGGGCACTTTGCGCGCCAAAGGTCAAAGGTAGTGTTTTTCCCGGATTTTTTGTCCCGCGCGGAGCGGGCAGGGCGAAAAATCGGGAGATTCTTTTTATTTTCGCAAAGTAAAAACCAAAGTTTTCCCGTATGGAATCCGCAGAATTCATCCAAGCGATCCTCGACAACCTCAATTACTTCTGGATCACGGTCCTGATGGCGATCGAGAGTTCGTTTATCCCCTTTCCTTCCGAACTGGTCGTCCCCCCGGCGGCCTACATGGCGGCCATCGACGGCAAGATGAGCATTTCGCTGGTGGTGCTGTTCGCTACCCTGGGTGCGGACATCGGCGCGCTGTTCAATTACTACCTGGCGCGTTGGCTGGGACGCCCCATCGTTTACCGCTTTGCCAACAGCCGTTTGGGGCACATGTGCCTGATCGACCAGGAAAAGGTGCAGAAGGCCGAGGATTATTTTGACAAACACGGGGCGGTGTCCACTTTCGTGGGACGTCTGTTGCCGGCCATCCGCCAGCTGATCTCCATTCCGGCGGGACTGGCGCGGATGAAAATGGGGCCGTTCCTGCTCTACACGACTCTCGGTGCGGGTATCTGGAACTGCATCCTGGCGGCCATCGGGTACTATCTTTCCACCGTGCCGGGGATCGACACCCGGGAGCAGTTGCAGGAGAAGATCAACCAGTACAGCCACGAGATGGGCTATCTCTTTATTGCTGCGTGTGCGGTGGTGGTGGCTTTTCTGGTGTATAAGGCCCTGCGCAAGAAAAAAAACGTCCGGGCAGAATAAATCTTTTTCATAAAAAAACGTTTCCGGGTGTAAAAAAGTCAAGAAAACATTTGGAACGAAAGGAAAGATCGCATTACATTTGTCGGGTCAATAAAGAAAATACAATGAAAAATGCCGTTGCTCTAATTGGCGTCCTGCTGCTGCCCGTGGTCATTACCCCAGGGAGTGAGAAAGGCGCGTGAAGTTGCGGCCGTTTTTCGGACACATACGAAAGCCTTTCTCACTCGGTGAGAGAGGCTTTTTTCGATCCTGCTCGTTTCGCATGAAAACAAAAGATACCGTCATGGAAAAAGAAGAAATGAAAAACCCGCTTCGCAGCGCACAGACGATGGATTCCCGCCGCATGGCCGGAGCACGCGCGCTGTGGAAGGCCAATGGCATGAAAAAGGAACAGATGGGGCGCCCGGTCATCGCGATCGCCAATTCGTTTACCCAGTTCGTCCCCGGGCACGTGCATCTGCACCGGGTGGGACAGATCGTCAAGTCCGAAGTGGAAGCCCTGGGTTGCTTTGCCGCCGAGTTCAATACCATCGCCATCGACGACGGGATCGCCATGGGGCATGACGGTATGCTCTATTCGCTGCCCTCGCGCGAGATCATCGCTGACAGCGTGGAATACATGGTCAATGCGCACAAGGCCGATGTCTTGGTGTGCATCAGCAACTGCGACAAGATAACTCCCGGGATGCTCATGGCCGCCATGCGGCTGAACATCCCCACGATATTCGTCTCCGGCGGGCCGATGGAAGCCGGCAATTTCCGCGGACGCGGGGTCGATCTGATCGATACGATGGTCATGAGTGCCGACGCCAGCGTGTCCGATGCCGACGTGCAGGAATTGGAAGGGTGCGCCTGCCCCGGATGCGGCTCGTGTTCCGGGATGTTCACCGCCAATTCGATGAACTGCCTGGCCGAAGCCATCGGAATGGCCTTCCCCGGCAACGGCACGGTCGTAGCTACGCACGCCAACCGCGAGGAAATGTTCCGCCGTGCGGCGCGCACCATCGTCCGGATGGCCGAGCGGTACTACCGCGACGGGGACGATTCGGGCCTGCCGCGTTCGGTGGCCACCAAGGCAGCCTTCGAGAATGCAATGTCGCTCGACATCGCCATGGGAGGTTCGACCAATACGGTGCTGCACCTGCTGGCCATCGCCCGGGAAGCGGGCGTGGACTTCACGATGGCCGATATCGACCGCCTTTCTCGCCGGGTGCCGGTGTTGTGCAAGGTGGCGCCCAACGGACATTACCACGTGCAGGACGTCAACCGCGCCGGAGGTATCATGGCGATCCTGGGGATCCTGGCCCGTGCCGGACTGGTCGATACGCTGGTCAACCGGGCGGACGGAGAGACCCTGGGCGATGTGCTGGCCCGCTACGATGTGGCCTCGCCGGACTTTTCGCCCGAGGCGAAGAAACTGTACCTCAGTGCTCCCGCAGGACGTTTTTCCAATGAGATGGGTTCGCAGCAGACGTATTATCCCGAGATGGATACCGACCGTGCGCAAGGCTGCATCCGGGATGTGGAACACGCGTATTTCCAGGACGGCGGCTTGGCCGTGCTGAAAGGAAACATAGCAGCCGACGGCTGCATTGTCAAGACGGCAGGGGTGGATCCGTCGCTTTTCCGCTTCGAGGGAACGGCCGTAGTCTTCGAATCGCAGGAACAGGCCGTGGAGGGTATCCTCGGCGGACGGGTAAAGGCCGGCGACGTAGTGGTGATCCGCTACGAAGGCCCGCGGGGCGGCCCGGGAATGCAGGAGATGCTCTATCCCACGTCGTATCTCAAGTCGATGCACCTGGGCAAGGCTTGCGCCCTGGTAACCGACGGGCGTTTCTCCGGAGGTTCCTCGGGACTTTCCATCGGCCACGTGTCGCCCGAGGCGGCGGCCGGCGGGCAGATCGCCATTGTGCGCGACGGCGACCGCATCGCTATCGACATCCCCGAGCGGCGCATCGAACTGTTGGTCGATGCCGATGAGATAGACCGCCGGATGAAGGCCATGAAAGAATTCAAACCCGTATCCCGCCAGCGAGTCGTGCCGCGTTCGCTCCAAGCGTACGCCATGCTGGTAAGCTCGGCCGACAAGGGCGCTGTGCGGGAGATCGAACGATGAGGTGCGAGCGGGTAAAACGATTTTTTCATCAGGCAAATCCATAAATATGAACACAAAAGATACACAAGATACACAGACTTCCAACAATCCCTGCGGGACTCCCCGGCGAATATCCGGTTCGCAGGCCATCATCGAGTCTTTCCTGGCGGAAGGCACGGAAACCATTTTCGGGTATCCGGGCGGCGCGGTGATCCCGATCTACGACGCCTTATACGACTATCGCGATCGGATCGACCACATCCTGGTGCGCCACGAACAGGCTGCGGTGCATGCCGCCGAGGGCTATGCCCGTGCCACGGGCCGCGTGGGAGTGTGCATGGTTACCTCCGGACCGGGGGCGACCAATACGGTAACCGGCCTGGCCGACGCTTTGTTGGATTCCACCCCGGTGGTACTCATCAGCGGACAGGTGGCTTCCTCGCTGTTGGGCACGGATGCCTTTCAGGAGACCAACTTCATCGGCATCACCCAGGCGGTAACCAAGTGGAACTGTCAGGTCAAGCGGGCGCAGGACATCCCCGAGGCCATTGCCAAGGCTTTTTACATCGCCCGCAGCGGACGCCCGGGTCCGGTGGTGGTGGACATCACCAAGGATGCCCAGGTGGGGATGATGGATTTTTGTTACAAGAAAGTGGAGCATATCCGCAGCTACGTGCCTACTCCCGCTCCCGATCGGGAACAGGTGGCCGAGGCGGCACGTTTGATCAACCTGGCCCGTCGGCCGATGGCGCTGGTGGGGCAGGGTGTGCTGTTGGGAAATGCCGAAAAGGAACTGGTCGCTTTTCTGGAGAAAAGCGGCATGCCGGCCGCCTCGACCCTGCTGGGGCTTTCGGCCTTGCCGAGCGACCACCCGCAGAACGTAGGCATGCTCGGGATGCACGGCAACTACGGGCCGAACATCAAGAACAAGGATTGCGACTTGTTGGTGGCCATCGGAATGCGTTTCGACGACCGCGTGACGGGCGATCCGGACAAGTTCGGGATGGGGGCCAAGATCATCCACCTGGAGATAGACCCCTCGGAGGTGAACAAGATCGTCTATGCCGACGTGCCGGTGGTGGGCGATGTGAAACAGACCTTGCCGATGCTCACCGAGATGGTTTCTGCGCAGGACCACAGCGCGTGGATCGCCGAATTCCGCGCATGCGACAAGGTCGAGGAGCAAAAGATCATCTCTCCGGCCCTGCATCCGGCTTCGGGACGCATCCGGATGGGGGAGGCGGTACGCAAAGTGTCGGATGCAGCTCCCAAGGACACGATCATGGTAACCGACGTAGGCCAGCACCAGATGTTTGCCGCGCGGTATTGCCGATATACGACTCCGCGTACGCTCATTACTTCGGGCGGTCTGGGCACGATGGGCTACGGACTGCCGGCAGCGGTGGGGGCCAAGTTGGGCTGTCCCGATCGGCAGGTGGTCCTGTTCGTGGGCGACGGAGGTCTGCAGATGAATATCCAGGAGTTGGCTACCATCATGCAGAGCCGCGTGGGAGTCAAGATCGTCCTGCTGAACAACAACTATCTGGGCATGGTGCGTCAGTGGCAGGAACTGTTCTATAACCGCAGGTACTCGTTTACCGATATGCTCAGTCCGGAGTATTCGCTCATCGCCCGTGCCAACGAAGTGGGATACGAGCTGGTGGAAAAACGCGAAGACCTCGACGGGGCCATTGCCCGGATGCTCGAAAGTCCGGATGCATTCCTCCTGGAGGTCCGGGTGGAAAAGGAAGACGATGTGTTCCCCATGGTGCCGGCCGGTGCGGCGGTATCCGATATTATGCTCGAATGACGTAAAACCCAGCGAAGAATCATGGAAAAACAATACATCCTGACCGTTTTCTCGGAAAACAAAGTGGGTATCCTCAACCAGATTACCACGGTGCTCACCTGCCGCAATGTCAATATCGAAAGCCTGACCACTTCGGAGTCGGCCGTGGCGGGCATCCACCGTTTTACCATCGTGGTCAATACCGATCCGGAAAAGGTGGAAAAGATGGTACGCCAGATCGAAAAACGCGTCGAAGTGCTCAAGGCCTTCGTCCATACCCCCGATGAGGTGGTCCAGCAGGAGATCGCCCTGTACAAGGTGTCCCGCAACCGCAATGTCGAAAACCTCGTGCGCGACCATCATGTACGCATCCTGGAGATCGGCGACGACTACATCGTGCTGGAAAAAACCGGCCATACGAGCGAAACGCAGGCATTGCTGGAGCTCCTGCGTCCCTATGGGGTCCATCAATTCGCCCGCACGGGTTCGGTAGCCATCATCAAGGGCAAGGATTACCTGCTGGACGAGTGTCCCGGTATTGCCGAATTCAGGAAAGAACAGGAAGCCTCAAGAAAAGAACAAGAAACGAAATAAAACACGGAATTATCAACCAAAAAACATTACAACCATGGCAAAAATGAATTTCGGAGGGGTCGAGGAAAATGTGATCACCCGCGACGAATTCCCTCTCTCGAAGGCTCTCGAAACGCTCAAAGATGAAACGATCGCCGTGATCGGATACGGCGTACAGGGTCCCGGACAGTCCCTCAACCTCAAGGACAATGGCTTCAACGTCATCGTGGGCCAGCGCAAAGGCACCAAGAGTTGGGACAAGGCCGTAGCCGACGGCTGGGTTCCCGGCCAGACGCTTTTCGAGATCGAAGAGGCAGCCGCAAAGGGTACCATCATCCAATATCTGCTTTCCGACGCCGGCCAGATCGCCATGTGGCCGACGATCAAGAAACACCTCACGGCAGGCAAAGCGCTGTACTTCTCGCACGGATTCGGCATCACGTACAAGGAGCGCACGGGCATCGTTCCTCCGGAGGATGTGGACGTAATCCTGATCGCTCCCAAAGGCTCGGGCACCTCGCTGCGCCGGATGTTCCTCCAGGGACGCGGACTGAACTCTAGCTATGCTGTTTTCCAGGATGCTACCGGCCGTGCCAAAGACCGTGTGATCGCCCTCGGTATCGGTGTAGGTTCGGGTTACCTGTTTGAGACCACGTTCAAGAAGGAAGTGTACTCCGACCTTACCGGCGAACGCGGTACGCTGATGGGAGCCATCCAGGGTATCTTTGCCGCTCAGTACGACACCTTGCGTGAAAACGGCCATACGCCTTCCGAAGCCTTCAACGAAACGGTCGAGGAACTTTCCCAGAGCCTGATGCCGCTCATCGCCGAGAACGGTATGGACTGGATGTATGCCAACTGCTCGACCACCGCTCAGCGCGGTGCTTTGGACTGGTGGAAGAAGTTCCGCGATGCTGCCAAACCGGTCTTTGAAGAACTGTACCGCGAAGTGGCCGCCGGCAACGAAGCCCAGCGCTCCATCGACTCGAACAGCCAGCCGGATTACCGCGAAAAGCTGAACAAGGAGTTGGAGGAGATGCACAATTCCGAAATGTGGCAGGCAGGTGCCGTGGTACGCAAACTCCGTCCGGAAAATAACTGACCGCCATTTCCTGCCGTCGGTTTTCCCCTGGGAATACCAACGGCAGTTTACCCATGAGGCCTTCGGGCCGGGCCGGCCGCCTTTGATCGGGTCGCCGGCCGCAAAGTCCCCCGGAAAGAAAGGGGGCGTTTCCCGCGCCTGATTCTCAATCCCTGCGGAGCACCCGGACAGGGGGAGGGGAGCAGGAGGGAAGGGGGGGATGAACCCCGAAAATACAAAGGAATAAAAACGAAACACATAAGACCATGAGCGAGAAAGTTTACATTTTCGACACCACGCTCCGCGACGCCGAACAGGTGCCGGGCTGCCAGTTGAACACCATTGAAAAGATCGAGGTGGCGCGCCAGCTGGAAAAACTGGGCGTGGACATTATCGAAGCCGGATTCCCCATTTCTTCGCCCGGGGACTTCAATTCGGTGGTCGAAATCTCCAAGGCCGTTACCCGTCCCACCATCTGCGCGCTGACCCGTGCCGTGAAAAAGGACATCGAGGTAGCTGCCGACGCCCTCAAATACGCTAAACGCGGGCGCATCCACACCGGTATCGGAACCTCTCCCTACCATATCTACGAAAAACTCAATTCCACTCCCGAGGACATCATCCGCCGGGCCGTCGATGCGGTCAAGTATGCCCGCACCTTCGTGGACGACGTCGAGTTTTACGCCGAGGATGCCGGCCGCACGGACGAGGAGTTCCTTGCCCGGGTGGTGGAAGCCGTCATCCAGGCCGGGGCGACGGTGGTCAATATCCCCGATACCACCGGATACTGCCTGCCTTCGGAATACGGCGCGAAGATCGCCTACCTGATGAACCATGTGCCCAATATCGACAAGGCCATCCTCTCCACCCATTGCCACAACGACCTCGGCATGGCTACCGCCAACACCCTGGCCGCCATCATGAACGGAGCGCGGCAGGCCGAGGTAACGATCAACGGTCTGGGCGAGCGCGCAGGCAATACCGCGCTCGAAGAAGTGGTCATGGCCATCGCCTGCCACAAGAACCTGGACTACGAAGTGGGCATCAACACCCGCGAGATCATCAATACCAGCCACTTGGTATCCAACCTGATGCGTGTGCCGGTACAGCCGAACAAGGCCATCGTGGGCCGCAACGCCTTTGCGCATTCCTCCGGTATCCACCAGGACGGGGTACTCAAGAGCCGTGAGACCTACGAGATCATCGACCCGGAAGACGTCGGGGTGGATCAGTCGAGCATCATCCTGACCGCCCGCAGCGGTCGCGCCGCCCTCAAGCACCACTTGAAGGAGCTGGGCTACACGCCGGAAGGGGAGGAACTCGATGCCATCTATCAGAAATTCCTCGAACTGGCCGACCGGAAAAAGGACATCTCCATCCGCGACCTCGAAGTCCTCGCCGGACGCACCAAGGTGGATGCTCCCATCAAGCTGGAAACGCTTCAGGTTGTTTGCGGACAGTCCACCGTACCTACGGCCACCGTGCAGATCAGCTTCGGCGGCGATACCTTCACCGAGACAGCCTATGGCAACGGTCCGGTCGATGCCGCCTTCAATGCCGTCAAGAGCATTACCAAACGCCGGGTACACATCGAGGAATTCCTCGTGCAGGCCATCACGCGCGGCAGCGACGACCTGGGCAAGGTACACATCCAGGTTTCCCACAAGGGCAAGATGTATTACGGCTTCGGAGCCAATACCGACATCGTTACCGCCTCGGTGGAATCCCTGCTCGATGCCTTGAGCAAAATCGCCTGACGCCCCTTTTCGCAAAACGCACCGGAGTTTCTTCCCCGAGGAGACAGGCAAGCCCTCAAAAGGGCAAAAGACGGGGATAGGGAAGGAACGGGGCGGGACGGCGATCCGGCAACCGGCGCACGGCGGAAGAGAGAAGGCGGGGGGCGAGCAGCAAAGATGCGCATCCGGAAGAGAAGAAGAGGAAATGAGGCGGAAAGGATACCCGATCCGAAAAACACAAAAAAACGAGCGATCATCAACCAAACGAACATGAATACTTTATTCGACAAAATATGGGATGCTCACGTAGTGGGGCACGTCGAAGGCGGCTCGGACATTCTGTACATCGACCGCCAGTACATCCACGAGGTAACCAGCCCGCAGGCTTTCGAAGGGCTTCGCCGGCGGGGGATCTCCGTCTTCCGTCCCCGGCAGGTAACGGCCACCCCGGACCACAACATCCCCACCGAACATCAGGAACTCCCCCCGCGCGACCCGCAGTCCCGCACCCAGGTAGAAACCCTGGTGAAAAACTGTGCCGAAAACGGCATCGAAATCTTCGGAGTAGGGTCGCCCCGCAACGGCATCGTCCACGTCGTCGGCCCGCAGACAGGGCTTACCCAGCCCGGCATGACCATCGTGTGCGGGGATAGCCACACCTCTACGCACGGCGCCTTGGGCTGCATCGCCTTCGGGATAGGCACCAGCGAAGTGGAAATGGTACTCGCCTCGCAGTGCGTACTCCAGGTGCGTCCCAAGACCATGCGCATCCGGGTGGAAGGCCAGTTGCGCGAAGGAGTTTGCGCCAAGGACGTCATTCTGTACATCATCTCCCGCCTGGGAACGGGCGGAGGCACGGGGTATTTCGTCGAATTTGCCGGCAGTGCCATCCGCAGCCTTTCGATGGAAGGCCGCATGACCGTCTGCAACATGAGCATCGAGATGGGCGCCCGCGGAGGGATGATCGCCCCGGACGAGGTAACCTTCGAGTACCTCCGCGGACGGGAATTCGCCCCCAAGGGAGCCGATTGGGACCGTGCGGTGGAGCGTTGGAGCCGCTTGCACAGCGACCCCGATGCCCGGTTCGACGCCGAAGTCGAGTTCGATGCGGCGGACATCGCCCCGATGATCACCTACGGGACCAACCCGGGCATGGGACTTCGGGTAACGGACCGTATCCCCCAAGCCGACACGCTGGAGGAAAAATCCCGCGCATCGTTCCACAAGGCTTTGGACTACATGGATTTCCACGAAGGAGAGCCGATGCTCGGCAAACGGGTGGACTATGTCTTTGTCGGCAGTTGCACCAACGGCCGGATCGAGGACCTGCGCGCCTTTGCCCAGTATGTGAAGGGCAAACGGAAAGCCCCGGGAGTAACGGCCTGGATCGTGCCCGGGAGCAAGGAAGTCGAGCGGCTGGCCATCGAAGAAGGCCTGCGCGACATCCTGCAGGAGGCCGGGTTCGAACTTCGCCAGCCCGGTTGTTCGGCTTGCCTGGCCATGAACGACGACAAAGTCCCGGCCGGAAAATACTGTCTGTCCACCTCGAACCGCAACTTCGAGGGACGCCAGGGCCCCGGTGCGCGCACGCTGCTGTGCGGACCGCTGGTAGCGGCCGCCGCTGCCGTAACGGGCGTGGTAACCGATCCTTTGGCACACTGACATCTTCGTCCCGGCGGGCGGGTGCATTTCTCCCTTGCCGGGGGGGGAGGAAAAAACACTTAAGAGAGGAAGAAAGGAAAGCCCGCTGAGGATTCTGCAGGGGAGCGCGCGTGAGAGCGCGGCCTCCATGCGGGGTGAAGAAAGGGAAAAGCAAAGAAACAAAATGAAACAAAAGGGCCCAGCCCCATCGAAGACATGATAGAAAAGTTTACCGTACTCACTACCACGGCAGTGCCCGTGAACATTGAGAACATCGATACCGACCAGATCATCCCTGCCCGTTTCCTCAAGGCTACCTCGCGCGAGGGCTTCGGGCAGAACCTGTTCCGCGACTGGCGTTACACGCCCGAGGGAACGCCCCGGGCGGATTTCGTGCTCAACGATAGCCGGTATGGCGGTCAGATCCTGTTGGCCGGCAAGAACTTCGGCTGCGGATCGAGCCGCGAACATGCCGCTTGGGCCATCCTGGGGGCAGGATTCCGCGCGGTAGTGTCCAGTTATTTCGCCGACATCTTCCGCGGGAACGCCTTGAACAACGGCCTTCTGCCCGTACAGGTCTCCCCGGAGTACCTCGCCCGGCTGTTTGAGGCCGTGCAGGCCGACCCTTCGCTGCGCCTGACCATCGACCTGGAGCGTCAGACGATCGAAGCCCCCGGAGTGGGTGCAGAGCATTTCGATATTTCTTCCTACAAGAAGCAGTGCCTGCTCAACGGATACGACGATGTCGACTATCTGGTCAGCCAGCGCGGGCGCGTGGAGGAGTTCGAGAAAAACAGAACCGAATAAACAAAATATGTCATACACAATGGAATTCAAGATAGGAGTATTGCCCGGCGACGGGATCGGCCCTGAGATCACGGCACAGGCCGTCAAAGTCATCGATGCCGTTTGTGCCCGCTACGGACACCAGGCAAAGTACACTTACGCGGAGGTTGGAGCGGCCGCGATCGACCGCTATGGCGACCCGTATCCCGAGCAGACCCACCGGGTGTGCATGGAATCCGATGCGGTGCTCTTCGGAGCGATCGGCGACCCACGTTTCGACAACGACCCTTCGGCCCGGGTACGGCCCGAGCAGGGGCTTTTGGCCATGCGGAAGGCGCTGGGACTCTATGCCAATATCCGTCCGGTGTCGCCCTTTCCCAGCCTGTTGTACCGTTCGCCGCTGCGCAGCGAGGTTGTCCAGGGGGCGGATTTCGTTTTCCTGCGGGAGCTCACCGGCGGGATGTACTTCGGCCGTCCGCAGGGACGTTCCGAAGATGGGAAGACGGCTTACGATACGTGCGTGTACAGCCGGGAAGAGATCGAGCGTATAGTCCGTCTGGCTTTCGAATACGCCGGCAAGCGCCGGGGACGGCTCACGGTAGTGGACAAGGCCAACGTACTGGCTACTTCGCGCCTGTGGCGTCAGACGGTGCAGGAGATGGCTCCGCAGTATCCGGGGGTCGAGGTGGAATACATGTTCGTGGACAACGCCGCGATGAAGATCATCCAGCAACCCTCGCATTTCGACGTGATCGTTACCGAGAACATGTTCGGCGACATCCTTACCGATGAGGCGAGCGTGATCACCGGTTCGCTCGGATTGTTGCCTTCGGCTTCGGTGGGGGTTCACCCTTCGTTTTTGGAGCCGATCCACGGGTCGTATCCTCAGGCGGCCGGGCGCGACATTGCCAATCCGGTGGCCACCATTCTCTCGGCAGCCATGATGTTCGAGTATGCCTTCTCCCTGTCGAAGGAAGGCGCGGCCATCCGCGAGGCGGTGGCGCGCAGCATCCAGGAAGGGGTGGTTACCGAAGACATCGCCGAGGCGGGACAGAAGCCCAGCGGTACGCAGGCAGTAGGCGATTACATTGCCCGTTCGATCCGCTGATCCGCGTATGCGGGGAGGTGCTTTCCCGCAGGCGGTATCGGTTGTGGCAGTTCCCGTTTTAACAGGCAGTATAAGATGGAAAAGAATACGACAAAAACAGATACGATGGACAGTAAAAAATATTTTCCGGTGCTTTCCGATGTGATGAAAGCCGAGCATACCCTTTCGGAAATCCTGGAGCCGACCCCGTTGCAGCGCAACCGGAACCTTTCGGACCGTTACGGCGCCGATGTGCTGCTCAAACGCGAGGACTTGCAGATGGTACGTTCGTACAAGATCCGCGGGGCGTACAACAAGATCCGTTCCCTCGACCCGCAGCAGGCCCAGCGCGGCGTAGTATGCGCCAGTGCGGGCAACCATGCACAGGGAGTGGCCTATTCGTGCAGCAAGTTGGGCATTCGGGGGCGCATCTTCATGCCGGTAACTACCCCCAAACAGAAACGGGATCAGGTCCGGATGTTCGGTGGCGACCAGGTGGAGATCGTCCTGGTGGGCGATACCTTCGACGCGGCCAATCAGGAAGCGATCGCGCAGTGCGAGCGCGACGGGATGGTGTTCATCCCTCCGTTCGACGATCCGAAGATCATCGAAGGCCAGGGTACGGTTGCCTTGGAGGTCCTTCAGGAAGTCAAGGAGTCGATCGACTATGTTTTTGTCCCGGTAGGGGGCGGAGGGCTTATCTCCGGAGTGGGGAGTGTGTTCCGCCACATGAGTCCTTCGACCAAGATCATCGGAGTGGAGCCGGCCGGGGCAGCCGGCATGAAGGCTTCGCTGGCGGCCGGGCATGTCGTAACGCTGGACGAGGTGGACAAATTTGTGGACGGAGCTGCTGTCCAGACGGTAGGCCAGCTCACGTTTTCCCTGTGTCAGCAGGTGTGCGACGATATCGTCGCTGTGCCCGAAGGAAAGGTGTGCACGACGATCCTCCGGCTGTACAATTCCGATGCGATCGTGGTCGAACCGGCCGGTGCGTTGAGCATCGCGGCGCTCGATTTTTACAAGGACAAGATCAAGGGCAAGAACGTGGTGTGCATCGTCAGCGGGAGCAACAACGACATTACCCGCATGGAGGAGATCAAGGGTCGTTCCTTGCTCTACGAGGGACTGAAACACTATTTCATCGTGAACTTCCCCCAGCGCAGCGGCGCGCTGAAGAGCTTCGTGACCGATGTCCTCGGGCCTACGGACGACATAACGTTCTTCGAGTACAAGAAGAAGACGGCGCGCGAGAAAGGTCCGGCCTTGATCGGTATCGAGGTGCAGCATCCCGAGGATTTCCAGGCACTGGTGGAGCGAATGGATGGGCAGGGGATCAAGTACCAGTATGTCAATGACAATCCGACCTTGTTCGAACTGTTGATCTGACAGGAGGCCGACGCTCCCCGGGATGGGCGCAGCGACGATCCCTCCCGGGGACGGCAAGTTTCCTTTTTGGAGCAGCCTGACAGTGCGGGGAGGCATTCCCGGGCGGGTACTCCCCGATGCGAAAAGGGGGAAAAACTGCGCTCGGGGGAGCGATGCGGAAAAAAATTTGGTAGAAAAAATTAAGCACGCTATATTTGCAGTCCTGTATGCGCCGTGTATCAGCGCGGTGCGGATAGGCGGAAATAGCTCAGTTGGTAGAGCACGACCTTCCCAAGGTCGGGGTCGCGGGTTCGAGCCCCGTTTTCCGCTCGACGAAGTTTTTTGACACAATTGCGGAAATAGCTCAGTGGTAGAGCACCACCTTGCCAAGGTGGGGGTCGCGGGTCCGAATCCCGTTTTCCGCTCCAGAGGGCACGGCAGAAGGTGCGAAAGGGACAGGAATCCGAAGGAATCGGGTTTCTGTCTTTTTTTTGTTTGCAGAGGAAATGGGCTTTGCCTGCGGGAATGAAGTGCAGATCGGGTTTCTGTCTTTTTTGTTTGCAGAGGAAATGGGCTTTGCCTGCGGGCATGAAGCGCAGATCGGGTTTCCTGTCTTTTTTGTTTGCCGGGCAGATGAAGCGAGCATGTTTTTCGGGAAGAGAAGGGTTTGTTTTTTCGATATTGTTCGTATATTTGCGAACAATATCAATGGCCTTATGATGGAAGAAAAGAACTATCCCCATGCAGAGGAACAGTTGGCGCGTTTTGCCAAAGCGATGGGGCATCCTGCCCGGATCTCCATCCTGCGTTTTCTGGCCGAGCGGGACGAGTGTTTCTTCGGCGATATCCATCAGGTGTTGCCCATTTCGAAAGCGACCGTATCCCAGCATCTGAAGGAGCTCAAGGAAGCAGGACTCATTCAGGGGGAAATCCTTCCGCCGAAAGTGAAGTATTGCATCCATCGCGAGAATTGGGCGTTGGCTCGGGCGGCTTTTTCCGACTTCTTTTGTGTTTGTGCCCGGAAGAAGTCTTGTTGCGACTGAAATTTTTTTTTAGAATATGAATGTTCGTTGTTTGACGAAAAACAAATTATAAAACGATGATGGAAATTAAAGTATTGGGAACAGGGTGCGCCGGATGCAAGGCCCTCTACGAAACGGTAAAACAAGCCGTGGCCGAAGAAGGCCGGCAGGCAACGGTGGTAAAGGAAGAGGACCTGGTGAAGATCATGTCCTACAACGTAATGTCGCTGCCGGCTTTGGTCGTGAACGGGAAGGTGGTAGCCAAAGGCCGTCGGCTGTCGCTGGAGCAGGTCAAGGAGTTGTTGAAGGAATCGGACGGAGAAGAGTAAAGGAGGGGGGAAGATGAGGATCCTGATTTTGTGTACGGGAAACAGTTGCCGCAGTCAGATGGCGCATGGTTTTTTGCAGTTGTTCGATCCGGAGTTGGAGGTGTTTTCCGCCGGGACTTCCCCGGCTGCGCAGGTGCATCCGCAGGCGGTAGCAGCCATGGCCGAGGTAGGTATCGACATCTCCGGCCACGTGCCGCATTCGGTACAGGAGTATCGGGCCCTTGAGTGGGATTATGTGATCACGGTATGCGGAGGGGCAAAGGAGCATTGTCCGGTTTTTACCGCTGCGGTAAAGCATCGTGTCCATCTGGGTTTTGAGGATCCCGCGCAGATCAAAGCAGCACCGCAAGAGGTCGCAGAGGGGTTTCGGCGGGTGCGCGATCAGATACGGGAGGTATTCCAGGATTTTTATCGGACCAATCTTAAGAAGCAGGGATGATACGTCGGTTGGCAGATGTCCTGGTGTTCGATGTGCTGGGGCTCGAGGCAGGAACCCGCTGGGGCGAGGCGCTTCACTTCTTTTTTTACGACAGCATGAAGATCTTTCTGCTGTTGTTTCTGGTTTGTCTGGCCATGGGGGTGGTCAATGCTTATTTTCCGATAGAACGCCTGAGGGAGTATTTGACCACAAGGCGGTTGTATGGATTTCAGTATCTTTTCGCTTCGGTCTTCGGGGCGATCACTCCGTTTTGTTCCTGTTCGTCGATCCCGTTGTTTATCGGTTTTGTAAAGGGGGGAATCCCCTTGGGGGTGACGTTTGCCTTTCTGATCACTTCGCCGTTGGTCAATGAAGTGGCGGTAGCGATGTTTTTGGGGTCGTTCGGCGTGCGGGTAACGGCTATTTACGTGGTCAGCGGAATCCTGTTGGGAGTGCTGGGAGGGGTCGTGTTGGGGCGCCTCTCGCTGGAGCGTTATCTGGCCCCGTGGGTGCGTCAGATGTCCTCTTTGTCTCAAGGCCAGGCGGGGGGTTGGGAGAAAGAAGAAGCATCCTTCCGTCAAAGACTTCCGGCGATCGTCGAGGATGCCTGGAGCGTGGTGCGGCGGGTATGGATTTATGTCCTGATCGGGATCGGGGTCGGAGCGGGGATGCACGGTTTTGTTCCCGAGGGATTTTTTGAACGATACATGTCTTCGGAGAACGTGTGGGCCGTACCGTTGTCTGTCCTTTGTGCCGTTCCGTTGTATGCCAATGCGGCAGGGATCGTTCCGATAGTGCAGGTGCTGGTGGCCAAGGGAATCCCCTTGGGAACAGCCATCGCCTTTATGATGGCGGTGGTGGGTTTGTCCCTTCCGGAGGCGATCCTGTTGAAAAAAGTGATGACTTGGCGCCTGGTCGGTATCTTTTTTGGGGTGGTGAGTCTGTTTATCGTCTTGTCCGGGTATCTGTTCAATCTTCTCCTGTAAGGAAGACAGGAACGTTTTATTTGGTCAGCCGGATGCGCCATCCGAAATCGAAACTGAGGGTGTGCTGGTACTTGAAATGCGTCCCGTGCGCGAACTGCACGAGCATGGGCCGATAGACCATCCCCAGATAAAAGCTGCGCCGGGTGTAGTAATATACGGGAAAGACAAATCCCAGGGAAAGCGAGGTGCGATGGATGTTTTCTTGTTTTTCCCCTTCTTGGGCTATCCCGTGGTGGATCGTATTCCAGGTGTCGTATCCATACGAGAGGCCGTATCCCAGGGAAAGTCTTTTTTGCAGCAGCAGGTGATTGTTCGACAGGTTGGCCAGGATCGAATACCGGTGGTCCTTGACCTGGGGGCTTTCATAATCGATCGCGACGGGGATCGGTATTTCGGAGTCCAGGATGCCGGCGGCGGAGAGGTTGACGAATGTCTTGTCGCTCGTGTGGTAGGACAGCCCCAGGGACAGTCCCAGAAATCCCGCCCCCCACTGGTTTTCCTTTCCATAGGCCGAGTAGAAGGCATTGGCGTATGGGAGGCTTATGTGGAGGTTCCAGGAGCCTTTGTCGGCATACCGATAGTCCGCATACGGGTCGGCACCTTTGCGATGTCTGTCGATGTACCGGTCGGTAAGGCGCAGGGTCGAGGGGTATTTCCATTTTTTCGGGGTCTTGCCGTCGAAGAGAAAGCCTATCCCGCAGGTGGCGAAGTTGAAGTAATAGGCTTCGCTCCACCGGGGACGGACCTCGATGGTGTCGGTGCGGGTGTCGGTGATCAGTACCGCTTCTTTCGTTTGGTTCCCCCGCATGAAAGCCACGGGGGTGGCTTTGCCGGGTTGCACCCGGATCGTGGTGGAGTCGATGAGGACGGTTCTCGGTACGGGGGATCGGAAGTCCGTCCGGCAATGTTCCGGGTTGAACAGGGAGGCGCAGGACGACAGCAGGAGTGTCGAGACGAGGAGGGGTAGCAGCAGTTTCATGGGTTTATGTTTTTTAGAGGGGGGATGTGCGGTAGCTTTCTCTCATCTCTTTCTTTTCGAAAGGTATAAGGATGGTGCAACCGGTCATAAGCCGTGGTTTTCCCAAAGCCTCAGGTAGAATGTTTGCCCGGGCGGGGCTTGAATGTTAAAAATTGCCCACGCTCCGGTAATCCCACGTGATGTATTTCTGCGTCAGTTTTCCTTGTCCCTCCAGTAAGGTTTTCTCCTGATAAATGATGTCTTCGGGCCATCCGTCGGGGAAGTATTTTGCGTGCAGATAGGAGCCGTACACCGCATCGTTCTGGATCTGTTGGTCGAATTCGGTCGCGATTTCCTTCTTGGCCTCCTGCGCTGCGTCCTTGTCCAGCAACAGGTCGGCCAAGTCACCGACAAGGCTTTTGAGGTCTTCTTTCGGGATGTAGTTGTCGACGTCGATCCGGAGGTCGTATTCGTAGGTTTCCGGATCCATCCCTACCGCCATATACGTGTCGGAGGCGTATTCCGTCTCTGTGGCATCCTGATGCTCGGTGAATTCCCCGATGGGGTATTGGTTCCCATGGCATCGGAAGAGCATCTCGAGTTCCTCGACGTATCCGTCTATCAGCAGGTCGCTGGAACCGATCTTTTTGAGCAGTGGTTCTATCTTTATCCCGTCTGCCGCCAAAGAGTCGATGTACGGCATTTGCTGTACGAAATTGGAAAAAAGGTCCTTGGCCTGTTTTTTGACTTCTTTGAGGTTTTCGTATTTTGTGATCTGCCCTACTTCATCGGTGTGGAATCGGATGACGGTACCCACGATGTCTTTCTGGAGCTGGCTTGCGGCGAGATTCACGATGTTTTGGGTCTCGGAACCTTCGATCGGGTCAAAGTCGAATTCCAAAAAACGGTATTCCAGCGCGTAGCCTTTCGAAGAGGAATCTGTTACGGTGAGCATCACCTTGGTGTGGACGCCGAGAGTTTGGATCGTATCCCCTCCGACGACTTTCCACTGACCGTCATGGATCCAGTAGGTCATCGTGTCTCCTTTGCAAAACCAGGCAATGACGGATACGGTGGAGTCTTCTTCCGGAGCGATCTCCGAGGTCGTTGCTTCGCTCTGTTCGTTTTGAGGAAAAGGGGCGAACCCGGACAGAAGGATGAATAGCAAGCCGCCCAAGGCAAGGACAGGGAATGTGATCTTTCGTATCATGGCAGGGAAGTGTTACTAGAATGTACAAATCTACTGAAAAGAATCCGGATGGATATCCTTTTTCTCTTGATTTTCTGTGCTTTTGTGCGAATGGCTTCGGAGAAGAGCATTCGGATAACGGCGAAATGGCAAAAAATCTTTACCTTTGCCCTGCTCGTTTTTTCCGGGCGGATGCTCGGGTGGTGAAATGGTAGACACGAAGGACTTAAAATCCTTTGGACAGAAATGTCCGTGTGGGTTCGAGTCCCATCCCGAGTACGGACAAGGCCTTGCAGCGAAAGGGTTGCAAGGCTTTTTTTGTGCAAAAAAACACCCGGGAGATCCAAAGATCTCCCGGGTGCATATTTGGTGAAAAGATCGGGGAGCGGTTTATTCGCCGGCGGCCGGGCCTTCGGTGATAACCTCTCCGTCGACCACTACCCGGGCGTAAGGATCGGTCTGTCCGGATTCGCCCGTATAGCAGAATCCGAAATAGTCGTTCATGCGGACTTTTGCATCGCACGAGGAACCTTCAATGGTGTTGTTGGTCAGCGTAAACACCGCATTGGGGTATTTGTAGGTGTTGGCGATGTTGCCGATGAATTCGTGCGAAGTGCATCCCGAATAGTTGTCCCAAAGCAGACCGCTCTGCACAGTCGTGTTTTTCACGGAACAATTCCGGATGTCCACCTTGTGGTTGAAAGACTGGATGAATCCGACCAATCCTCCGGCCATGCACGATGCATCGCCGGTTATGGCAGCACCATCGTCGCCTTTCGGGGCAGGGTCGTTGACTATCAGGCATCCGTCGACCGAGCAACCGTCCAGAACGATGTCACCGTTTCCGTTGATAAAGCCGATCAAGCCAGCCATCTTTTGTGCTCCTCCGATAAAGGTAACGTTCTTCACGTGGCAATTGGTGATCGTGCCGTAGTCCAGTCGGCCGGCGAGAGCACCTGCCCGGGAACCGTACACGGTAGCATTCTCTATCGTGAGATCCTTGATCGTACCGGCAAAGGCCGAGAACAGTCCCGGACATTCCGTCTTGGTATCCCATCCGACCGTACCGGTGTTGAGGTTGTAGATGGTATGGCCGCCGCCGTCCACCGTATTGGCTTTAGTGCCGGAAGTGGGATATTTGGCCAGCCAAGGATGGTTGTTCAGGTCCAGGTCGCGTACCAGGACGATGTCCATCCCTTCGGGGACCTGCAGGGTGAGTGCGGCCAGCTGGGAAGGCTCGCCGATGTAGTATTTGCCGTCCAGGGCTTTCCCGGGGAATTTGAACGAAGAACCGTCCCAGATGTGTGTCGGCAGGATGGTCGCTCCTTCCATGCCCATGGCGAAGGATACGCTCGGGTCGATGACAAACTGGTTGCTCCAGCCTCCGACATCGATGGCATGGGGAAGGCGTCCGCTGTGGTCGTATATCTTGGTCTCACCCAGCAGCTGGATGGTGTTGACCCCTTCGGAGCGGACATCGAGCGCGTATTGCCAGTTGGTATTGGTTTGCGGTTCGTTGAAGCAGTGGAATTCGCTGTCGCGCACGGTGATGACGTTGTTCTCGGCTGCCTGTCCGTTGGCTTTGCTTTCGATGACGATATTGGCATAAACCTCTGTCGGACCGGGGAAGTAGTTGCGTCCCACCAGTTTCGAGCCGTTCGTTACGTTGATCTTCGTTCCTTCGCCGTTGGCCCAGATGTTGAAGGCGCAGCGACCGTCGATGATCGAACGATCCACGTTGATCTCTACCGGAGCGGCGTAGTACGTGAAGTTGATGGCGTAGAATACTCCTTCGATCACCGAACCGTTCCGCAGGTTCAGCACGTAGCGGGCGCTGTGCGGTCCGCCGAAGCTGACACCCCGGCTGTCCACGCGGGCTTTGAACGCGTCGATCTGTTCCTGGGTGTAGGTGTCGTGGCTGTAATCCGTGGTCAGGGGTTCGAGCGTAGGTCCGATGTGGGTGTTGTCCAGGGTAACGGTGGTCGTACCGGCGGTTTTTGCGCTATGCATGTTGATACCGCGCTGGTAGCTCTTGGGCACGACGATGTGGCAATCCTTCAAGGTGGCCGTAACGTTGTTCACTTCGGCGATCAGCAGTCCGGTGTTCAGCCCGGCGGAGGAGTTGTTGGAGGAAACGTAGATGTCCACTCCGTTGAGCGACAGATCGACGCTGTCCTGAAGGATGGTGATGCCGTTGGCCTCGATGGACTCCGAAGGACGGATGGTGAGGTTGGAAATGGTTGCGTCGGCCGAGACTTTCAGCGGGAGCGCCAGCGTTTTTCCCTTTCCGTCGAGGTTCGGGATGGGGCGGTCGATCAGAGCGTAGTCGAACGTATAGTTGATCGAGGCGTCGTTTTCCATGGCTTTGTCGAAGCATTCCTGGGAGGAAATCCCGCGAACGATCTCTCCGCTCCAGCCGGAGGCGGTAGTCAGGTTCTTGACCGTACCGTAGATCTTGACCGAGCCTTGTTTGACCGTCAGGTTCTGCACGACGGTCCCCGAGGGGATGATGAGCGTCTGGTCGGCGGTGGTAGCTTCCACGTTGTCGAACGTGCCGTCGAGGGTGACGGTCGAGTTGGGCAGTTCGACGGCTACGTTGCAGGAGTTGTCGGTGGCATTGGCGAGGCTCACATACTGCTGGGGAGCGATCCCCGTGGCGGCAGTCTCCTGCACAAGGATGGTAGCTCCGGCCGCAACGTCGGTAGCTACCAACGAGATGGTTTCCTGATTTTTCGTTTCATTGTACACCGTGGGGAGCTCGATGGTATATTCCCCGCCGGCATCCATGCCCACCACTTCGATCACTTGCGGGATCTCGGACTCACCGGAGGTGGCTGCGTCGGTAATGACTTCTTTTACCTCTTCAGGAGCGATGCCTGAAATCAACAGGCCGACATCGGTGGCTGCAAAATTGACGATATGTCCGCGCTGTACTTCTACCGCCGAGCGGACGGGTAGGTCGATGGTCTGGAAGTCGGCATCGTCCGGGCTGTTTTTGTACGTGAGGACGAACTTCAACGTGGAGGCACTATACGTTTTGGCCGGTACGACGAACATTAGGGAGGTGATTTCGCCTTCCTTGAGGGCTAAACCGCTTTCGCCCAAAGAGAAGGTGATCTCTTTCGAGGCATCGTCCCCGTCGATGGTCAGCACCTTGTATCCTTCGCTGTCGTCGGCGAGGGAACCTTTCCCGGCGAGGTTATCCTCGGAGGAAACCAGTTTGACGGAGTAGAACAGACGGCTTTCGTTCAGTTTGTCGTTTTTGGTCAGTTGCAGGTTGATCAGCCCGGCAACGGGATGGAAGTCCAACTCGCCCACTTCCGCCCCGGAAGAATGGGCGTACATGGGGAGCATGTCGGTTTCCATCGTCCGTCCCTCCTTGTACTGTTGGGTGGCGGGCACGGACAACCCCTGCGAAGCCGAATAGAACGTATAAGGGTAGTACGCCGTGATGGAAGCAGCGCCCTGGACGCCATCCCCTTCGCTGACGGTAAACGTGCCTTCGGTCTGTCCGGCGGCAGCAGGGTCGAGGATGTACTGGTGTACGGTATTGGGTTCTGCGTCGTCGACTACGGCGATTTTGTCACCTGCTACCCACAACAAGGGCGTTGTACCGTTTTCTTCGTCTTTGTCGCCCAAGCCGGTGCGGGTGGTGGGTTCGCTTTGCGCGATGGAGGCTTTCAGGGAGTGGGTTCCCTGTGCCGAGGGAGTAGGATCGGTCTCGCTGAAATCCCGCGAGCAGGAGCCGAGTCCGACGATCGTAGCCAGACTCAACAGAAAGCATAGTTTTTTCATCGTGTTCGTGGGATAAGGGTTACCAAGGATTGACCGTGTCGTCCGGCAGCGAGACGGCAAAGCCTCTCTCGACTGTTACTTCGACCAGTGTGGCGGTCGGAGGAGTGTAAGTCTCGATTTTGTTGTGTCGGAAAGTTAGATGTTTGTGTTGCATGACAAATTTAGTGTAAGGGTTATTAGACATGATGGGTTAAACGTCCGTTTATTTCGGATAAGAATAAACATGGGGGGCTTTCCAAAAACAAAACGACAAAACAATGTCCATACTTGCTTGTCGCTAATTTTAATGCAATTTTAGCTACTTTAAGATATTTTATTATATCTTTGCCATAATAAACGGACGTTTTTTTATCGTGTTCGTGGAGGTGTGTGCAATTTTACCAAGGATTGACAGTGTCATCCGGCAGAGAGACGGCAAAGCCTCTCTCGACGGTTACCTCGACCAGTGTGGCCGTAGGAGGGGAATAGGAAATCCTTCGCAGGAGTTTTGCGCTTGTTTTCATGATAAAATAAATATTGGGGAATAATTGATATGGATTCATCTTTTTGTATGTCTGCAAGTTGTGTATTTTAATTGAAATGGCAAAATGTTTTTGTGTTTTTTCCTTTTGTAAGAAAAAAAGCTGTCTGAATCCATGCAGGAGAGGGTTGCGCGCATCGAATGTTTGGAGGAATCCGGATGTGGCGGTTGGACGATAGGAGGGTGGATTTGTCGAAATTGAGAAGAATGGGCAGGCTTTTTGGGAGGAATTCGTTACTTTTGTTTTTCGGGTTTGCGTGAGCCGGTGGTGTTCTTCAAGCCTGGTGTTTTCGAAGGGAAAAACAGTTTTCCGGCCGGTAGGAAAGAGAGGATCGTATCAAAAAATAGGGACATATACAATGAAACACTTCAAATCGCTTTTTGTTATCCTGGCTGCAGTGCTTTGCGGCGCAGCGGAAGCGCAATCGGTGGACACGGTCGCCGTGTGGAGCGCTTCGATGAAGAAGAACATCAAGAACGTGGTCATTACTCCGGCTGCGTATCAAACGGACAAGGACGCCCGTTTTCCGGTGGTGTATCTGTTGCACGGTGCTACGGGCGACTATACCAACTGGATCAAGAAAGCGCCTTTCCTGCCGGAACTCGCCTCGCGTTACGGCATGATCATCGTTTGTCCCGACGGAAATCCTTACAGCTGGTACTGGGACGCTCCGGCTGACTCCACCAGCCGGTACGAGACCTACATGACGCGCGAACTGCTGCCCTACATCGACCAGCATTACCGTACGATCGCCTCGCGGGAGGGGCGTGGCATTACGGGACTCTCGATGGGCGGACAGGGTGCATTTTACCTGTCGTTCCGCCATCAGGATCTTTATGGTGCCTGCGCCTCGATGAGCGGAGGACTGGACATACAGTCGTTCCCGGCCAATGAAAACATGGAAAAAAAGTTGGGTTCACAGGCGGAGTATCCCGAGCGGTGGGCACAGTACAGCATCATGAACCAGTTGTATCTGCTCAAACCCGGCAGTCTGAAGATCCTGTTCGACTGCGGGACGAGCGATTCTTTCTATCCGGTGAACGAACGTTTGCACGAGTTGATGAGATACCGCCGGATCGATCACGATTTCATCTCCCGTCCGGGGAGCCACAGCTGGTCGTATTGGACCAATTCGGTAAAGTATCATTTGGTCTTCTTCGACAATTATTTCCGGGAGATGGCCGAAAAGGCGAAGTAGAACTTTTCCGGCAAATGGACCTAATCGTTGGCCTCGGGCGAGTCCCCGGGGCCTTTTGTTTGTGGAAGGGGGCGCTATAGAGAGGTTTGAGGGGGCTTTCGCGGACTGGCTTGCGGGGTGAGGGACTGGCAGTTCGGAAGAGAAAAGTGTCGGTTTCGGGGCTTTTTTTGCATCGATATTATTGCTAATTTCGCGGCATTCAAAAAAACAGGGGTATGAACTGGTTGTACGAGCTTTTTTTCGGGTCGGGAATCGCCCATACGGTGGCCGTTTTTTCGGTGGTGATCGCCCTGGGCGTACTCTTGGGAAAAATCAAAGTATGGGGCATTTCGCTGGGGATCACCTGGGTGCTTTTTGCCGGGATCTTCCTTTCCCACATCGGAATGCGGATCGAGCCCTCGATCCTGGGCTTTGTCAAGGAGTTCGGCCTTATTCTCTTCGTCTATACCATCGGTATGCAGGTCGGGCCGGGCTTCTTCTCGGCGTTCAAACGCGGAGGGCTTCGCCTGAACATGTTTGCCATCCTGATCGTGGCATTGGGCGTGCTGACCACCCTGTGTATCTTTTGGGCCACCGGGACGCCGATCACCACGATGGTAGGTATCCTTTCGGGTGCGGTAACCAATACTCCCGGTTTGGGTGCGGCTCAGCAAGCGGTGGAGGATATGGGCGGGGATGATCCGACCATTGCGATGGGATATGCGGTGGCGTATCCGTTGGGCGTGATCGGGATCATCCTGGTGTATATGTTGCTGCGGGCAGTGTTCCGGATCGATTACGGCAAGGAAACCGAAGCGGCGCAGAACCGTGCGGCCGAGAAGATGGCGCGTGCTACTCACGTTTCGATGCAGGTGAACAATCCCGCGATCTTCGGCAAGACGATCCGGGAGATTTCGCATTTGGTAGGTAAGAAATTCGTCGCTTCGCGGGTGTTGCATGCCGACGGTTCGGTGGAGATAGGCGGTTCGGATACGACGCTGGGCGAGGGAGACCGCTTGTTGGTCATCGCGGCGCGGCAGGACATGGATGCCATCACGGCGTTCATCGGTTCACGGGTAGAAGAAATGCACCGCGCCGATTGGCAGAAACTGGACGAACAGTTGGTCTCGCGGCGTATCATGGTTACCCGCAGTGAACTCAACGGGCGTTTGCTCGGGGAACTGCATATCCAGCGTGCCTACGGGGTGAACATTACCCGGGTCAATCGTGCGGGACTCGACCTGGTAGCGCATCCCGCCCTGGCTCTGCAGGTGGGCGACCGCGTGACGGTCGTAGGACCGGAGCAGAACATCGCGGGGGTGGAAAAACTGCTGGGCAATTCGATGCGGCGCCTGCGCGAACCGAACCTGATCACGATCTTCGTGGGAATATTCCTGGGAGTGGCCCTGGGTTCTATCCCGTTTGTTTTCCCGGGAGTACCGCAGCCGGTGAAACTGGGATTGGCCGGAGGTCCGCTTATCGTGGCAATCCTGGTGAGCCGTTTCGGCCCGAGTTTCAAACTGGTTACTTACACTACGGCCAGTGCCAACCTGATGTTGCGCGAGGTAGGCATTGCGCTCTTCCTGGCGGCGGTGGGACTGGGCGCCGGGGAGGATTTCGTGGCTACGGTGGTCGATGGCGGCGGTTTGATATGGGTGTGGTACGGATTTTTGATCACGGTGATCCCGCTGTGTGTCGCGGGGGTGATCGCGCGTCTGGCTTTCCGGATGAATTATTTTACCCTGCTCGGCTTGATCGCCGGAGCGACGACCGACCCGCCGGCTTTGGCCTTTTCCAACGAGCAGACCCCGACGGACTTGCCGGCCGTGGCTTATTCGACGGTCTATCCGCTGGTGATGTTCCTGCGCGTACTTTCGGCGCAGTTGTTGGTGATCTTTTTGGCGTGAGATTTTTTTAGATTCCATATCTCCCCAAGCGGGCGAGGGCGGGCCAAAGGCCCGCCCTCGCCCGCTTGGGGAGATATGGGAGAAAGGAGAGGGTTTCTCGTCAAGATTCCCAAACGGAAGCCACCAGCCCCCTCAGTTGTTATTTCCCTAAGACTGTTTGAGCGACTGCTGCCAGCGCCAGGCCGAGAGCGTCATCTCGTCCAACGACCGCTCGGCTTTCCAGCCCAGGACCTGTTCTGCCCGGGAAGGATCGGCCCAGATCTGTTCGATGTCTCCCTCGCGGCGGGGAGCGATACGGTAGTTCAAGCGGATGCCTGTTACCTTCTCGAACGAACGGATGACCTCCAGCACGCTGTAACCATGCCCCGTGCCCAGGTTGAACACCTCGCAAGGCTCGGTATTTTGCCTGTTTAGCAGGCGGTCGACGGCTTTTACATGAGCCTGAGCCAAATCCACCACGTGGATATAATCGCGGATGCACGTGCCGTCCGGGGTGTGGTAGTCGTTGCCGAAGACCGAGAGACATTCCCGGATACCGGCCGCCGTTTGGGTGATGTAGGGAAGCAGGTTTTGCGGCACCCCGAGCGGAAGTTCGCCGATCAGGGCCGAAGGGTGCGCCCCGATGGGGTTGAAGTAACGCAGCAGCACGGCCTGCACCTGCGGATAGGCTTTGACCGTATCGCGGATGATCTCTTCGCAGATCTGTTTGGTGTTGCCGTAGGGGGATTCGGCCGGTTGGATCGGGTCGGTCTCCCGTACGGGCGGATGTTCGGGTTGGCCGTATACGGTGCAGGAGGAGGAGAAGACCAACGCGCCGTTCTGTTGGCGGAGGCATTCCAAAATGTTGAGCAGGCCCACCAGGTTGTTCCGGTAGTACAGCAGCGGTTTTTGAACCGATTCGCCGACGGCCTTCGACGCGGCAAAGTGGATGGTAGCGGCGATGGGGTATCGGTCGAAAAGTTCACGAACCTTTCCGGCGTCTTTCAGGTCGATCTGTTCAAAGGCCGGACGGATGCCGGTGATGCGCTCGATACGGTCGATCACTTGGGCCGACGAGTTGGACAGGTCGTCCGCGATGACCGTTTCAAAGCCTTTCTGTTGGAGTTCGACCACCGTGTGCGAGCCGATGTAGCCCGCCCCGCCGGTAACCAGGATGGTTTTTGCCATTTTTTTCTTTCGTGCTGTTTTTTTTAGGTTGCTGTTTTCTGGGACGTACCCTTTGCAACCTTGTCGTTGCCCTGCGGAGCCCCCAGGGGGTAAACGCAAATGCGAAGTAAAAATACGAATCTTTGGGCAAATGGCGGACACGGAGCCTATTTTCTTGCGCCGCTTGTGCATTGCCTCGGTGGATAAATGGGGAAAACGGCTTGTCCGGATGTCCCTCCCGGTTTATCTTTGCCGGAGAGGTGTCTTGCAGAAAAAGAAAACGATGAAGTACATGCACTATTTCGAAACCCCCATCGGGTGGATGGGCGCGGCAGAGGAAGACTCCCGGCTGGTGGAAGTGTTTTTCGGCCGACGCCCGCTTTCTCCGGGGGAAGTCTTGCAGCGCACGGACCTCCTCGCGCAGACGACCGCCCAACTCGGGGAATATTTTTCCGGGCAGCGCCGGCAGTTCGACCTTCCGCTCGGAGGGCAGGGCAGCGCATTTTCCCGGGCGGTATGGCGAGCGCTTCTCGGGATACCCTATGGGCAAACCCGCACGTACGGGCAGATCGCCGCACAAGTAGGACGTCCCCGGGCTTCCCGGGCCGTCGGTCGCGCCTGCCACGTCAATCCGCTAGTCCTCGTGATCCCCTGCCACCGGGTGGTGGGAGCCGACGGATCCCTGACCGGCTATGCGGGGGGAATGGCCGCCAAAGCGTTCCTCTTGGCCCTGGAAGCGCGTTCTTCGGGGTGGTGAGGGGTTTTTCGGGGCGTGGCAGTGTGTTGCGGGTCGATGGAGTTTTGTCATGAGGAGAGGTATTTGGATTTTATTTCTTTTTTGATTATATTTGTGAGAAAAGGCGGTCTTTTGTCCGTCGGAACGAAAACAAATCAAACTCGAAAAGAAATGAAAATAGAAGACCTCGTGCAAGGCACCTCGGCCAACGAATGGGTCGAAGCCTTGAGCCGGCGCGCCACGCCGCAGCCGCAGATCACCCGATTGCGCCAACAGTACGACCCGCGCGGACATCGGATATTCGACATCTCGGAGCGTCCCGACAAAGCGGTTCGGGGAACGGACGGACAGATCGAGCGTTTTGAAAAGGTAGCCCGCATCGCGTTGCCGCTCCAGCGGGTCATCGTGGAGCGGGCAGTGGCTTTTCTGTTCGGCCATCCGGTACAGGTAACCTGTGCCACGGACAGCGATGGACAGGCGGGCGCTTTCGAGGCGGTACGGCGCACCTTGACCGACAACAAGATCGACTCGCTCAACCGCCGTCTGGCCCGTACCATCCTTTGGGAGACGGAAGCGGCCGAGCTGTGGTATCCGGTGCCCGAGAACGGGTTTTGGGCACGTGTGGGCCGCAACGAGCGCTTTTCATTCGTGGGGCAGACGCCTTCGCAGTACAAGTTGCGCGTTTCCCTGCTGTCGCCCTCGCAAGAGGACGGACTGTTCCCCCTGTTCGACCACTACGGCGACATGACGGCGTTTTCCCGGCGGTATGCCACGGTGGAGACGGGGGTGGAGAAAGAGTATTTCGAGACCTACACGGACCAGGAGATCGTGCGCTTCGAGCGTCAGGAGAAGGGTTCGTGGGCGCTGGTGGAGCGCAGGGAAAACATCCTGGGAAAGATCCCGGTGGTGTACGGCCGGCAGGAAAAGAGCGAGTGGGCCGATGTGCAGCCTCTGATCGAGCGTTTGGAAAAACTGTTGTCCAATTTTGCCGATACGAACGATTACCACGCTTCGCCCAAGATCTTCGTGACGGGCGAGATCCGCGGGTTTGCCCGCAAAGGGGAGACCGGGGCGATCATCGAAGGCGAGGCCAATTCGACGGCGCAGTACCTTTCGTGGCAACAGGCTCCGGAGTCCGTCCGGCTGGAGATCAGTACCTTGCTCAGCATGATTTACAGCACGACCCAGACGCCCGACATTTCGTTCGATTCGGTCAAGGGGCTGGCCAATCTGTCCGGGGTGGCCCTGCGGATGCTCTTCCTGGATGCGCACCTGAAGGTGCAGAACAAGGGCGAGCTCTTCGGGCAGTACCTCGAACGCCGCATGAACCTGATACGCCGCTACCTGGGGGTGCTCAACAATGCACTCGAACCCTACATCGACCAGATCGAGGTGAGCCAGCGCATCGAGCCTTTCATGGTGGACGACCGTTCGGCGATGATCCAGGCACTCAATCTGGCCAACGGCGGGCGGGAACTCATCTCCCAGCGTACGGCGGTGCGTCTGGCGGGCCTTTCCGAAGACCCCGAGGGCGAATACGACCGCATCGTTACCGAGCGGGATGCCGACCGTCTGGCCGAGGGTTCGATGAACATAGGCTTCTAAAATTTTTGTAAACCGGTATAAAAAGAGTACCTTTGCGCTCTTAATCAGAGAAAAAATCAAGGTAATACCACAAGAATTTTAGCGCAGAACAAACATGAAAGTTTCGAGAGAAGACAAGGACGCCCTGAATGCCGTCATCCGGGTGGATGTGGACCAGGCCGATTACAAAGATGCTGTGGAAAAATCGCTGGCCAATATCCGCAAGAACGCGAACATTCCGGGATTCCGCAAAGGGATGGTACCCGCCTCGGTCATCCGCAAACAGTACGGTACGATGGCCTTGGCCGAAGAGGTCAATAAAGTGGTCAATGCGGCAGTGGACGACTACCTCCGCAAGGAAAAACTCGATATTTTCGGACAGCCTCTGCCCGTGCCCCAGAACATCGACTGGGAGAAAGGCGGGGACTTCTCGTTCCAGTTCGAGATCGGCCTGATCCCTCAGGTAAAGGTAAAACCCGAGGATGCAGCCAAGAAGGTGGTTTCGTACCGCATCAAGGTGAGCCCCGAGTACATCGAAGACCACATCGCCAGCCTGGCCAAACAGTTCGGCAAGATGACGCCGATGGAGCAGGTGGAAAAGGCTTCCGACGTGGTAGTCAACATCGAAGCCCGCGACAAGGACGGCAACCTGTACCAGCCCGGTGCGTACAAGGAGGGGATGATCATCGTAGCCGACATAAAGAATGCCAAGAACTTTATCGGCAAGAAGGTAGGCGATGCAGTAGAGGTATCTCCGAAGGACTTCAAGTCTGCTACCCGCCTGTCGCAGTTCTTGGGCAAGTCGGCCGACGAGTGCCAGGACTTCGCCGATACGCTGGTGCTGACCATCACCCGCATCACCAACGTCGAGCCCCATGCTTTGGACAAGGAACTCTTCGAACGTCTCTACGGTCCGGAGGCGGTGGCCGATGAAGCGGCTTTCCGTCAGAAGATCCAGGAGGAGGCCGAGGCTGCTTTCCGCACCGAGACCGACGCTCAGATGATGACCGATACGATCGACTACCTGATCGAGAATACGAAATTTGACCTGCCGACGGACTTCCTGCGCCGCTGGCTGATGGCTTCGGCCGAAAAGCCGATGACCGATCAGGAAGCCGAGCAGCAGATGAAGGATTCGGAAAAGAGCCTGCGTTACCAGTTGATCGAAACGCAGCTTTTGCTCGACGCCGGGGTGCGCATCGACTATGCGATGATCCAGCAGCGTGCCAAAGACCTGCTGCGCATGCAGATGGCCCAGTACGGTCAGGCCGGGATGCCGGACGAACAGCTCGACCCGATCTTGGAGCGCGTGTTGAAAAACCGCGAGGAGGTAGGCCGTATCCAGAACATGCTGGTGCGCGAAAAACTGATGGACATCTTCAAGGAGAAGGTGCCTTACAAGGTCAAGGAAGTAACCCTCGACGAATTCGTCAAAGCGGTTGCTGCGGCCAAGAAGAAGTAAACAGACATTTGCCGTCGATAGGAAAGGGCGCCGGAGAGACTCCGGCGCCCTTTTTTATGGGCCGGAGAAGGAAATCCGGGGGATCGTCGGCGGATTTTGCGTACCTTTATCGGCAAAATGTCGTTTCTCCTTTTGCAGCAAAGCGTTATGAAAAAGAAAAAACATACCGTATGGCTGATTCTGATCACAGCCGTTATCTGTTCGGCGATCGTGGCCCTGCTCAACATGATGGGGTATCAGCATATCCTGGCTACGCTGTTGTCCGTCTCGTCGCTGGTGGTAGCTGCGGTGGGTGTCATTCTGGTGTATCGGGAACTCGAAATGACCAACGACATCGCCGAGGCCGAGTTCATCGCCAACATCAACACCTCTTTTGTCTCCAATCCCGATTACAAACGGGTGTATGCCGCATTGGACAATTACCAGCGTTTGTTGAGTTGCCAGGCGGAGGAAGGTCTGCTCCGCAAGGCCGAAAGGGAGATCGAACAGCTCGAAAACAGCGACATATCCAATTACCTGACCTTTTTCGAGGTGCTCAACGTCCTGCGCAAGAAAGGCGTGTTGCGCATCGAGACCATCGACGACCTGTTCGCCTACCGTTTCTTTATTGCGGTGCGCAACCGTTGTATCTACCGGCGGAAGATTGCCAAAGGCAATTTCGGGAACATCCAGGAACTCCAGCAGGTGTGGGAGGCGTACCGTTCTGCCAAGGGATGCCCTGTCTATGGCGAAGACCCCGATGCACAGCAGATCACCTATGCGCAGATCGGCGTTCCGTATCTGGGCGGCCTTTTGGCCATACAGGACGAAGCCTTCGCACAGATGGAGGACAAGCAGATCCTGCGGGCCAATCCCGCTTCGGTGCTGCGCGACTGTCTGGAGAACCATTTCGTCGTGGGGGCTTTTTCCCGGGGGGAACTCGTGGGCTTTGCCATTCTCTATTTTGCCCGCGATACGGAGGAAAACCTGGTGCAGTACCTCGGCCGGCAAGTGGAGGACTATTCGGTGTATGCCAACATCAAACTCGTCATCGTGCGTCCTTCCCATCGCGGGCAGGGCTTGCAGCGGGAGTTGATGGAGCATCTTGAAACGGTAGCCCGCGAGCGCGGTATACGGGAGCTTCTGGCCACCATTTCCCCCCGCAATATCCACAGCGAGAACAATTTCCTGGCGATGGGATACGCCAAGGTAGGATACGTGGAGCACAAGTACGGCGATTACGACCGCAATATTTTTGCCAAAGTCCTGTAAGGGCGCCGTTGGGCAGTACCGGGACGATTTCTTATTTTTGCAACCGAAGAAAAGACAACGCATACTGCAATGAAAGAAAAAGACGAATTCCGCAAATATGCCGTAGGGCATCTGGGCATTTCCAGCTATCGTTTGGATAGTTATGCCTCGGTCTATGGGGAGTATATCTCGCCCACGGTCATCGAAGAACGCCAGCTCAATGTTGCCCAGATGGACGTGTTTTCCCGCCTGATGATGGACCGCATCATTTTCCTGGGCACGGCCATCAACGACGACGTGGCCAACATCATCCAGGGGCAGCTCCTGTTCCTCTCCTCGGTGGATGCGACCAAGGACATCAGCATTTATATCAATTCGCCCGGCGGAGGCGTGTATGCCGGATTGGGCATTTACGATACGATGCAGTTCGTCGGCCCGGACGTGGCCACCATCTGTACCGGTATGGCCGCTTCGATGGCCGCTGTGTTGCTGTGTGCCGGTGCGAAGGGCAAGCGGGCCGCTTTGCGGCATTCCCGCACGATGATCCACCAACCGATGGGCGGCGCGCAGGGCCAGGTGTCCGACATTGAGATCACGGCGCGCGAGATCAAGAAACTGCGCGACGAACTCTACACCATCATGGCCGAACATTCGGGTCAGCCGTTTGAAAAGATCGAAAAGGACTCCGACCGCGACTACTGGATGACCTCGCCCGAAGCCCTGGAGTACGGCATGATCGACGAGATCCTCGAAAAGAAAAAGAAACACACCCCCTCGACCAAATAATGGCAAACCATCAGAAACACTGTTCATTCTGCGGGCGTCCCAAGAGCGAGACCCGCCTGCTGATCACCGGGCTCGACGCCAACATCTGCGACGAGTGTATCGAACAGGCCATGCGCATCCTCCAGGAGGAAGTCTCCCGGCAGGATGAGCAGGAGACTTCGGTCGATCTTTCGCAGATCAAACGCCCCTCGCAGATCAAGGCCTACCTCGACCAGTATGTCATCGGCCAGCAGGAGGCCAAGAAAGTCCTCTCGGTAGCGGTGTACAACCACTACAAACGCCTGGGGCAGAAGCGCGACGAGGAGGTGGAGATCGAAAAGTCCAACGTTCTGTTGGTAGGGCCCACCGGTACGGGCAAGACGCTGCTCGCCCGGACCATCGCCCGGCTGCTCGACGTGCCCTTTACCATTGTCGATGCCACGGTGCTCACCGAAGCCGGTTACGTAGGGGAGGACGTGGAGACCATGCTGACCAAACTCTTGCAGGCCGCCGACTACGACGTGCGCAAGGCCGAGCGCGGCATCGTCTTTATCGACGAGATCGACAAGATCGCCCGCAAGAGCGACAACCCCTCCATCACCCGCGACGTGTCGGGCGAAGGAGTGCAGCAGGCCATGCTCAAACTGCTCGAGGGGGCCAAGGTAAACGTTCCCCCGCAAGGCGGACGCAAGCATCCCGAACAGAAATTCATCGAGATCGACACCCGCAACATCCTGTTCATCGCCGGCGGCGCATTCGACGGGATCGAGCGCAAGATCAGCCAGCGGCTCAACAAACAGACGGTGGGTTATTCGGCCGAGAACCTGGGGACGATCTCCTCGGAAAACATCATGCGTTACGTAGCCCCGCAGGACTTGAAGTCTTTCGGGCTCATTCCGGAGTTGATCGGCCGTCTGCCGGTGATCACGCACCTGGATGCCCTGACCCGCGAGGACCTGTTGCGTATCCTCACCGAACCCCGCAATGCCGTCGTGCGCCAGATGGAGCGCTTGTTCGAGATGGACGGAGTACGGCTGAAGATCGACAAAAAAGCGTTGGAATACATCGTGGACAAGGCTTTGGAGTTCAAGACCGGGGCGCGGGGGCTTCGCACCTTGTGCGAGGCGGTGCTCACCGATGCGATGTTCGACCTGCCGGACAACCCTCCGGCGGAATTCCGCGTCACCCGCAAATATGCCCAGAGCCAACTCGCCCGTTTCGCGGTAGCGCAAGGGGCGAAAACCGCCTGAAAGAATCCTTCGCTGTAAAAGGCAAGAAAACGAAAAAACAACCATCACACCATGATAAAAACGATCGACGATATTTTTTCCCTTGCCCGTCAGAAGGGGCACGGATGCCGTCTGGTCCTGTGCCAGGCGTCCAATGAACATGCGTTGGAGGCTGCGCTCGAAGCCTCGGCGATGGGGTTCGTTACCCCCATCCTGGTCGGCCGGCGGGACGAGATCCACGAGGCCGCCCGAAACCTGGGCCGTTCGGTGGAAGGCGTGCAGATCGTCGAAGCCGAGGATGCCGAAGGAATGGTCGAAACAGCGGTGCGCATGGTCAGCTCCGGGCAGGCCGACATCCTGATGAAAGGCGGGGTGACCACCCCGCAGATCATGAAAGGAGTGCTCAACCGCCAGTGGGGGCTTCGTACCGACCGGTTGATCTCTCATCTGGCCGTGTTCCAGATCCCGGCCTACCACAAGCTCCTGGTACTCACCGATGCAGCGATGAACATCGCTCCCACCCTGGAAGAAAAAGCAGTCATCGTGCAAAATACGGTGGACTTTGTCCGTCGTTTGGGCATCGACACGCCCAAGGTGGCCGTACTGGCGGCCATCGAGCAGGTGAACCCCAAGATGCCCGCTACCCTCGATGCCGACGCGCTCAAGCAGATGAACGCCCGGGGAGAGATCGTTGATTGCCTGGTGGACGGCCCCTTGTCCTTCGACCTGGCGGTCTCGCAGGAGAGCAAACGCGACAAGCACTTCGAAAGTCCCGTAGCGGCCGATGCCGACATCCTGCTCGCTCCCGATATCGAGGCGGGCAACCTCCTCTACAAGTCCTTTGCCTTCTTTACCGAATGCCGCATGGGAGCCGTCATCCTCGGGGCGGCAGCACCCATCGTGCTCACTTCGCGCGCCGATACGATGGATGCCAAACTGGCCTCGATCGCTCTGGCGGTAGCAGGCTCGCTGCGCTGACCTCGGGAGGGGGAGGGGAGCTGCACAAGAGAAGTTGCAGGAAGAACCCGAATGAAGAAAAGACCCGGATAAGGAGGCAGAGAAAGAAAAATCCGGAGAAGAAAAAGAAAAACCGTTTTATCCACAGAAACCTTGAAGAAATACAGAAGCCTGGTGATCAACCCCGGTTCGACTTCGACCAAAATCGGGGTGTTCGAAGACCTTACCCTGTCGTTTGAAAAGAATATCGGCCACACACCCGAACAACTCGCTCCCTTTGCGGACATCCTCGACCAGCTCGATTTCCGCAAGCGCGCGGTGCTCGAGGCCCTGGAGCAGGCCGGGATCGACTTGTCCACCCTCGATTTTATCATGGCGCGCGGGGGCGTGCTGCGTCCCATCCCTTCCGGGACGTACCGCATCAACGAACAGATGCTCTCCGACCTGCGTACCAGCGCAACCCGCCATGCCAGCAACATCGCAGCCTTTATCGCCCAGTCCATTTCCCAGGACTTGGGAGGGATCCCGTGCTACATCGCCGACCCGGTGGTGGTGGACGAGATGGACCCCGTAGCCCGCATATCGGGCCATCCCAACTTTGTACGCAAATCGTTTTTCCATGCCCTCAACCAAAAGGCGACCGCCCGCCGGTATGCCGCCGAGATCGGTCGGCTCTATTCGGAGCTCAACCTCATCGTCGCCCACATGGGTGGGGGGATTTCCGTAGCGGCTCACCGCGCAGGCCGCGTGGTGGATGTCAATCAGACCATCGACGGCGAGGGGCCGTTCTCTCCGGAGCGCTCCGGTACCTTGCCGGTAGGCGATCTGGTGCGGATGTGTTTTTCGGGGCAGTACACCCAGCGCGAAATGCTGGCCATGATCAACGGCCGGGGCGGGGTGCTGTCTTACATGGGAGTGAGCGACATGCGCGAAGTGGTGCGGATGCGCGACCAGGAAGGAAACGCTCAGGCCGGCCTTATCTTCGATGCGCTGGTCTATCAGGTGGCCAAGGAGATCGGCTCGCTCGCACCGGTGTTTTCGGGACGGGTGGATGCGATCCTGATCACGGGCGGCATGGCGCAAAACAAGGTGGTGATGGCCAGCCTTATCCCCCGCATCGAGTTTATCGCTCCGGTACATCTGTACCCCGGCGAGGACGAACTGGGTGCTTTGGTGCAAGCGGGCATGGCCGCCGTCTCGGGACGCCGTCCGGCACAGGACTATCCCCCGCAGGAGGCTTGAGGCCGATCCTCCTTGCGTAAGGAAAGAGCAGGGCGGCAGGGGGGGGGTAAAAGAAGGCAAAAGGGGGCAACAAGGAGGCGTAAGGGAGAATCGAAGGGAAACTCCCGGCGCTCCCCGGGGCGAAAAGGGGTAGGAAAAATACGTTCGGTTTATTCCGTTTCGAGGTCTTCGGGTCGGATCAGGTGGTTCAGCAGTGCGTATACCGTCAGGCCCGATACGGTTTTGATACCGGTCTTGCGCGAGATGTTCTTCCGGTGGGAGATCACGGTATGCACCGACAGGTGGTGGATGGCGGCGATCTCCTTGTGCGTATGGCCTTTGACCAGCGAAGCGAGGATCTCCTTTTCCCGTTCGGACAGTTCGGGGTTTTCGCGCGCCGGTTCGTTTTCCCGCTCGCGGTTTTGCAGGGCGTGCAGCAGTTTTTTGACCACCGTCTCTTTCGGGTCGTCGATCTCCACGACGCAGTCGTATTGCGCGAGTTCTTCCTGCGGGAGGTACGTGTACAGCAGCGCGCCCACCAGAGTCGAAGCCTCGGCCGAGAGCAACGTGCGGATGTGGGTGCGCCCGTGCCGGTCGGCCAGGGAAGGGTTTACCAACAGGACATCCGGCGGCAGGGCGGGCGGGAAGGCACTCCATTGGCGGATGTCGGCGGCCGTGGCCGTCAGTTCGAAACTGCCTTCGGCGGCCAGCAGGACTTTGACACCCGTGCGGACGATCTCCGAAGGTTCGATCAGGGCGAGACGGTATTTCTTGCGAGAGGTCATTGGGCTTGTTTTTCGAGTTCTCCGGCCAGCGGCACCAGGATTTTGTCTTCGATCAGGGTATGGCGGGCGATGTCCTCGCCCAGCAGGTAGAGGTCCAGCAGGATTTCGTTTTCCTGGCTTCCGTCGCCGCTCGGGGTGAGGTATTTGATCAGGATGCTCGACAGGTCGGAGAGTTTTTCCTCGATGTCCGTATGGTTTCTCTCGAAGACCGAAATGTCGTATTGCGGCGATTTCCGTCCCTGGGACAGGGTGCGGATGTAGGGGAATACGGTGTTTTCCTCGTAGTCGAGATGTTGCGCGACTTCGTGGGCGTATTGGTCGAAAAAGCCGAGCATCACCCGGGCCTCGGCATCCGGACGGGGAGCGACGATCTGCTCCAGGTGCTGCCGGATGTGGGGGATGCGGTCCTGGCGGTAATACCGATGGCTGGAGAGCAGGTATCCCAGCAGGTCCTCCAAGGGCAGGGCAGCGACCTGTCCGACGGCCGGCAGGTAGTCGGGATGGGTATAGAGGTTGAAGACGGTGAGCATCAGGGTGCAGTCCACTCCTTTTTCCCGGCAGAGTTGCCGGGCGGTTTTTTCACCCACGCCCAGTGTGAGCCCGAAACGGGGAAGCAGAGGCAGCAGGCCGTAGTTGGACTGGAGGATGTCCGACATTTTGTCGTCGGGGGAGAACAGTTTGCGGTGGGGCATAGAGGATGTTTCGTTTTTCATTCGCCGGATGCAAGTAACGCAAAAGTTTTGGGAGGGGCAAGGCGGCGGGTGTAATTTAACCTTTTCTTGCCGCCTCCTCCGGGAGGTTTTCCCCGTCGCATTTTTTGCCCGGGAGAGACTCTTGGGGAACGAGTCCGTCTTGCAGAAAACGGTTTTCATACCCCGGAAAAAAGGGCTAACTTTGTCGGATAATAAAAGACAGATTTTTTATCCCGATGACAGACAAGATGACAGCGGCCCCGGGGCGGACTTTGCGCGATTCGGCCGCGATGCGCTGGACGGCGCTGGCCGTGGTGGCTTTCACCATGATGGCGGCCTACTATGTGAACGACGTGATGGCTCCCCTGCAGGAGATGCTGGAGGAACAGCTGGGGTGGAGCGGTTCGGAGTTCGGATTTTTTACCGGAGCCTACAGTTTCCTCAACGTATTTTTGCTGATGCTCATCTGGGGCGGTTTTCTCATCGACCGCTTCGGGGTGCGCTTTACCGGCAAACTGGCCGTGTTGCTCATGGCCGGGGGAACGCTGGTGCAGTACTACGGCATTACGGCCTTGGCCGGCAATGAGGAATTGATCTTCGGGTACAAGACCGGGGTGTTCGTCGCAGCGGCCGGGTATTCCGTCTTCGGAGTGGGCGCCGAGGTGGCGGGAATTACCGTGACCAAGATCATCGCCCGCTGGTTCAAAGGCAAGGAACTGGCCACGGCCATGGGAGTACAGGTGGCTCTGGCTCGCATCGGTTCGCAGGCGGCGTACAGCCTGGCGATCCCTCTGGCGCGGAACTTCCAACTCGAGACCCCGGTGCTCGTCGGACTGGTGCTGCTGGTAGGCGGTGCGGTGTCGTTCTTTGTCTTCTCGGTGATGGACCGCCGGCTCGACCGTCAGGAAGGGGCGATGGAAAGCGCTGGGGCGGACGACGAAAAGTTCTCGTTCCGCGATGTGGCGGGGATCGTGAAAAACCGGGGATTCTGGCTCATTGCGCTGCTGTGCGTGTTGTTTTACGCCTGCGTGTTCCCGTTCCAGAAATTCGCTTCGGCCATGATGGTCTCCAAGTACGGGATCGACCCGGACTTTGCCGGTTCCATCGTGGGATTGCCGGCCATGGGAGCACTGTTTCTCACGCCGGTCTTCGGCGGGGTGATCGACCGGCGGGGGCGTTCGGCTTCGATGATGATCCTGGGCTCGGGCATGCTCATCTTCGTCCATTTCCTCTACGCCATGCCTTTCGTGGACCAGTGGTGGGTGGCGGTGGCCTTGATGGTCATCCTGGGGATCGCCTTTTCGCTGGTGCCTTCGGCTCTGTGGCCGGCCGTGGCCAAGATATTCCCCGTCTCCCAACTCGGGACAGCCTATGCGCTCATCTTCTTTATCCAGAACATCGGCCTGTGGGGAGTACCTAACCTCATCGGAACGATCCAGGAGCATTATTGCGTGATAGGGCGCACTCCGCAGGGAGCGAGCATCTACGACTATACCCTGCCCATGCTGGTGTTCTGCGGGTTTGCCGTGCTGTCCGTAGCGGTGAGTATCCTGCTCAAGAAAGCCGACCGCCGGTACGGTTACGGACTGGAGTTGCCCAATATCAAGAAATAACGGACGGAGCGCATCCGCACTGCAAGAGAAAATAACGATCCGAGCGATGGAAAAGATAAAATTGGTCGTGGCCACCCACAACCGGCACAAGTTTGAAGAGATTGCCGCCCTGATGCCTTCCGGGGTGGAGTTGAAGCCTTACTGGGAGTTGAGCGGGGAGGAAATCCCCGAAACGGGAGATACCCTGACGGAAAATGCCCGGCAGAAGTCCGCGTATGTGCGCGAGCATTTCTCGGCGGACTGTTTTGCGGACGATACCGGACTGGAGGTCGAAGCATTGGACGGCGCCCCCGGGGTGTATTCCGCCCGGTATGCCGGCCCGGGAGCGACCTATCAGGACAATGTGGACAAGCTCTTGCAGGCAATGGCCGGAGTGCAGGACCGTCGGGCGCGTTTCGTAACGGTGATTTCACTGTGGCTTCACGGCCGGGAATACCTTTTCGAGGGGAGCGTGGAGGGCACAATCCTCGAAAGCCCGCAGGGGGAAGAAGGATTCGGGTACGATCCCGTGTTCCGTCCCCAGGGCTGCGACCGCAGCTTTGCCCAGATGACCCTCGAGGAGAAAGGGCGCATCAGCCACCGGGCGCGTGCCACCGAAGCGATGATCGCTTTTCTGTCCGAATACCTTAAAACACACACCGATGACAAATAAGAACGATGCCGGCAAGAGCGCTGCGGAGCACCCCGTAGTGCGCTATGTGAACCAAGTCCGGGTGCGGTACAACGATACCGACCGGATGTCGTTCGTCTATCATGGCAATTACGCGATGTATTTCGAGGTGTCCCGTTTGGAGATGCTGCGTTCGCGGGGGCTGACCTACAAGAAGATGGAGGAGGAAGGCGGGGTGATGCTGCCCGTGTCCGACCTGCACATTAAGTACATCCATCCGGCGTTTTACGATGACCTGCTCGACGTGGAGGTAACGCTGCTCGAAAAGCCTTCCGTTCGGGTGCGCTTCGGTTACCGGGTTACCAACCAGGACGGGGTGCTGATCTGTACCGGGGAAGTGGTACTGGCCTGTGTGGATGCCAAAACGCGCCGTCCTACCCGCGCTCCGGAGTACTTCCTGAAGTGTTTCCCGGAGTTCGACCGGTAGGGATTCTTTTCTTCTTCTCTTTTCCCTTTTTCCTGTGGGAGGAACCTTCGGGGAGTTATTTTCCCCGGGGGCATCCATGGGACTTCTCATGCCGGTGGCAACCCGCGCAGCCTTGCCCCGGATGCCGGTGGGACGGCCGGGAGCATCCGGCGCAGCCCGAAGCATGAGACCCGCCGTGGCCGCAGCATCCGTCGCAGGGATTGCGGCGGATGCTGCGTACGATACGCCTTCCCAGCAGAAGGGCGCACACCAGCACGATGATCAGGGTGAGGATATCTTGCAGCATGGCTTTGTCTTATGCAAACAGGAGTCCGATCCGGTAAACGGCAAACGATACCACCCACGCTACGCAGGTGGTGTACACGGCCGTGAAGAGCGCCCATCGCCAGCTGCCCGATTCGCGGCCGATGGCGGCGATGGTGGCAATGCACGGGAAGTACAGCAGAATGAAGATCATCAGGGTAAAGGCCACCAGCGGCGTGTAAACCTTTTGCCCGGCCTTGGGACCGGAGGTGTAGGTCTGTTCCTTGAGCCGCTCGCCGAGGGTCTGGGTGTCTTCATCCGAACTGGAGAGTACGGCCATTGTGCTGACGACGATCTCCTTGGCGGCAAATCCGGTAACCAGGCTCACCCCGATCTGCCAGTCGAAGCCCAGGGGGGCGATGGCCGGCTCGACCGCTTTTCCGATCCGGCCGATGTAGGATTTCTCTTGTCTTTCCGCCTCTTGCAGGGCGTCGATGTGGGCCAGGGAGCGTTCTTTTTCCTGTTCCGGGATATTCCGGGCCGCTACCTGTTCGCGCAGCGCGTCGTAGTCCTGTGCGTAGTCCACCTTCTCGGGGTAATGCCCCAGTGCCCAGATCAAGACCGAAGCCAGCAGGATGACCGTTCCCATCTTGCGCAGGTACTGCACCCCGCGGTCCCACATGTGGCGTACCACGCTCACCAGGGTGGGGATGCGGTACGGGGGCAGTTCCATTACGAAAGGAGCTTCTTCCTTGCGGAAAAACACTTTCTTGAGCAGCAGCGAAGAGAGGATGGCTACCACCACGCCCGTCAGGTAGAGGGCAAAGAGCACCAGTCCGCTGCGTTCGGGAAAGAAAGCGCCGATCAGCAGGACATAGACCGGCAGACGCGCGCTGCATGAAGTGAACGGGATGATGAGCATGGTGAGGATACGGTCCTTGCGGCTTTCCAGCGTGCGGGTGGCGATCACCGCCGGCACGTTGCACCCGAAGCCCATCAGCAGGGGGATGAACGACTTGCCGTGCAGCCCGATGCGGTGCATGAGCCGGTCCATGATAAAGGCCGCGCGCGCCATGTATCCCGTATCTTCCATCAGCGCGATAAAGAAGAACAGGATGAGGATATTGGGCAGGAATACCAGCACCCCTCCCACGCCGTTGATCACGCCGTCCACCAGCAGGGAGCGCAGCGAACCATCCGGCAGGGCATTCCCCACCCAAGTCCCGAGTGCCGAGACGCCCGCTTCCAACCACTCCATCGGGTAGTTGCCCAGATAGAACGTCGCCTGGAAAACGGCCAGCATGATGGCCAGAAAGATGGGAAAGCCGAGCCATTTATTGGTGATCAGGGCATCCGGGTCGCGGCTTTTGCGCGAAGGCCCGTCCTTGAACGTCAGGGTCTCGGAGAGTGCCCCGGCGATAAAGCCGTATTTGGCATCGGCCAGGATCGTTTCCACGTTTTCCCCGTAGGTGCTCTCCAGGCGTTGCGCCGCGGTGCGGGCCGTCTGTTCGATCAAGCCCCGTTGCGGGCTTTTCCCGATCGATTCCCGGGCGGTCTTTTCGTTTTCCAACAGGCGCAGCGACAAGTCGCGCGGCGAGTACCGGGCCATCAGGTCCTTGTCCTGCCGCAGGACTTTCTGCAACTCGCGGATGGCGTTTTCCACGTCCTGTCCGTAGTGGATATGGATGTGGCGCACGGTGGGTTCCTTGCCTTCGAAGACTTCGATCACTTTGTCCAGGAGTTCTTCGATGCCCCGGCCTTCGCGGGCGGTGGTAGGCACGAACGGGATGCCGATCATCGACCCCAAGGCCCGGTAGTCGAACCGCCGGTCGCTGCGCAGCAGTTCGTCGTACATGTTCAGAGCCACTACCACGCGCATGTCCATGTCGATCAGAGCGGTAGTCAGGTACAGGTTGCGCTCCAGGTTGGTCGCATCCATGACGTTGATCACCACGTCGGGGGTCTTTTCGGTCAGGTGCCGGCGCACGAAGACTTCCTCGGAGGAATATTCGGTCAGCGAATAGGTGCCCGGCAGGTCGGACAGGCGGATGGTATAGCCTTTGTGGTGGACGACGGCCGTTTTCACATCGACCGTAACACCGCTGTAATTTCCCGTTTTCTGGTGCGAGCCGGAAGCTTCGTTGAACAGCGAAGTCTTGCCGATGTTCGGGTTGCCCACCAGAGCGACGTCGATGGTGCGCAGGGCTTCGTGCAGGTGGGCAGGGCGTTTGGCCTGGCAGGGACAGTCCTCAGAGGTGAAGACTTCCGCCTGCGGGACGGGCGCAGGGCCTGTTGTGGCGGAAGGATGTTCCCCTTCGCTGCAGGGCGTAACCTCGATCAGGTCGGCTTCGCTGCGGCGCAAGGCCACCTGGTAGCCCATGATGGCGTATTCCACCGGGTCGAGCATCGGGGCGCTCTTGATCACCCGGATGCGTTGTCCGCGTACGAATCCCATTTCGGTGATCCGCTTGCGGAATGCTCCGTGTCCCTGTACTTTGACGATGATGCCCCACTCTCCAGCCTGGAGATCGGACAAATGAACCGTTTGTGCTGTTTTTTCCGTATCCAAAATGCGCGTTTTATACCCTTTCCGGGTGCAAAGTTACTCCAATTTTCCCTCGGCTGGCAGGCCGAAACCCGCCACGGTCGCAAAATAATTGCAAAATATTTCCCGGGGAAATCCCCCGGAATGACTAATTTTACCCCGATCGATACCTAAAAACAGCTACGGAAAATGGAAGCATGGATTGACACCCTCAACTTCAACGGCCTGCTCATCGGAGCCTTGACTTTTCTGATCATCGGCGCATCGCATCCGGCGGTGATCAAAGGCGAGTATTATTTCGGGACCCGCATCTGGTGGGCCTTCCTGCTGCTGGGGCTGCTCGGGATTGCCGCCGCAGTGTACGTGCAGGACATCACCCTGTCGGCACTTTTGGGCGTGTTTGCCTTCACCTGCCTGTGGGGCATCAAGGAGATCTTCGAACAACAGGAACGGGTGCGCAAGGGATGGTTCCCGCGCAATCCCCGGCGCAAGTATCCTTTCGACCCCACCGACGAGCATTCCGAGGGGAAATAATAACCTCCCCGGAGGGGACTACTGGAAATGAAAAGGCCGATACGTACCGTTATTCTCAATGGTTCTCCCCGTCCTGATGGGCTGATCTCCCGGATGATGGAACACGCCGCGAAGACCATCGGCGGCGAAGTATCCTTGTTTTCCCCTTCCCGGTTGCACATCCAACCCTGTACCGGCTGTATGGCATGTCGGCGCGAGGGCGTATGCCGCCTGCCCGAGGACGACGCGCACCGCGTTGCAGATCTCCTGCGCCAGGCCGATCTCATCGTCGTGGGAACGCCGGTTTATTGGGCCAACATGAGCGGCCCGCTCAAGGTGCTTTTCGATCGTCTGGTGCCTGTTTTCATGGGCGAGGGGTCGCATGGGTTGCCGCAGAAGAAACTTCGGGGGCGTCGGGGAATCGTCGTAACGGCCTGTACGACCCCGTTTCCTTTCGACCGGCTTTTCGGGCAGAGCGGCGGAGCAGGGCGTGCGGTGGGAGAAATCCTTCGTGCCGGCGGAGTGAAGGTACGCCGTGTGCGGGTAGCCGGTACGCGGGGACGACGACATGTCCCGCCGCCGGGGGCTCTCCGGCGTTTGTCTCGTTTGCTCGTCCGCATCCGGAACGAATGGGAGAGCCGCTGCTGACAAGGCATGGAAAAAGGCGCCTGCCGAAAAGAAGAAATGTCGCAAGCGCCTTTCAGGGATCAAAAATCTATTAAAAAATATACAACATCAATCATCCATGATTACATGGACAAAGATGCGGCGATCCCCGGGGAACGCCAATCCCCTATGTTGGCTAATTTTTTTCGCGGCCATCCCTACAACGAGGGAGTATCGGGATGAAACCCTCGGGTGAGTTCCCGGTATTGTGTGCTGCGCCTCCCGTTTTCCTCGCACAGTTGCAAGGTATCTGCCGCCACCTCTTCTGCCCGTACAGGGGTGAAGGAAAATTCCAGCAGCGAACGTTTTAACGGCCGTCCGGCTCCGCCCCGCACATCCGTGCGCCGGGCCAGGTACAGACCTTCTGCAGCAAAGAAGCCGACGATCCGGTCCGCCTCCCGGTAGGGATAGATCAGCGCGACACGCCCCGAGGGGGCGAGGATCTGGGTAATCTTGCGAGCAAACGCCTCCGCCGGCAGGTGGACGGCATGGCGTGCTGCGGCGCGGGAAGCCTCCGGAGGGAGGGTGTCTTCGGTGAAAAAAGGCGGGTTGGAGACGATCAGGTCGTAGCGCCGGGGAAAATCGGCGGTCAGCACGTCGCCCTGGCGCACGGAAAGGCGCTCGGCAAAGGGGCTGCCAGCAAAGTTTTCCCGGGCGTCGGCTACGGCTCCCGTATCGATGTCGATGCCTTCTACCTGCAACAGCGGGTAGCGTTGTGCCAGCATCAGGGCGATCAGCCCGCAACCGGTCCCTGCGTCCAGCGCCCATCGGGCCTGCGAACCGTCGCACCAGGCCCCCAACAGGACTCCGTCCGTACCGATCTTCATCGGCGAGCGGGCATGGGTCATCGAAAAGCGTTGGAAACGGAACAAGCCGGCGGATCGGTTGGAGCTCATCGGAAAGAGATTTTGGCAGTGGCGCTGTCTGTGGCAGGTGTTTCGGGCACCGTGTCGAGTGTGTCGGTCGCCGGAGTGGGCAGGAGCTCCGGGGAGGGGAGGGGTTGTTGCTCGCGTATGCGTTCGGCTTTTCGTTCGGCGCGGGCTTTGCGTCGCTGTTCGGATTTTTTCCCGGAGAAGGATTGTTTGATCAAGGCTCCTAGTTCGCGGAAGGTGTTGAATTCCTGCCGGTACGATACACCGATGCTTTGCAGGTAGCCTTGTTGGTTGTTCAGGTAGTCGTTCTGACGACGGTTGACGAACACGGCGCGAAGCCGTCCGTCGGGGGTGATGTTGTATTCGATCTCCACGTCCCCGACCAGGTCGGACTGGGTGGTGCCGGTCGGTACGCCCACGATGCCGTTTACCGTCATGCGGTCGCCGAAAAATTTGGTGGAAACCCCGATCTCCACATCCGTGCTTTCGGTCGTGCCGATGTATCGGTTGGTGGCGGTATTGAGATTGACGTTGATGTCCACTCCTTGGACAAAACGCTGGAGGATGTTGGAGAACTGCGAGGAAAGCATGTTGGCCGTCAGGCCCGATACACCGGTGGCCACCAGGTTTTGGTTTTCATTTTCCCCGCTGGCCGAGAACGAATTGAGCACCATCAGCGAAATGAACTGCTGGTTGAGTTGTTCCTGGTCGGAGAGGCGGTAAGCGAGTTCCTCCTGGACGTTTTCGGTGGCGCGGGGCATCTGGATGTCGAAATTGTACACCGGATTGTTCAGATCGCCCGTCAAGTGAATGGTGGTCAGGACTTCTTCCCGGGCGTTTTCGGCCACGGAGGACAGGAATACGGCCGGTTTGACGGTTGTCTTGTACGAAGCCGAAAGGTCGAGCGAAGGGTTGGCCGGGTCGCCGTCGAAAGTGATCTTTCCGCCCGAGAGCAGGTTGAAAGGCCGTTTGATGATGGTGTATACGAAGTTGTAGGTTCCTCCCGTCGCTTCGTAAGTCCCGTTGAGCGTAAAGGTCCCTTTGGGTGAGAGATGCATGGAGAGATTTCCCTGTCCGGTGGCCTGGATCATGTGCCCGGTGGCTTTGTCCAGGTAAAGGGTCAGGGTGGCCTGCGGGGTGGCCTGGATGGCGATGTCCATCTCGCTCGAGGAGGAGGCCGCTGTCTTGACGATCTTCTTTTTCAGGTTCAACAGCAGTGAGTCTACGTGAGAGCCGTGGGGCGGGACGAAAGTGATCATCTGGGATTCCTTGAAGTCCGACGTGCTGCCGATGTCGATGGCAAAGGTGGTATTGCGTTCGGTACGGCCTGCGATGTTGTATTTTAACGCCTGGGTCGGGCCCTGGAGTTGCAGGTAACCCGTAGCGAAGACCCGTCCGTAAAATTTCTCTTCGTTCTCGCCCGTGGTGTTGAGTACCAGCATCCGGTCGGCGTCGGCGCGCAGGTCGAGATACCAGGGTTTGAACCGGTCGTGGTAGATCCGGCCCTGCAAGGTTCCCTGGGTGCCATAGATCACATCCCGCACCGGGATTTTCTCGAAGTAAAAGAAACTGTTGCGCACCGGCACCATCGTACCGTCGGGAACGGAGTATTCCACGTTGGTAAAATTGATCCCCAGTCGGGTCCCGTCCAGACGGACGGTTCCGTTGATGTCGGGTTGTCGCAACCGCCCGCGCATTTCGAGCCGGGCCGAGGCGTAACCGCTCGATCGGTTGAAAACCGTAGGCAGCAGGTAATGCACCGCATCGACCGGCAGGCTGTCCAGCGAAATGTCTATCTCGGGGGTCAGGCTTCGCTCCTCGATCCTTAATCCGCCGGAAAGCGCCAGAGCTTCCCTCGCTCCGTGGATCAGGTGGGCGGAGGTACTCACGTAGCCTTTCCCCAGGTCGGCCACTACCGACAGATCGAAGTTGCCGATGCGGCTCGTCCCGATGGCCAGCGAATCGATGCGCAGGGAGGCTTCCGGGATGACCGTAGCCTGGGCATCGACCCGGGAGAGGTGGAGAAGCCCGTTGAGGTTGCCTTCCAGCGGGACATTGTTGCGCAGGAATACCGTTCGTGAAAGGTCGAGCGAACGGACCTCCAGCCGCAGGTCCATCGAATCGCGCGGGGTGTAGAATCCCCCGGCGCCGATCATCGCCTCCCCGGAGGTCATCTCGATCGAATCGATGCGTACTTCGCCGCTGTTCACGTTCCATACGACGCGGTCGCGTCCGGGGATCCCCTGGCTGCCGAAACGCCAACCGAGGTGTTCCAGATCGATCCGTGAGGGGAGGAAACCCACGATGATGTTCCCCTGCGCGTCGTCCTTCTGGTAGGCGTTGAGGTGGAAAGCAATGCTGTCCGCGCTGTTCCACTTGTGAAAGTCGCTGCGGATGGCCAGGCTGTCCGCGTAGCGCAGTGCGGAGAAGTCCAAGCCTTCGATGCTGTACACCGGGTTGATGAATTTGTCGGCCTGGAGGGTCAGCACGTTGGCCAGGGCGGTGTTGAGGCGCATCTGGAGCGTATCGACCAGGATGTCCCGGTAGTTGATCCGGTCGGCCAGGATCTCGAGGGAGAAATCATCGCCCGAAGTATCGACCCGTCCGCCGAAGTGCGTACGTCCGTCGAAGATCAGGGGGGTATTGACGATCTTTACGTTCGAGGCCGTGATGTTGAACTGGAAGTCGTATTGCTGTCCGGGGGTTACTTCCTTTTTCCGGTAGGCTTTGAAGCCCGAGAGCAGCCCGTTGGCCACTGCAGCGGGGACTTGGGAAAGGAGATAGTTGCCCTGGATGTGTCCGCTGAACAAGTCTTCGGATTCGATCGAAAGGCGGCGGGAAAGACTGTCGATCTGTTCGGAGGCGATGCGGATCCGGTCGATGTAGTAGTAGTTGTTGCCGTTGTTGTAGCTCATCTCCGAGAGATCGACCGTTCCCAGCACGTCGTCCGGTCCCGAACCGATGAGTTCCGCCTGGATCGTACCGCGCAGGTTGACGATGCTGTCCTGCACCAGTCCCAGGGCGTGAAGGTCGCTCTGGTCCAGGTACATGTCCAGATAGGTGTGCAGCGAGCCTTTTTCCGCACCCCGTTCCACCCGGGTGGAGACCTTGGCAGCCAGATTCGGGTCGTTTACCGTCGTCTCGACGGCCAGTACTCCGCCTTTCAGGTCGGCTTGCAGGGAGATGCCGGAGTAGGGATATTGCCGGAATTCCAGCAGCGGGATCGACGAACGGAGTTCTACCGTCGCGTTGTCCGGTTGGAAACCCCGTCCCCGGATGTCGGCAAAGAGGGTGGTTTTCCCCAGGCTCTCCGAACCGGTGAGCAGGCCGGCATTGACGTTTTCCAGCACTGCGCGCGCCGTATAGCGGGCATTTTTCCGATTCCACAGGTCGGTGGACTGTCCGCGCAGGAAGATCCGCCCGTGCTGACGGGTGGTGAGCGAAACGACGGAAGTTACGTTCCCTTTTTCCAAGGTGAGCAGCCCGCTTCCCGAAAGGTAGGCCACCGAGGAGAGTTTGTCGAGGGCCTTTCCGGAGAGTTTTCCACCGGCGGCTCGTTTGGCCACGGCGAGGGCCTCCCCGGGCAGTATCCGGAGATTTTTCAGCACGATGTTTCCGCTGCCTTCCCGCAGCGAAGTCGGGGCGTCTATCCGGCCGGAGAGGTCGGCAGAGAGCAGATCGCCGACCGACAAGTCGAGATTTTTTACATCCAGAAGACCCTTTTGTGCCACGATGTGGGCCGCGAGTTCGAGGGGAGGGATCCCTTCCGCCCGGGGGTAAAACGGCCGGACGTCGCGCGGGTCGATGTGCGAGGAATCGACAGATAGGGAAAACTCTCCCTGGCGCAGGCGTTGCCCGAAGGTCTGCCCCGTGGAGTCTTTCTCGGGCAGGTACGCGGAAGCCGAAAACGACAGGTCGCTGTATTCGGTGAGCAGTTTTACCCCGTCGGCGATGATCCCCCGGGGGGCAAAGCGGAATTCTCCCGAGAGATGGCGGATCCGGCTCCCGTCGCGGCCTTGCGCCTGCAGGGAGTCGAGCGTAGCGCGGTAGTCGCCCGGGGCGATCGACAACCCGGACACGCCCAAAGACAGGTTTTGTACGGCCTCGTGCTGCCCTTTTTCATCGTCCCGGAAGGAAAACTCCCCCGAGAGCAAACGGACACGGGCGATGTCCAGATAAAAAGGTCTTTTCTTTTCGCCCTTGAGGTGCTCCAGAAACAGTGCGAGGGAGGAGCGCTCCTCCCCGGGATATTTGATCACCCGCACTTTCGGGCCGTATAGGTCGGCTTGCCGGAAGGCCAGGCGGCCGGTCCACAGCGAGCTCCGCTTTATCCGTGCCCGGACCGAGTCGATGGCGATCAGGGTATCTCCCCGGTGGTCCAGCACCCGGATGTCCGAAAGGAAGATCCGTCCAGACGGTCGGATGTCGATCCGCCCGATGCTCGCCTGCTGGGGGATGTGCTGCGAGAGGAGTTCCGCGGCTTTTCTTCCCAGGAAGCTCTGCACCGGCGAAAGCAACAGGCTGCCCGCTGCCAAGGCTACGAGCAGCAACAGACCAGTCAGCCATATGGACGCCCTCCGGGCGATTTTATTCATGCGGATAATGTTCGTTTTTGAAAAACAGGCGGCACTCTCGGCCGTTGGCGCGGTGCGAAAACTTCGTTTTCTCCCTTGCCGCTGCGCTCGCCTTTACGTATTTTTGTCCCATGACAACATTTGAGCAGCCCGTTATCCTGGGCATCGAATCCTCCTGCGACGACACCTCTGCGGCCGTGGTGCGCGGTACGCAGTTGCTTTCCACCGTCATCGCCTCGCAGAAAGTCCACGAACTCTGGGGAGGCGTAGTCCCCGAACTGGCTTCGCGCGCCCACCAGCAGAATATCGTCCCGGTGGTCGATGCTGCCATCAGACAAGCAAATATACGCAAAGAGGACATAACCGCAATCGCTTTTACGCGCGGACCGGGCCTGATGGGTTCGCTTTTGGTGGGCACCTCGTTTGCCAAGAGCCTTTCGGTCGCGCTGGGAGTCCCTTTGATCGAGGTCAACCATATGCAGGGGCACATCCTGGCCAATTTCGTGGAAGACGGCAGCGGCCGCCCCGTGCCGCATTTCCCGTTCCTGTGTCTGACCGTCAGCGGCGGACACACGCAGATCGTGCGGGTGGACGACTACCTGGAACAGACCGTCCTGGGTTCGACCATCGACGATGCCGCGGGTGAGGCTTTCGACAAGATCGGCAAGATGCTTTCCTTGCCCTATCCGGCCGGACCGCACATCGACCGCCTGGCGCGGGAGGGCGATCCGAAGGCCTTCTCCTTTTCCCGCCCCGAACCGGGCGGGCTGGATTTCAGTTTCTCGGGGCTCAAGACCTCGGTGTTGTACTTTTTACAGAAAAAGGAAAAGGAAGACCCCGATTTCGTCCGGGAACACCTGGCCGACCTTTGTGCTTCGGTACAAGGGACGATCGTGGACATATTGGTCTCCAAACTCCTGCGTGCCGTCCGGCAGACCGGCATCCGTGAGGCAGCCATCGCCGGTGGCGTTTCGGCCAACTCGGGCTTGCGCGAGGCTTTGCAGCAGGCCGCTTCCCGGCAGGGGATCGTCCTGCACCTGCCGGCCCTCAAGTTTACCACGGACAATGCCGCGATGATCGCCGTAACGGGGTATTTCAAGTACCTCCGAGGGCAGTTCACCGACGAGTCCGCCGTGGCGCAGGCGCGGTATTCGCTCTAGACGAAGAAAACATCATTTCCGGATATGCAACTCTTTTACGCTCCCTCCCTGCTCCCTTCCGAGGAGTTTTTTACCCTGGACAAGGACGAAAGCCACCATGTGGTCAAAGTCCTGCGGATGGTCGAAGGCGAAACCCTCCTGGCGACCAACGGACGGGGAGTGATGGTGCGCGGACGGATCGCCCTGGCAAGTCCTTCGGGGGTCTCGGTACGCGTGGAGCAGACCCTGGAGGACGACCAGCGGCGTCCCTACCGCCTTCACATTGCCGTAGCACCCACCAAATCCAACGACCGGATGGAGTGGCTGCTCGAGAAAGCCACCGAGATCGGCGTGGACCGTATCACTCCGCTTATCTGCGCCCGCAGCGAACGGAGGGTGTACAACCGTGACCGGGGGGAAAAGATCATCATCTCGGCCGGCAAGCAGTCCCTCAAGGCGACCTTCCCGCAGCTCGACCCTCCGACCGATTTTCGGACGTTTCTCCGCCAGACGGCTTCGTCTTCCGCCTGCCGTCTGATGGCTCACTGCATGGAGGGGGAACGCCAGCAGGCGGCTTCGTTGTTGGCGCGTTCGCAGGACAGCATCGTCCTGATAGGCCCCGAGGGCGACTTCTCTCCCGAGGAACTCGACGCGGCGCTCAAGGCGGGGTATGTGCCTGTTTCGCTGGGGCAGGCGCGGCTGCGCACCGAGACGGCGGCCCTGTATGCCGTGGCGGCGGCTTCGGTGGGGCATGCCTTGTTCTAACCGTTTGTAAAACCGCCAAGAGAAGATGATTCCCGAGAGTTTTCCCTGGGGCGATGCCCTTCCGTACAACAGCGCGGCCGAAAGGCTCAAGGAGCGTTTCGGCGGGCGCGTGCAGAAAGTGTCGCTCTCCGGGGGATTTACTTGCCCCAACCGCGACGGGCGGGTGGGCACCGGAGGCTGCACTTTCTGCAACAACGAAGCCTTCGTCCCGTTTTATACCCACCACGCGGACATCGATGTGCAGATCGAGGAAGGGATCGGGTTCTTGCGCAAACGCTATCCCCGCAGCGCGCAATTCGTCGCCTACTTTCAGGCCTACACCAATACTTACGGCGACCCCGACCATCTTAAGGTTCTCTATGCCAGGGTATTGTCTCATACCGCTATCTCCGGCCTGGTGATAGGCACCCGTCCCGACTGCATGGACGAGGCCATGCTCGATTTTTTTGCCACCCTGTCCCGCACGCATTTCGTCAGCATCGAGTACGGCGTGGAAAGCGTCTACGACGATGTCCTGGCGCAGGTAAACCGGGGGCACGACTACGCCGCGGCCCGGGGCGCGATCCGGCGTACGGCTCGGCGGGGGCTTCACACCGCTGCGCATTTTCTCTTCGGACTTACCGGGCGGCAGCGGGAACTGGATTCCGTGCGGCAGATCAACGAGCTTCCCCTCTCGGCCGTAAAATTCCATCAGCTCCAGCTTATGCGCGACACGCCGCTGGCAAAGCGTTGGTTGCAGGGCGATCGGGCAGGGATCCATCTTTTCGAGCGTCGGGAGGAATACGAAGATTTCATCATCGAAGTGCTCGAACGCCTTCGTCCCGATCTGCCGGTGGAGCGTTTCATCTCCGAGACCCCGCCCCGGTATCGCCTTGCCCCCGATTGGGGGCTGGAGTGGCGCGTGCCCGAGATCCAACGCGAGATCATCGCCAAAATGCGCTCCGGCGGGCATTGGCAGGGACGGAAATTTTCTTAACTTCGTGGAGGAAAAGAGCAGACGACGATGGCAAAACAAACGACCGAAACCCCCTTGATGGCGCAGTACAACGCCATAAAAGCCAAACACCCCGATGCGGTGTTGTTGTTCCGGGTGGGCGACTTTTACGAAACCTACGGGCAGGACGCAGTGGAGTGTTCCCGCATCCTGGGCATTGTGCTCACCAAGCGCAGCGCCGGGCTGCCCACCGAAACGGCGATGGCCGGTTTTCCGTACCACGCCATCGACACCTATCTGCCCAAACTGGTGCTGGCCGGCCGGCGGGTAGCGGTGTGCGACCAGCTGGAAGACCCGAAACTGGCCAAAAAGATCGTCAAACGCGGCGTAACGGAGCTCGTTACCCCCGGGGTGGCGATGAACGATCAGGTGCTCGCCTCGGGACGGAACAACTTCCTGGCGGCGGTGCATTTCGGGCAGAAAGGGGTCGGCGTAGCTTTCCTGGACGTCTCCACCGGGGAGTTTCTCATCTCGGAAGGCCCGCAGGGGCAGGCCGTCAAACTGCTCGAGACGTTTTCCCCCAGCGAAGTGCTGCACGAGCGGCGGATGAAGGTCCGCTTCCGCGAGGTCTTCGGCACTTCCTACCGTACGTACATGTTGGACGACTGGGCTTTTTCCGAGAGTTTCGGCCGGGAGACCCTTCAAAATCATTTCAAGACCCGCTCCCTCAAGGGCTTCGGCATCGACCGGATGTCCGACGGAATTGCCGCCGCCGGGGCGGTGATGGAGTACCTGCGCCAGACCGAGCACAACCGCATCGACCATATCTCCCGCATAGCCCGTATCCAGAGCGACACGTACGTGTGGCTTGACCGTTTTACAGCGCGCAACCTGGAGATCCTCTCCTCGCCCAGTGAAAACGCCACCACCTTGCTCGATGTGCTGGACCGCACCATCAGCCCGATGGGAGCGCGGATGCTGCGCCGCTGGCTCATGCTCCCGCTCAAGGACGTCGAGGCGATCCGCGGCCGGCAGGGAGCGGTGAAATACTTCCTTTCGCAGGAGGAAAAGGCGGACGAACTGCGCCGCTACATCGCTTCGGTGGCCGACATGGAGCGCCTGGCGGGGAAGGTGGCCACGGGGCGCATCAACCCGAAGGAGCTCTCTGCCTTGTGCGCTTCGCTCGAAGTCGGCACCCCAATGAAAAACATCCTCGGACAGGCGGAGGACAGCCCCCTGCTGGTGCAGATGGCCCAGGCGGTGGACGGCTGCGGCGAACTCTGCGCTGCGATCCGCCGCACCCTGGCCGCGGATGCTCCCGCCCAGTTGTCCAAGGGCGGGGTGATCGCCCAAGGGGCCGATGCCGAGCTGGACGAACTGCGCACGATGCTGCATTCCAACAAGGCGATCCTCTCGGGCATCATCGAGCAGGAGGCCGAACGCACCGGCATCTCCTCGCTCAAGATCGGGTTCAACAACGTGTTCGGCTATTACATCGAGGTGCGCAATACGCACAAGGACAAGGTGCCTTCCGACTGGATCCGCAAGCAGACCACCGTCTCGGCCGAACGCTACATCACGCCCGAGCTCAAGGAATTCGAAGCCAAGATCTTCGGCGCCGAGGACCGTATCGCCCAGATCGAATCCCGCCTTTACACCGCCTTGGTGGAGCAGTGCGGGAAGTACATCGCCGCCATTCAGGAAAATTCCCGTGTGGTAGCCGAGACCGATTGCCTGCTTTCGATGGCCTCGGTCGCCCAGCAATACGAGTACTGTTGTCCCCAGGTGGACCAGACTACCGACATCGAGATTATCGACGGCCGCCATCCGGTCATCGAGCGGCGCCTGCCGCCGGAAGAACCGTACATTCCCAACAGCGTCACCCTCAACCGGGAGACGCAGCAGATCATGATGATCACCGGACCGAACATGTCCGGTAAGTCCGCTCTGCTGCGTCAGACGGCTCTGATTTGCCTGATGGCGCAAACGGGCAGTTATGTGCCGGCGCGCAGCGCCCGTCTCGGGGTGGTCGACCGGATCTTCACCCGGGTGGGGGCATCGGACAACCTGTCTTCGGGCGAATCGACCTTCATGGTCGAGATGAACGAGACGGCCAACATCCTGAACAATATCTCGGAGCGCAGCCTGATCATTCTGGACGAGATAGGCCGCGGCACGAGTACCTACGACGGCATTTCCATCGCGTGGGCCATTGCCGAGTACCTGCATCAGTCGCGCCAGCGGTCCAAGACGCTTTTCGCCACCCATTACCACGAACTCAACGAGATGGCCGACTCGTTCCCCCGCATTCACAATTTCAACGTGTCGGTGCGCGAGGTCGGCGACCAGGTGATCTTCACCCGCAAGCTCCAGCCGGGCGGTTCGAACCACAGTTTCGGAATCCATGTGGCGCAGATGGCGGGCATGCCGACTCCGGTGATCGAACGCGCCGCGCAGATCCTGCAGCAGATGGAGCGCTCCCAACTGGGAAGCGTAGCCGGGGGAGCGGCGGCGAAAAAGGCCCGGAAGGTGTCTGCCCCGGCAGATCCTTCTTCGGACAACATCCAGTTGAGCATCTTCCAGTTGGACGACCCCACGCTGGTCAATATCAAGGAACAGCTCAAGGGCATCGACATCAACAGCCTCACGCCGGTGGAGGCGTTGGTAAAACTCTCCGAGATCAAAAAGAGCATCGGACTGAAGGATTGACAGCGTCTCTCGCAACCGACTGGGCGGGCAAGCCGTCAGGCGGGGCAAAAAGGGGGCGCAGCCTTTGGCTGCGCCCCCTTTTTGCCCCGCCTGACGGAGAAGCAAGTGTTACTCTTTCGGGGTGAAGCAGATGTCGTCCATCCAGATCATCGCCCGGGTATCCAGCCGGAAGTTCAGCGTGATGCCCTCGCGGCCTTTGCCCGGCTGCTGCTGCACGTAGACATCCACCTGGTAGCGTTTCCACTGCGGACTGTCTATCGTGAAGTTTTCATCGACCAGGGTGCGCCCTTTCAGACGGGCCGTAACGTTGACCACCGGGTCTACCGGGCGGATTTTCTCCACCTTGACCTTGCCCCGGTCGTTCACGTAGTTTTTCTCCTGGGGAAATTCCTCCTGCGCACCGGCCTTTGCCCAGAAGGACAGCGTGTAGGTGCGTGCCGAATCGACGATGATCGGGAAATGCTGCAAGGTTACCCCCTCGCCGTTTTTGTGGGTGATAAGACGCAGGGAATGCTCGCCGGTGTGTGCCGTACGCGAATCGACGAAGTAGGTCGATCCCCGTCCTTTGCCCACCTGGGCATATACCGCATTGGGTACGCCGACCGAAGTATTGGCCTCAAAGCTCGGATCTACCACGTTGAGGCTGTCCAGCGAAGCGGTGAGCACCGGGTCGGCCTCCAGTTTGTACACCCGCGAGCCCAAAGCGTCGATCTTGTCCTCGATCACCCCGTTGCGCACCTGGATCGTCCGGTTCTCGAACGGAACTTTCAGCTCGCCGGTAAAGTCCCAACCCTCGACTTGCAGCACGAGGTCCTTGGGTGTATTTTCCTTGTTCACGGCAGCGATCATCATGTTTTTACCGCGTGTCCAGGTACGAGCCTCGACCATCGAATCGCTGGCAGCCACCTTCGGAGCCGGCTGTCCCGAGAGCACGTAGGGAGTCATCTCGGCAACTTCCAGGGCAACGGCAGCCGCTTCGCCCCATGCGGTGGTCGATTTCGGGAAACCGTTCTGCCCGTGGCGGATAAAGAACTGGAAGCCCCGCGAACCGTTGAGCAGCCCCATGTACACCGAAGCGCGGATTTCGCCCGCCGTCGGTTCGCGCGTCCACCATTCATTTCCACCGAAGGACTGGGGTACCAGCCAGATACCCTTTTCCAGTTGCAGGGCATCGGACATCGATTTCTGGAATTTGGCCACTCCCGCTACCGGTTTGGTCGGCACCGGATAGAGGTCTCCCATCGAGATGTCGTAGCAGTCGATGTATTTGCGTTCCGAACCGTAGTGCATGAACACGATCGAAACCGGGTGGTACGGGTCGATGCTCTTGATCAGTTGGTAGAGTTCGCGCAGCACCTCCACCGGCGTGTTGCGTCCGTCGGGCTCGTCGGCCAGGTACCAGCTCAGCAGGGCAGGATGGTCCTTGAAGGCCTTGATCTCCTCGATGAACATCTGGCGGCGCTCCTCGGGATCCTGGTTGCGGTTGTAGCCCGTGCCGGCCGTTGCCACGCTCAGCAGGTTGTAGTTTACCTTCATGCCTAGCTCGGCGGCGCGGTCCATGTAGACTTTGCGCATCTTCCGGTCGGAGTTCGGAATGCTCTGGTAGGGGGAGATCAGGTTGAAGCCCCGTACGACCTCCTCTTCCTGGATCATCGGCTGTACGGGCGAGTAGCAGTAAAACCCGTAGGGGATCAGCGGCATCCCGCGTGCGATCACCCCGCCCGTCTTACGGTCTACCTGGACGGCGTTGAATTTGTACGGCAGTTTTTTCAGTTCGGCCAAACCTTCCACCATCCCCTTGTCCGTTTGGACTGCGTACTGGAAACGGTGCGAGCCCTCGGCCAGGTCGGCAATGGGAACTTCCAGCCCGACCATGCCCCCCGGCTGTTCTACCAGGGTCGAATACATCTGTCCCGAATCCGAGGTCAGGCGAACGGTAGCTCCGAGGTACGTGGAATCCTCGGGCAGGCATACGACAAATTCGGCCGTGGGTTCCTCCATGTAGTAATCCAAGCGGAAAGCAGCCCGGATGTCTTTCGATTGCCCGTAAAGGCCGATGCTGGCCAGGGCCAGGAAAATGAAAAGAGCTTTTTTCATAGAAAGTAGCGGATTGATGTGAATAGGTAATAGTGAAACGCTTGTTTATTGTGCAGGATGTCTTTTCTCTCCAAGGCGGCAACTTTTCGCCACCACCCGCAGTGCCACGGCTGTCAGGATGAGGCTCGCAGCGATGCTCCACCCCGGGAATACAGCCGGGACGATCCCCGGCAGATACACCGGCAGGAGGTTCGCCAGATTCGAGGTCAGGTGAAAACCAGCCGGAATCCAAAGGTTGCCCGACCAAAGATACGAATATCCCAGCAAAACCGAACACAGGAAAATGCCCGGAATGTTCATCGCATCGGGATGCACCGCGGTAAAGAGCAGCGAGACCCCGAGGATGGCTCCCGCCGCGCGCCGTCGCCCCCGATAGGCCATCCGCTGGATCGTCCCCCGGAAAAAGAGTTCCTCGCACAGCGCCGGCAGCACGGCCAGTACCAGAACCACAGCGGGTAGTCCGCCCCATACTCCCTCGCCTACGATACGCGCAATGGAGGCTTCGCGGGCACTTTGGACCTCCAGAAGCCGGGCAAAGGCCTCTTCGGACAGTACGGCGGAAAGCAGCCCGCCCCACAGATGGGATAGCCCTTGCAGCACCGGTTGCAGGACAAGAGCCGCTACGACGATGCCCGCGAGGGCTTTGCCCGACGGCCGTCGGAACCCGACCTCGGCCTCCGTTTCCTTGGAAAGGAGCCCGCAGAGGACACCCGGTGCACCGAACAGCAGGACGGTAAACCATCCCGCCGTAAACCGTGCCATCGCCGCCGTGTCCGTCCACGCAGGGAATACCCGGCCGATGACCGTCTGTACGCCCATAGCCACCAAGGTACACAGCAGGGTAATCCCCAGCAGGCGAAACCAAGCCTGGGGGTCCGGAGCGTTCGCAGAAGGGGAAATCGGGCGCATCGACGGGAAGGGATCGCCCCGAAGGGCGGCTTTTTGCCCCCAAATATATATCTTTGCCCCGATATTTGAACCCCCGGGGCGGAAAAACCCCGGAAAAGCCACTTGCCATGATCCGCATAGACGACTTGATCCTCGAAGGATTTCCCGTGCTGCTCGCCCCGATGGAGGACATTACCGACCCGCCGTTTCGCGCCCTGTGCCGGCGGTACGGGGCGGACATGTCGTATTCGGAATTCATTTCCTCCGACGGGCTCATCCGCGGGGCGGAGAAAAGCGTGGTCAAGTTGGATTTCGACGAGCAGGAACGCCCGGTCGGGATCCAGATCTTCGGGGCAGACGTAGAAGCGATGGCACTTTCGGCACGCATCGTCGCTTCGCTTCCCAGCCGTCCCGATGTGCTGGACATCAATTTCGGCTGTCCCGTAGGGAAAGTGGCCGGGAAAGGAGCCGGCAGCGGTATTTTTCAGGATACCGACCGCATGTTGCGCATTACCCGGGCGGTGGTGCGCGAGGCGGGCGACCTGCCGGTAACGGTCAAGACGCGCCTGGGCTGGGATGAAAAGAGCATCTGTATCCAGGACCTGGCCGAGCCGCTGCAGGACTGCGGCATTCGTGCGCTGACTATACATGGCCGCACGCGCTGCCAGATGTACAAGGGACAGGCGCACTGGGAGGTCATCGGAGAGATCAAGCGCAATCCCCGGATCCACATCCCTATCATCGGCAACGGCGACGTAACCTGCGGGGAAGACGCCGCACGGATGCGCGACCAGTACGGGCTCGACGGATGCATGATCGGCCGGGCGGCGGTGGGCGCTCCCTGGCTGTTTGCCGACGTGAAGCATTTTCTGGCTACGGGCGAGCATCTTCCTGCTCCGGACATTGCCGAACGGGTGGCGGCGGCCCGCGAACACTTGCAACGGGCCGTGGCCTGGAAAGGCGAGCGTCTGGGCGTACTGGAGACCCGAAAGCACTACGCGGGATATTTCAAGGGCATTCCGGACTTCAAGCCGATGCGCATCCGATTGTGCACGGCGGATACTTCCGAGGAGGTTTTCGGGATCCTGGACAATATTTTGGATGATTTTTCGTCCCGGGAGCTTTTTTAGTGTCCGAAAAACACTAATTTTACGCTTTGTTGAAAACACCTTTCAAAACATCGAAAGAAATACCTAATCTCTTTAAAACACAATGAATACAAAGAAACAGAATTACACGCTGCCCATCGTGATGATGTTTGCGTTGTTCGCCATGATCGCCTTCGTGACGAACCTGTGTTCACCGATGGCGGTGATCGTCAAGAGTCAGTTCGGTGCGTCGAACTTTGCCGCCCAGCTCGGTAATGCGGCCAACTTTATCGCGTATGCGGTCATGGGAATCCCCTCGGGGCTCCTGCTCGAGAAGATCGGTTACAAGAAAACCGCCCTGCTGGCGATCGTGGTCGGCTTTGTGGGAGTGTTCCTGCAGTACATGTCGGGATGGGACAGCATTCAGAGTTTCTGGGTGTACCTCATCGGTGCATTCGTCGCCGGTTTTTGCATGTGTATGCTCAACAGTGTGGTCAACCCCATGCTCAACACCCTGGGCGGGGGAGGCAACCGGGGCAACCAGCTCATCCAGTTCGGCGGTGTGTTGAACTCCACCTCGGCCGTTTTCGTCACCATCCTGATGGGTTCGCTCATCGGTGATGCGACCAAAGCTCAGATCTCGCAGGCTACACCTGCCTTGTTCATAGCTTTGGCTATCTTTGCGGTAGCATTCCTGGTACTGCTCGTTTCCCGCATCCCGGAACCGGCTGCCGAGGTCAAGAGAAACAAATCCGACAAGAAAGACCCTTACAGTGCGTTTTCTTTCCGTCATTTCCGTCTGGGAATCCTGGCTATTTTCCTGTATCTGGGTGTGGAAGTAGGCGTTCCTACTTATGTCCTCCAGTATCTGACTTCTTCGCCCGATGCCGCAACACCCGGTGTGGGTATGGATGCCGGTGTGGCCGCTACCGTTGCGGCCATGTATTGGCTGCTGATGCTCGTAGGCCGTTTGTGCGGAGGTTTGCTGGCCGGAAGATTCTCCAGCCGGGCACAGATAACCACGGTAGCCTCCCTGTGCATCATCCTGGTGCTGGTGGGTATTTTCGCCCCGGAAACGGCAACGGTTACCATGTACGGGTTTAACGGCTCGCAGGGCTCGTTCATCCCGGCGGAAGTCCCGATGGGTGTCTTCGCCCTGGTGTTGGTCGGCCTGTGCACTTCGGTGATGTGGGGCGGCATCTTCAACATGGCGGTCGAAGGCTTGGGTAAATACACGGCACTCGCTTCCGGAATATTTATGACGATGGTGTGCGGCGGCGGTATCCTGATCCCTCTGCAGGGATGGGTGGCCGACATGACCGGATCGTTCGCAGCCAGCTACATTGTAGTGATCCTGTGCAGCGCGTACATCCTCTTCTACGCTTTGATCGGCTCCAAGAATGTAAATAAAGACATCCCCGTGGCATAATCTCCGAGGGAGAAAAAAAGAGGCGTGGGCCAACGGCCCACGCCTCTTTTTTTGCCCGCACCTTGCCCGGGAAGAGTTTCCCATCCGGAGACAAAAAGGGAAGGAAGGTCCCTAAAACAGGCTTTCGGAGTTTTTGGCGGGAGATAAAAAATTCGGCGGCCTTCGGGCCGCCGAACAGAAACAGGATAAACCGGACAACCGGTATTATTTCGCCTTCTCGAACGCTTGTTCGAAGTCTTCGCGCAAGTCGTCGAAGTCTTCCAGCCCCACCGATACGCGGATCAGGTTGTCGAATACCCCGGCCGCTTCTTTTTCCTCATTCGAGAGCTGCTGATGGGTCGTGGAGGCCGGATGGGTTACGATGGATTTTACGTCGCCGATGTTGGCCACCAGGCGGAATATCCGTACGTTGTCCACAAACCGTTTGGCTGCTTCGTATCCACCCCGAATGCCGAAAGACATCAGCCCGCTTTGTCCCTTGGGCAGGTATTTCTGTGCCAAGGCGTAGTGGCGGCTGCTCTCCAGTCCCGGGTAGAGAACCCATTCCACCTGCGGGTGCGCTTCGAGGTAGCGGGCAAAGGCCAAGGCAGTCTCGCTATGGCGCCGCATCCTCAGTCCGAGCGTTTCGAGGCCTTGCAGGATTTCAAAGGCCGAGAAAGGACTCAGGCAAGCGCCGATGTCGCGCAAGCCTTCCGTACGCAACTTGATGGCCAGGGCCGCCGGACCCAGGTCGGCGTAGATCATCCCGTGGTAAGCCGGGTCCGGGTTGGTGAACTCCGGAAAACGTCCCGAAGCCCGCCAGTCGAAACGCCCCGAATCGATCACCGCGCCACCCATCGTCGTCCCGTGTCCCTGCATGTATTTGGTCAGGGAGTAGGTAACGATGTCCGCTCCGTGGTCGATCGGGCGCAGCAATGCGGGAGTAGCCACGGTATTGTCCACGATCAGCGGGATACCGTGCCGGTGGGCGATCTCGGCGATGGCTTCGATGTCCAGCAGGTTGAGCTGCGGGTTGGGTAGCGCTTCGAGGAAGATCGCTTTGGTATTGGGTCGGATGGCTTTTTCGAAGTCGGCCGGGTCTTCCGTCTCGACGATGGTACTCTCCATGCCGATCCGTGGCAGGCGGATGGCCAGCATGGTGTGCGTGCCCCCGTAGATGCTCGAGGAAGATACGATATGGTCGCCGGCGCGCATCAGGCACAGCAGGGTCGAGAACAGTGCCGCTGTTCCCGAAGAGAAGGTGCAAGCAGCCACACCGCCATCCATTTCCGCCAGCCGGCGTTCCAGCACGTCGGTAGTGGGGTTGTTCAGGCGGGTGTAGATGTAGCCCGGTTTGGACAGGTTGAAGATTTCTGCGGCATCGTCTGCCGTGGGAAAATGATAGGCCGAAGTCAGATACACCGGCACAGCCATTGCGCCGGCGTGTTGCCCGGGATCGAAAGCCCCTTGCACGGCTGTAGTGGACAAATGTGGTTTTTTCATCGTTACTTTAGATTTGAATGGGAACAAAAGTAACCATTTTGTGCAACCGGGAAAAATGTTTTCGTTACTTTTGTCCTCGCATAAAAACGTTCGGAAAAATGAAGGAAATCCGCATGGTAGACCTGAAAGGTCAGTATGAAAAGATCAAAGAGGAAGTGGACGCCGCCGTGGTGTCCGTGATGGGTTCCAGCGCCTTTGTCAACGGGCCGGAAGTATCGGCCTTCCAGCAGGAACTCGAAGCCTATCTGGGCGTAAAGCATGTCATCCCCTGCGGCAACGGCACCGACGCGCTGCAAATATCGCTCATGGCCCTCGGTTTGGAGAAAGGCGACGAAGTGATCACGGCCGATTTTACCTTTGCCGCAACGGTCGAAGTGATCGCCCTGTTGGGTCTCAAGCAAGTTCTGGTCGACGTCGATCGGCGTACCATGACCATCGATCCGGCCGCCGTCGAACGCGCCATCACCCCCCGTACCAAGGCCATTATCCCGGTGCACCTCTTCGGACAGACGGCCGACATGGCACCCCTGTTGGCTTTGGCTGAAAAGCATCACCTGGCCATCGTCGAGGACACGGCCCAAGCCATCGGAGCGGAATACATCTTCCCCGACGGTACGGCCAAGAAAGCAGGCACGATCGGCACTCTGGGAGCCACCTCGTTCTTCCCCTCCAAAAACCTGGGCTGCTACGGGGACGGCGGAGCCATCTTTACCAACGACGACCAGTTGGCCCACCGGGTACGCGGGATCGTCAACCACGGCATGTACCGCCGCTATTACCACGACGAAATCGGGGTCAATTCCCGTTTGGACAGCATACAGGCCGCGATCCTGCGCATCAAACTCCGCCACCTGGACCAGTACAACGCAGCCCGTCGTGCGGCGGCTGCCATGTACGACCGAGCGCTGGCCGGCGGCGGGAAGGTAGTTACCCCTTATGTGGCTCCGTACAGCCGCCACGTATTCCACCAGTACACGCTCCAACTGGCCGACGGGGTGGATCGCGAGGGGCTCATCGCCCACTTGAATGCCAAGGGTATCCCGGCCATGATCTACTATCCGGTAGCCCTGCGCAAGCAGAAGGCTTACGACACCCACGATTACGACGATACACAGTTCCCCAATTCCGATTTTCTGGTGCAGCGGGTCGTTTCCCTGCCCATGCACACCGAACTCGACCAGCAGATGGTGGACTACATCGCTGGAGCGGTACTCGAATATGTCAAGTAAAACCGCAGCGTGAGGCGGACAAGCAAAAGGCCGGGGGCATATGCCCCCGGCCTTTTGCTTGTCCGCCTGCCTGCACGCCACGGACGGAAGACCCCGGAACGAACCGCATGAAACCTTTTCGTCCCGGGAAGTGCCGGAATGCCGGTCATAAAAAAAACTCCGGCTCCCTTCGCGCCGAGAAATGTGTATGGAGAAACTCGCTGAACGGCGTATCGAACACCCGTGCCTGCGCGGGACAATCCTTCACACACGCGCAGCATTTGATGCAGCGCCCCTTGTCCGTGTCTATCGATCCGTCCGTCGCCCGGAAGATAGCCTGGGTAGGGCAACGTTTGAGGCAGCTCCCGCACCGCAGGCATTTCTCCGGAAGTGTGATCGGCGCCTGAGGAGTGGAAGGCTTCAGCGCCTTGTACGGCCGGGAACCTTTTACGGGAAAATCGCAGGCCTGCTCCAGTGTGCCGCAGCGATGCAACTTCTCTATCACCGCTGCCGCGAAATCCCGGCATCGCTTCAGGTCGTCCTCGTCGGGACGCCCCTCGGCTACCGGCAGGGACGGCCGGCTGTAACTGTGCTCCCCGATGAAAGCCCCCGCCGCCACCGGGGTCAATCCCCAGTTTTTCGCTCGGTCGGAGAGTTCCAGCAGCGCATCCTCGTAGTCCCGATTCCCGTATACCACCACCGCGACTGCCGCCTGTCCCTGTCCCCGCAGCCGGGCCAAGCGTTCCAGGGCCGTCGGCGCCACGCGCCCTCCATATACCGGAGCTGCAAGGAGGATCAGCGCGTCCTGCGGCAAGGCGATCGGGTCGCAGCCCGCATCGCAGGTCAGGTCGATCTCTTCGAGGAGGCCAATCCCCGTGCCTCGGGCCACTTCGCGGGCAATCCGCCTTGAAGTGTGGGTCGGGGAAAAATAAACGGCAACGATGTGTGAACAGTTCATGGGGATAAAGTTTGTTTTGGAAAAGGTTTTATTCAGTGGAAAATCTCCTATTTACTCGGGGAAGCCGGTGTGTCTTGGGCTTTGTCCTTTGGCGAAAAATATTCGGACACCAGCCGCGCACGAGCCGCTCCGATGACCGCCGCGAGGTCTTCGGGCGTAGCACGGCGGATCTTTTCGACCGATCCGAAGTGCGACAGGAGCGCTTCGCGGCTTTTCGTCCCGATGCCTTTTATCGCGTCCAGACTCGACACCAGGGCACTCTTGGAACGCCGGAGCCGGTGGTGCGTGATGCCGAAACGGTGTGCCTCGTCGCGCAGTTGCTGGATGATGCGCAGGGTGATCGATCGGCGGTCCAGGTAGAGCGGGAGCGGATCGCCCGGGTAGAAGATCTCCTCCAGGCGTTTGGCCAGTCCGATCATCTTGACGCGGTCGGCAATGCCCAATTCGGTGATGATCTCGTACGCCGCGCTGAGCTGCCCTTTTCCGCCGTCCACGATGATCAGGTCCGGGAGTTCCTCCCCCTCCTCCAACAGACGGGTGTACCGGCGGCGGATGACTTCCTGCATGGTGGCGAAGTCGTTCGGCCCCTCGACCGTGCGGACGATGAAGTGCCGGTAGTCCTTCTTCGAAGGTTTCCCGTCGCGGAAGACCACGCAGGAGGACACCGGGTTGGTGCCCTGGATGTTGGAGTTGTCGAAGCATTCGATGTGGCGCGGTTCGGTAGGCAATCCCAGGTCGGCTTTCATCGTCTGCATGATCCGGTTGGCATGCGCCTGAGGATCGACGATGCGCTCCTTGTTCATCCGTTCCATGCGTGCCATCCGGGCGTTCTTTTCGGAGAGTTCCACCAGATGTCGTTTGTCCGATTTGGTCGGCACGCGCAGTTTGATCCCTTCGCCCAGCGAAATGTCCAGCGGAAAGGGCAGCAGGATCTCGCGGGCATTCGAGGCAAACATCCGGCGGATCTCCACGATGGCCAGCGAGAGCAGTTCCTCGTCCGGTTCGTCCATCCGTTTGTCGATCTCCATCGTATAGGACTGGATCACCGCTCCGCGCACCACCCGCAAATAGTTCACGTAGGCATCCTGGCTGTCCGAGACGATGCTGAAGACATCCACGTCGTTGACCGACGTGCCGGCCACGGTCGAACGGGCCTGGTAGTTTTCCAAGCGGAGGATCTTTTCTTTCACCTTCTGAGCCTGCTCGAAAGCCAGGTCGCGGGCGTAGGCATTCATCTGCCGGCGCAGGGCGGCGAGCGCTTCGGAGAAATGTCCCCGGATGATCTGCCGGGCCAAGGCGATGTTTTCCAGGTACTGTTCCTCGCTTTGGTACCCGGCGCAGGGAGCGGCGCAATGTTTGATGTGGTATTCCAAACAAGGGCGGATGCGTCCCTCGGCGATGTTTTTCTCCGACAGATCGGCCTTGCAGGTGCGCAAGGGGACCAACTCCCGGATCATCTCCAGCAGGAGGTGTGCCGTGGTAACGGCCGGGTAGGGCCCGTAATACTCCGAGCCGTCGTTCACCCGCCGGCGGGTGAGGTAGATGCGGGGAAAACGCTCCTTCTTGATGCAGATCCAGGGATAGGTCTTGTCGTCCTTGAGCAGGATGTTGTACCGGGGGCGGAGGGTTTTGATCAGGTTGTTTTCCAGCAGCAGGGCATCCGCCTCGCTTTGCACCACGATAAAGCGGATGTCGGCGATCTTGGAAACCATCACGCGCGTCTTGGCGCTTTGGATGTTTTTCCCGAAATAGGACAGTACGCGTCGCTTCAGATTCTTGGCTTTTCCCACATAGAGGATCTTCCCCTGGGCATCGTAGTAGCGGTAAACGCCCGGGTCCTCGGGAATCGTCTTGAGGATCAGTTCGACGTGTTCTGTCATGGGTTTTGTGCAGCGGAAGCCGCGTCGATGATATCTTTGGCGCGTTCGATGATCGAGTCGATGCCTTCTCGGGAAAGGTTTACATCCAGTTCGCAGCGCTCGTCGGGGTCAACCCCCCGTTCAAAACATACCCCGCGGGCATCGGCTCCCTGACTGGTACTCAGGCGCAGCGTCCACCCTCCCGGCAGCACGCAGTCCATCGGCAGACCCGCACCCCCGCCGGTGGAATCGCCCAGGACGATGACATTGGGAAATTCCTTGACCATCGTTACGAAGAACGAGGTAGCACTGTAACATTTCCGGTTGGTGAGTACCACGATCGGTTTTTTGTATCCGGGACCCTTCGGGGAGGAGTAGTGGTCCTGGTAGAGGGTGAAGTCGCCGTGCCCCGGGCCGTTTTTGTACCGCATGCGGTAGGTCAGCCGCCGGGTATCGGCCAGGAAGTCGGCCAGGTATTCCGCATTGTCGAGCGCCCCGCCGCCGTTGTCCCTCAAGTCCAGGATGATCCCGTCGGTCTGCGCGAAGCGGTCCAGGATCAGGCCGATGTAGGACGGGGAGGCGTTGAACGACTCGTAATAGATGTAGCCGTATTTCCCGCCGTCCAGCAGACTGTTTTTCAGTCCGCCCGAGGCCCAGTAATCCTCGCGCAGGTAGTTGCGTTCCACCACCGAATAGTCGAAGTTGGCCGGGGCGTCGAGGTACCATTTCCAGTAACGGGAATAGTTGAAGCCCACGCTCAGATTGACATGTCCGTCTTCCAGTTCGTACAGCATGTCGGAGAGGGTTTCGCACAGGTAGTATCCCTCCATGTCTTCGGTTACCTTCTGGCTGTACTTTTGGTAGGCCGCGTCCCAGTCGATGCCTTTCAATTCGAGGAAAGAATATTTTTCATCGACCGTTTTCCAAACGGCATCGAAGATCTCCCGCCGGGAAAAATCGTCCGGGTCGGAGTCCATGAAGATACGTTCGCAGCCCCACATCAAGGGCAGGCACAGAGCCAGAGTCGCGATCGAGGTTTTGTATGCTCGGAGGTTCATCGTTTCTTTTCTTTTTTTGTTTTCGGTTTTCTTTTTCGGCTCGGGGGCATCACAGGTTCATGTACAACAGGAACGAGAGGCTGTGCACGGCTTGCCGCACCCGGTTGAGGTGCGTGTCGAAATCGTATCGCCAACTATAAGCGGCTTCCCAGGCATTGCCGTTGCGCATCGGATGATAGAGCCCCACCCGGGTTTGCGCCATGCCGTACCCGCCCAGGGAAGCGACCCGTACGTTGTCCATCCGCCCTCCGGGGAAAGGCAGGGAATACGACGGCCGGGCAACCACCGCCAGGATGTCGTACGAAAAGGCACCCGTGAGGCGGTATTCCTTGCGTCCCATCCGGAAAGGGTACTCGGCATGGACTTTCGGGGCCAGGCCGGCGTGGAAAAAGTAATTGCTCTGGCTGTTGGAAAAGATCAGGATCTGGTTGTAGTGCGCCTGAAGGCTGAACTGCCCGCCGAGAAATACACTCCAGCGAGCCCCGGGCCGGGAGACGAGCCGCAGGTATTCCCCCTCCAACGCTCCGGAGTAGCGGTTGGCTATCCGGGAGTTGTAGTTGGGCAGGTGGGCCGAGAGGAGCGAGGGAGAGAAAGTCCCTATCGGGACGATGATATCCGAATCGTCGTTCAGCTCTCCCGAAGGGAAGATGTTCATGAATCCGTAGGCCCCCCAAAGCGATACACCCCACATGCTTTTGGGACCCCGGTTGCGGAATCCCACCGTCAGCCCGGCCTCCAGACCACTGACGGGCGTATCTCCGATGCTTTGGTCATTGATCAGGATGTAATCCGCCATCGGGCCGAAATATACATCGCGCCGGTGCGGTTGCCCCGTACAAATATCCGCCCCTGCCAACATCAGCAGCAGGAGCCACACGTACCTTTTCATCTTCATTCTATGGTTCGTTTCGTCTTCTTCGTCTTTTTGTCCGGTGATGGGGAGCATTTCACCCCAGTTTGTCCATCCGGAATTTATTTGATGCTTACCGACTTGACCGTATCGATCTGTTGGATCTTCTCTACCAGTTTTTTGAGCTGGAGACGGTTCTTGAGCACCATCGATACCTCGCCGTTGAACATGCCCGCCTTGCTCTTGATGGAGATCGAGTCGATGTTGATCCCCATCTCCTCGGAAATGATCTGTGTCAGGTGGTTCAACACCCCGACGCTGTCCACGCCCGTCACGTCGAGGGTTACGCGCGCCTCTTCCTGGGTCGAATCGATCCATTTGGCCGTCAGCACCCGGTATCCGTAGTTGGACAGCATGTCGGTAGCATTGAGGCAGTCCTTGCGGTGTACCACGATGCCCTTGCCCACGGTAACGAAACCGAATACATCGTCGCCCGGCTGCGGGTTGCAGCAGGAAGCGAGCGTGTAGTTGAATTTGTCTTCGTTGTCTCCGAAGACCAACCGGTCGTAGTGCGGTTTCTCCTCGGTAGCCGCCGGCCGTACCGCCGCCCCCACGATCGGGGCACGTCGCAGCAGGTTGGTGAAGAATCCGCCCCGTCCCGCCACGAACTGTTTGAGCGTATTGTTGTCCACCAGGCCTTTGCCGAAGCGGTAGAACATGTCCTGCGAATTTTCGGCCTTCAGATAAGCCACCAGTTCGTTGACCGTCTTTTCGGTCAGGTCGATCTTCAGGTGCTTGAGTTTTCGCTCGAGGATCTCCCGCCCGTAGCGGGCCGTTTCGCGCACATCCTCGTTCAGGGCAGCCTTGATCTTGTTGCGCGCCCGGGTGGTCTTGACAAATTCGAGCCACTGCGCCTTCGGCTTCTGGTTCTTGCCGGTGATGATCTCCACCTGGTCGCCGCTCTGCAGAATGTAGTTCAGCGGCACCAGCGTACTGTTCACCTTCGCCCCCAGGCAGCGCGTGCCGATGGCGCTGTGGATCGCGAAAGCAAAGTCGAGCGCCGTCGCCCCTTTGGGCAGGCTGCGCAGATCGCCTTTGGGAGTGAAGACGAAGATCTCGCCCACCAGCAGGTTCAGTTTGAACTCGTTGACCAGATCGGCCGCGTTCACTTCCGCCTGTTCCAGGGTATCGCGCACTTTGGCGATCCATTCGTCCATGTACTTGTCCGAGGCTTCGCCGGCGTGTTTGTATTTGTAGTGGGCCGCATAGCCCTTCTCGGCCAGTTCGTTCATCCGTTCGGAGCGGATCTGCACCTCCACCCAGCGGTTTTCGGGGCCCATCACGGTGATATGCAGGGCCTCGTAACCGGTCGATTTCGGGGTGGCGATCCAGTCGCGCAGGCGGCCCGGGTTGGGGTGGAATTTGTCCGTAACGATCGAGTAGATCTTCCAGGCGCAGAACTTTTCCTGTTCCTCGGGGCATTTGTAAACGATACGGATCGCAAAACGGTCGTACACCTCGTCGAAGCTCACCCCCTTGTTGACCATCTTTTTGTAGATGGAGTAGATGGACTTGTTGCGCCCGGTGATGGTGTAGTCCAGGTCTTCGCGGTCCAGCATATCCTTGACCTCGGCGATAAAACGGGCAATGTATGCCTTTTGCGCCTGATCCGACTCGCGCAGCAGCCGGACGATGTTCTCGTAGGCCTCCGGCTCGGTGTATTTGAGCGAGAGGTCCTCCATCTCCGTCTTGATGTTGTACAACCCCAGCCGGTGCGCCAGCGGAGCGTAGATGTAGAGTGTTTCCGAAGCGATCTTCTGCTGTTTCTGGCGGATCATCGCCCCCATGGTCTGCATGTTGTGCAGGCGGTCGGCCAGTTTGATCAGGATTACGCGGATGTCGTTGGAGATGGTGATGAGCATCTTGCGGAAATTTTCCGCCTGAACGCTCACGTTGGAGTCCGAGATGCCCGATATTTTGGTCAGTCCGTCGATGATCCGGGCAATGGTCGGGCCGTACTCCCGTTCGATGTCTTCCAAGGTAACGTCCGTGTCCTCCACCACGTCGTGCAGCAGGGCCGAAGCGATGGCGGTGGCGTCCAGGCTCATCTGCGTGGCCACGATCGTCGCCACGGCGATCGGGTGGAAGATATACGGTTCGCCCGAGCGGCGTCGCTGGTGGCGGTGCGCGTCGGCCGCTTGCTTGAAGGCTTTGTGGATCAGCGCCAGATCCTCCCGGCTTAAGGCATGCGGGATGGACTGCAACAGCCTGCGGTAAGCCTTGAGGATGTCGAGGGCTTCCTTGTGGGATATTTCGGGAACCGGAGCTTTGCTTGGTGGCATGGCTTTTTGTCGGACGGAGCCGTTATTTGATGGGATAATGTGTAAAAGTAAGCAATTTCGCCGTTCGTCTGTCTTAACAGGGCAAAAAAGAAGTTCGCTTTTCCCTCCTCGGAGGGAAAAGCGAACTTCGGTATTCGGGGTGTCCCCGTGAACGGTCAGTCTATCAATACGGTCAGTCGTCCTTCGGAGGTCTGAGCCACTCCCGAGGAAACTTCCAGGGACAACTCCGTACCCTCTCCCTGCGGAGCGAGGTCCTCCCGCATCCGCGCGTCGGAAAATCCGGCTGCCCGACGGATGAGTACCCGCCCTTTTCCCAACGTGGAGACCAGGGGGGCATGTCCGTCCAATACTTCAAACCCACCCAGGGTGCCGGGCAGGAATGCCGCATCGGCCGTTCCCTGGAATACGTCGCCTTCGGGGCTGATGATGTGTACTTCCATAATGCGCGTAAGGGTGAAGGATTATAGTTCGCCGGCTTCCTTGAGCATCTTTTCTCCCTTCTCGGCAGCCTCGTCGATCGTGCCGACGTTGCTGAATGCACCTTCCGGGTATTTGTCCATCGTTCCGTCGATGATCCGGTCGAAGCCCTCGATCGTATCCTTGATGTCCACATACACGCCCGGGCGTCCGGTGAACTGTTCGGCCACGAAGAACGGCTGCGACATGAAGCGCATCACGCGGCGGGCGCGCTGCACCACCAGTTTGTCTTCTTCGGAGAGCTCGTCCATACCCAGGATGGCGATGATGTCCTGCAGGGCGGCGTTCTTTTGGAGGATTTCCTTGACCCGCTGAGCCGTCTGGTAATGTGCCTTGCCCACGACCGTCGGGTCGAGGATGCGAGAGGTGGAATCCAACGGATCCACGGCTGGGTAGATACCCATTTCGGCGATCTTACGCGAGAGCACCGTCTTGGCGTCCAGGAAGTTGAACGTAGTGGCAGGCGCCGGGTCGGTCAAGTCGTCGGCCGGCACGTACACCGCTTGCACCGAAGTGATGGAACCGTGCTTGGTCGAGGCAATGCGCTCCTCCAAGGCTCCCATTTCGGAAGCCAGGGTCGGCTGGTATCCCACCGCGGAAGGCATACGTCCCAGCAGGGTCGATACCTCCGAACCCGCCTGGGAGAAACGGAAGATATTGTCCACGAAGAACAGGATGTCGCGTCCCTTGCCTTCCTCCTGTCCCTTGTCGCCGTCGCGGAAATATTCGGCCAGCGTTACGCCCGAGAGTGCCACGCGGGCACGGGCTCCCGGAGGTTCGTTCATCTGTCCGAAAACGAAAGCCAGCTTGGAATCCTCAAGCGCCTTGTGGTCCACTCTCGAGAGGTCCCACGAGCCTTCTTCCATCGATTTTTTGAATTCCTCGCCGTAGTTGATGATGCCCGATTCGATCATCTCGCGCAGCAGGTCGTTGCCCTCGCGGGTGCGTTCGCCCACGCCCGCGAAAACCGACAGACCGCCGTGCTGTTTGGCGATGTTGTTGATCAGCTCCTGGATGAGCACCGTCTTGCCCACACCCGCACCACCGAACAGGCCGATACGGCCTCCGCGCACATACGGGCAGATCAGGTCGATCACCTTGATGCCGGTGAACAGTACTTCGGAGGTGGTGGACAGATCGTCGAACTTCGGCGCCGGGCGGTGGATGGGCAGACCGTTTTCCCGGGGAAGGTCTTCCAGACCGTCGATGGCCTGACCCGATACGTTGAACAGCCGGCCGCGGATCTGTTTCCCGACAGGCATCTTGATCGGGGCACCGGTGGCACTGACCTCCATGCCCCGGTAGAGGCCGTCGGTGATATCCATTGCGATGCACCGTACGGTATCCTCGCCGATCTGTTGCTGGACTTCCAGCACGATCTGCTGTCCGGCGTCGCCGGTGACGGTCAATGCGTCGTATATCTTGGGGAAGTTTTCGGCTTGCGGAGGAAACTGTACATCCACCACAGGGCCTACGATTTTGACGATGTTCCCTTTCGTCGTTTCTGCAGTCGCTGTCATCGTGTGATAAACAAAATTATAATCCTAGCAAATGTAGGGAATTTTTTCCACTTCCTTTTCACTACAGGGGATTTAACTATCCTGTTTTTCGCCGCTCTCGTCCTTTGCGGGAACACGGGGAAACCGCGGTCATACCTGTTCCGGGGTGAGATGGGGCGATTCTCGGAGTGATGGGAAAAGAGATTCATGAAAAAAACAGGCAGGTGCGGGGAAAATCCAGGGATTTTTGATACTTTTACTCCGAATAGTCATTCCTGTTTTTCAACACTAAAAACACGATTGTTATGTATTGCAAGAATTGCGGAGCAGAAATCCCCGACAATGCGGTGATCTGTGTCAAATGCGGAGTACCGGTCGTTCCGGTCGAACAAACGGTCAAAAGCCCCTGTTCTTTCGTGGGTGCGTTGTTGTTGTGCTTTTTCCTGGGCGGTTTCGGCGCGCACCGTTTCTATGTGGGGAAGATCGGTACGGCCATCGCGCAACTGCTTATGACCATCCTTGGGGTTGTATTGTCCATCATTCTGATCGGCTACTTCCTGGTGGCTGCCGTCGGCATCTGGGTGCTGGTCGATCTGATCATGATCATCATCGGCTCGTTTACCGACAAAAACGGGTTGCCGGTCAAACCCTGACGAGACCTCTTTCGACGATTTTTTCTCCCCGTCGGCGTACTGCCGGCTGGGTCTCTCTTCCGTTGCGTTATCAAATGCGACGAGAATAGTTCTTGTGCGAAGACAGCCTTGAAAAGACGGTCTGGATATCACAAGGGCAAAAAAAGTCCCGGCCAAAGGCCGGGACTTTTTTTGCCCTTGTGGTGCGGACGGAGGGACTCGAACCCACAAACCTCGCGGCACCAGATCCTAAGTCTGGCGTGTCTACCATTCCACCACGTCCGCAAAAACCGCCCCGGTGGGGGAACAACGAGGCGGCAAAGATAATATGTTTTCAGGAGAAAACGTCAGGCTTTTTTCCGAACGTTTTCGAGCTCGTTCCACGAAAGGGCCGCTGCTCCGAGGATGGCCACATTGCCTTCGTCCAGACAGGAAAGCAACACCTTGACCTTGTTCTTGAAGCAGTGGAGCATCGATTCCTCCATCGCTTCCTCGGTCGGCTTGCGGATCAGTTCGCCGGCTTTGGCCAAACCGCCGAAGAGGATGATGGCCTCGGGCGAAGAGAAGGTTACGAAGTCGGCCAGAGCCCGTCCCAGGATGCGTCCCGTGTAGCGGAAAGCCTCGCGCGCGATGTGGTCGCCTTCCATAGCCGCCTCGTAGATACGAGCCGAGGTAAGGTCATCGTACGAAATGCCCCGCAGTACGCTGGGGTTGGTGCGGTTGGCCAGCATCTCAAACACCGTACGGCGGATACCGTTGGCCGAGCAATAAGTCTCCAGGCAACCGTGGCGTCCGCAGCCGCATTCGCGACCGCCTTCCTTGATCACCACGTGTCCCAATTCGCCGGCGAAACCGTCGTGTCCGTACACCATATTGCCTCCGATGACGATACCGCTGCCCACGCCCGTGCCGAGGGTGATGACGATAAAGTCCTTCATGCCTTTGGCCGTGCCGAAGAGCATCTCACCCATTGCGGCGACGTTGGCGTCGTTGGTCAATACGGCCGGAACGCCGAATTTTTCCTCCATCAGGGAAACGATACGGGTAATCCCCTTCCAAGGAAGGTTGACGGCAAATTCGATGCAGCCGTTGAAATAGTTCCCGTTCGGAGCGCCGACACCCACGCCGATGAGTTCGAGTTTTTCCGGACAATTCTTCAAGGCATTGGTTACTTCCCGATGCAGGTTGTCCAAGTAATTCTCGAAATTTTCCCCCGGTGTAGTGGTCGAGATGGAAGACTCGCAGTAGATTTTTCCATCCTTGTCCACAAAGCCGTACTTAGTGTTCGTCCCGCCGATATCGATACCCAGAGTAACTTTTTTCATAATTTTTTCTTCGTTTTTTATTTCGGTAAGTCCTTGTGTCCGCAACGTGGCAGACTCAGCGACAAATATAGTGAAAGGCGAGCGCAGCGGCAAATCGAAAACAACGTTTTCGCAATTGACGATACCGAGCCGCATCCTATATTATGAAAATATAGTGAAAGGCGAGCGCAGCGGCAAATCGAAAACAACGTTTTCGCAATTGACGATACCGAGGGCGCATCCTACGCCTTTTTTTCGTTCGGCTTTCGGTAAGCATCCCATGCCAAAGCCGCCGCCCCAAGGATAGCCACGTTGCCTTCGCTCAAGTCGGAAAGCAGCACCTTGACCTTGTTTTTGAAACAATGCAGCATCGATTCCTCCATCGCTTCCTCGGTGGGTTTGCGCAGGAATTCACCCGCGCGGGCCACCCCGCCGAAAAGGATGATGGCCTCGGGCGAGGAAAAGGTGACAAAATCGGCCAAGGCACGTCCCAGGATGCGTGCGGTACGACGGAAAGCCTCGCGTGCCAGCGGATCGCCCTCCATGGCCGCTTCGTAGATGCGCGCCGAGGTCATCTGCTCGAACGAAATGTCGCGCAGTACGCTCGGGGTTGTTTCCTCGGCCAGCAGGTCCATCACCGTGCGGCGCACCCCTCCGGCGGAGCAATAGGTCTCCAGACAGCCTCTTCGCCCGCAACCGCACACGCGCCCGCCTTCCTTGACGATCACGTGTCCCAGTTCGCCGGCGAAACCGCCATGGCCATAGACCATCCTCCCGCCGATGACGATACCGCTGCCCACCCCCGTACCGAGGGTGATGACGATAAAGTCCTTCATACCTTTGGCCGTCCCGAAGAGCATCTCGCCCATCGCGGCGGCATTGGCATCGTTGGTCAAGGCAGCCAGTACGCCCATGTGTTGGGAGACGAGCGCGGCGGCGCGCAGAACGCCTTTCCAGGGAAGGTTGACCGCAAACTCGATCGCCCCGCTGAAGAAATTGCCGTCCGGAGCACCGATCCCCGCACCGATGAGTTGCAGGTCCTGCCCGCATTCCTTGAGGGTCTGCTGCGCCTGAGAGCACAGCCGGGCGATGTACTGCTCGAAACTTTCCTGTTCCTCTCCGACTTTCAAGACGGTCGGTATGGAGGTCTCTCCGTAGATCTTGCCTTGTGCGTCCACGAATCCGTACTTGGTGTTCGTCCCGCCGATGTCGATGCCCAATGCTACTTTTTCCATGGTTGGATGTCGTTATTTGTCTGTACTTTTTGTGCAAGGTACGGGTTTTTCCGGAGAAAACGCACGGTTTTCTCCCTTGCGATTTGCGGTCGTTTTTTCTTCTTTCCGGACAAAGGAAACAGGATGAAACAGGATGTCGCCTTTCACTATCTTTTCATAAGACAGGATGCGCCTCGGCAGCGCTCCGGGTGAAAACTTCGTTTTCCCCCTTCCCGCAGCGCTCGGCTTTCACTATCTTTGTACCCTCCGCAGGATGGGAGTCCTTGCGGGAGATAAAACCATCGACTTTATGTTATCGGCCAACAACATAGCTGTTTATTTTTCCGGAGAACCCCTGTTCTCGGGTGTGAGTTTTCGTATTGACAAGGGCGACCGTATCGGTCTGGCAGGTAAAAACGGAGCCGGCAAGACGACCATGCTGCGCGTACTCTCCGGCGACTTGCGCCCCGACGAAGGCGAACTCTCCTACGACGGTCCGGTGCGGGTGGGGATCCTGCGTCAGGATATCGATTTCCAGGACCGCCACACCCTGATGGGCGAGATCGAAAGTTCGTTCGTCGAACTGAAAGCTATCGAAAAACGCCTCGAGGAGGTAAACCATCTCCTGGCCGTGCGCACCGACTACCAGAGCGAGGCCTACATGAAACTCATCGAAGAACTCAACGACCTCACGCACCGGTACGATCTGGCCGGGGGATACACCTATGCCGGTGAGGTCGAACGTGTGTTGTTGGGACTGGGTTTCGAACGCTCGGACTTCGACAAGGATACCCGCCTGTTTTCCGGCGGGTGGCGCATGCGCATCGAGCTGGCCAAGCTGTTGCTCCAGCAGAACGACGTCCTGCTCTTGGACGAGCCGACCAACCACCTGGACATCGAGTCCATCCTTTGGCTCGAGGACTTCCTTACCCGTTTTCCCGGTGCGGTGGTGCTGGTGAGCCACGACCGCACCTTCCTGGACAACGTGACCAACCGCACCATCGAGATCTCCGGCGGGCGTATCTACGACTACAAGCAGCCCTACTCCAAATACCTGGATCTCCGCGCCGAAATCCGGGAAAAACAGCTCGCCACCCGCAAGAACCAGGAGAAGGAAATCCGCCAGACCGAACAGCTCATCGAGCGTTTCCGCTACAAGGCCACCAAGGCAGCCTTTGCCCAGAGCCTGATGAAACGGCTGGAGAAAAAGGAACTCATCGAGGTCGATACCGACGACGTGGCGGCCATGCACCTGCGTTTTCAGGTGGACAGTCCTTCCGGGAAGGTCGTTTTCCGGGCCGAAGACGTGCGCAAAACCTTCACCGACGCTACGCGGAAGATCGACCGCAACGGAGTGGAAACGACCGTCGAATACACGGCCAAAGAGGTGCTCAAGGGCATCGACTTTCAGGCGCAGCGCGGCGACAAGATCGCCTTCGTGGGCAAGAACGGACAGGGTAAGACCACCTTCGTGCGCTGCCTGCTGGGCGAGATCGACTACCAGGGCACCATCGAACGCGGACACAACGTCCATGTGGGGTATTACGCCCAGAACCAGAAGGAGAGCCTCGACATGGAAAAGACCCTGATCCGCACCATCGAGGACGAAGCCACCGAAGCCATGCGCCCCAAGGCCCGCGACCTGCTGGGCAGTTTCCTTTTTTCGGGCGATGCGATCGAGAAAAAGGTGAAAGTCCTCTCGGGCGGGGAACGCGGCCGTCTGGCGCTGTGCAAACTGTTGGTGCGCCCCTTCAACGTGCTGATCATGGACGAGCCGACCAACCACCTGGACATCCGCTCGAAAGCCATCCTCAAACAAGCCCTCGAATCCTTCGACGGGACGCTCATCCTCGTCTCGCACGACCGCGATTTCCTCTCCGGGCTCACCAACAAGACCTACGAATTCCGCGACGGACACATCAAGGAATACCTCGGCGACATCGGTTTTTACCTCTCCCAGCGGCGGGTCGATTCGTTC